>CAMAXT010000062.1 GCA_945862295.1 Pseudobacteriovorax antillogorgiicola
GGCGATCTATTGCGGCAGTAATGCGGTTGCAGGCTTTGATGAAGCCGATACGGTTGGCGCTGTCGGTGGGGAGCAGGTAGCATTTTCTATGACCGTTAAGCCGAATCAATTCCCAGACACGACCCATGATAAGTACTGTTTTGTTATAGCTCGAATGAAAGACAATTCCCAGTGCGATAAGGATTCTGAAGCCGATGAGTCATGTGGCGACATTGTTGTTTTAGGAGCTACTGGAGGTGCGAAAACGGATGCTAGTTTGAATCTGTTTGCATCGGTAAATCTATCGTCTATCGTTGACGGCTATGAATACATAACATTTTTAACTCTTCTTGCCGCAGCGGATACTTGCGAAGCGAAAGTTGGGACCATTTTAGATAAAACGGGCTTTGGTAATGCGCAAGCAATGTTCGCCTATGCTTACTCAAAAGCAGATGTGCAGAGTGGTCTTTCGGGTACGATTGGCGCGGGCGAGTTTTTTAATTTAGACAAAGTTTCTGTTGAGCTCGGAAGTTTTCCTTACCAACCGGCTTTTGATGAGCCAACTGTATGTGTCGACGTCGATGGTGAAATGAGTAAATCAATGCATCTTGTATCTTTCGCCGGCGGTAAGATCGGCTCCGCAGCGACGAGATCATTTCTGGCAGCTGTTCCCGCCAATTCGAAAATTGAATCACTTCGTATGCGGGTAGGGGCAAGCTGCAAATTATTTGACACCGACTTTTCAACTGTAGATCTGACAAATGGGAAACCATATGATTTTGAAACACAGCTAAGTTCTGGACAGACGATCGTTGCAAAGCCAGTAAAGTTAAATATTACTAGCAATACGAATTCGCTGGCAGGCAAAAAAGGCTGCATCTTTGTTAATGTCCCGAACTCCCCTAGCGGCAGTGGTAGACTAGGCCAACTTGCTATGAGTTTTGATCAGCCCTTATATAAAATATTTCTCCCATACCTGACTGCGGAAATCCATCAGATAACAGGAGAACCAAAGTATGACATGGAAATTATTGTGCTGAATACAGGTGCGACTTGTCAAAATGCGCACGAGGCGGCGAGTCAGTTTCTTCCGCCTTCATTCTTGCCGGCTAGAGCGCTTACGGAATCAATCGATATCACTTTGCCATAGCCCAGGGGTGCTTGCCTTTGTGGACTTCCCGGTAGCAAGTGGTTTTATCTGATGTACAAATGAAAGAAACGAGCGAGTACTCAAACTCGCCGTTTTGTTTTGTGGGCTTTGCATTGGTTTTGACTTTGTAACCAGGTAAAGCTTCATCCATATTGTCTTTATTAAAAGTCGAACTAGCGAAAGCAAGACCGTCGTGGTTTTTTACCTCAAGCTTCCACGGAGCTTCAAATGTTACGGTGTGGCCGGCGTTTGCAGAAATTTTAAAGGTAAACTCCAATTGATCGCCTGCAGGTGCACTGGTGATCTCAATTTTGGAATTCTTCGGCTCACCAAAGCCGGATGCCACTCCCGCAAACATCAAAAAAACAAAAACGCTTTGTAGTACTTTCATAGTCCCCCCCCCAAAAAAAACTATTGTCATTAAATGATATCGCACTAGCGAAAATGAGAAAAAACTTATTTCCCAGTGCTTAGATTTTGTTGATCCGGTGTGTGCTCATGCGTTCGACCTTTTGGACATAAGGTATCGATTCGACTTTTCGGATAACGGCCTGCAACTGGGTTAAGCTCTGCAGTGTCAGTTCAAATTCGAGCACACCCATAAGGTCTTGATTAACCCTGATCTGAGCTCTTTGAATGTTGGCACCACAGGCTGAAATAGCGCTGGTGACTTCGGCTAGGACGCCTTGGCGGTCATGTGTTGATACCCGGAGAAACGCCGCGTGAAAGCCTTTCGATGTTTCCGCATCCTGGGCCCAATGGACTTCGATCTTTCGTTGTGGATCAAGATCTAGAGCGCGTGGGCAACTATTGCGATGAACGGTAACGCCGCGTCCCCTTGTTACGAATCCACATACGTCTTCACCTGGCAGCGGGTGACAGCAGCGGGCAAAGTTGATGAGGACGTTCTCAATCCCGTTGACCAAAATACCGCTCGAGCTGATTTTCTTAGGTTCGACGGCGGATTTGGATTTGTCTGTTGGAGACTTGCCTTCTTCCACTGGAAGGACCTTCGGGATTTTATGAGGATAGGCTTTCGGAATAAGCTCTTTTGGATGCAGTTTTCCGTAGCCAACGGAAATCAGAATATCGTCGATGTTACTTTCTTTCCCTGCTTTGATTAAGGGATCGATGTCACCAGATTTAAGTAGTTTTTCAAAATCGAGTCCGAAAGCGTGCAGTTCTTGTACTAAAATTTCCCGACCAACAATCCTGCTGCGGTCTCTTTGCTCTGAACGTAGAGAGGAACGGATCTTGTTTCGTGCTTTCGATGTCGTAACAAAATTCAACCAGTCTTTTCCTGGCTTCTGATTGGGAGAGGTCATGATTTCGATGATGTCGCCAGACTTCAAAACCTTTTTTAGAGGAACGATCTTTCCATTTACTTTGGATCCAACCGTGGTCACACCGATTTTTGTGTGTACAGAGAAAGCAAAGTCGAGAGCCGTCGCACCGAAAGGCAACTGGATCACGTCACCCTTAGGAGTAAATACAAAGATTTCTTCTTCAAAAAGGTCAACTTTGACGGCTTCTAAAAACTCACCAGGGTCTTTTAGTTCTTTTTGCCATTCCATGATTTGTCGTAACCAGGAAAACTTTTGCACATCGGTCTGTGCTTGGTCTTGGGCGGCGTTGCGCTCTTTATATCGCCAGTGGGCAGCAACACCGAGTTCACTTGTTTGGTTCATGTCATGGGTACGGATCTGAAATTCAGCCGGCTCGCCATTTGGGCGGATAACAGTCGTGTGCAACGACTGGTACATATTTGCCTTTGGCATAGCGATATAATCTTTGAACCTGCCAGGCATTGGCTTCCACATGGCGTGGACGATGCCGAGAGCTTCGTAGCAGTCTTTGACAGAATCGACGACTATGCGGAAAGCGAAGAGATCTGAAATATCTTCGAATTCGAGTCCTCGTTCGACCATCTTTTTGTAGATTGAATAGAAATGCTTTGGGCGGCCGTAGACATTTAAGTTTTGGAATCCGTATTTTTTCAGTTCTGATTCGACGATGCTGCGAACTTCAGAAATATAGGCTTCCCGTTCGGCTTTTTTTGCGGCAACTTTCCGACTGATCTCTTTATAGATATCGTTTTTAAGTTCGCGCATGCATAGGTCTTCAAGTTCGCTCTTCAAACTGTAGAGACCGAGCCGATTGGCTAGAGGCGCGTAAATTTCAAGAGTCTCTTCCGCAATGCGTTGGCGTTTTTGTTGCGGTAGGTTGTCGAGGGTGCGCATGTTGTGCAAACGGTCTGATAACTTAATCAAAATAACGCGTAGGTCGTTGGACATTGCCATGACCATTTTACGAAAATTCTCAGCAAGGCGTTCTTGTGACGAACGAAATTTAATTTTGCTGATTTTTGTTAGACCGTCGACGAGGTCGCAGACGTCTTTTCCGAATTTTTTCTCGATATCAACAAGGGTTGCTTCAGTATCTTCAACAGTGTCGTGGAGAATTGCCGCGATGACAGATGAGGTATCGAGTTTAAGAGTCGTTAGGATCAGAGCAACGGCGAGAGGATGAGTGATGTAAGGCTCACCGGATTTTCTTGTCTGATCTCTGTGGCACCATGTAGCGAATTCGTAGGCTTTGTCGATTTGCTCGAGCGCATCTGGCTTCATGTATTTTAGATGAGCTTTTAAATCAGCAAAAAGAGCTTCAGGACTGGGCACTTCTTTCGAAGAGATCGGCTTGATCTCAGCGCCTGGCGTTTTCGTATTGATGTTGCCTTCTGAGCTCATGCTTCCCGCTAAAAATCTTAGTTGCAGTCGCTTAACCCTAGACGCCCGAACGATGGCCTACAAGGCCTACGGACAATTTATTTATCGGCAAGTTCTTTCGCAAGCTTCTGTAGCCAGCCAGCACTATCAAATTCAGCCAAGAGTTGCTGACAATAAGCCACCCCTTTAGCCTTGGTGATTGAGGGTTTTTTCCCTTTTATAATAATGCCTTGAAGTTCGGTATAGGCTGAATCTAAGTCGCGATTTATTAGAAAGGTTTCGTACAGACTGCCGCTGCTAATTTCGGCGCGCGCTGTCATTAGCCGGCGCCATCTTACGTCCTTAGATTCTGTTCCTCTAAGTTCCAGGCGTTGCCAGAGTTCTTCGACACTTGGTGGAAGAATGAAAATTGATTTTGAGGTGTCGATTTTTTCTCGCGCTTGTCGCCAACCTTGCACATCGATTTCAAGCAATGCGATTTTGCCGAGACCTTGGATGCGGGTAATTTCTGCGAAACTTGTGCCGTAAAGCGTGTCGAATACTTCTGCGTACTCTAACATCTGGCCAGCTTTTATCAGTTCGCGAAATTTATCTTCGGAAACGAAGTGGTAGTCGATGCCGTCAGTTTCGTTGACGCGTTTTTTCCGCGTCGTATAAGACACCGACATTTGAATTTCCGCATGCTCATTGATGAGCCGGCGATTAAGCGTGGTTTTACCTGTTCCAGAAGGGGCAGATACAACATATACAACTGGGCTGGTCATTCAGCGTCCGAAATTTGTGGTTACTCTATATTTTGTACCTGCTGGCGAATCCGTTCAATGGTTTGTTTCATTTCAATAGTGAACTGAGATACCTCGGTCTGCACCAATTTGTTGGACATCGTATTAACTTCCCGGTGCATTTCTTGGCAAATAAAGTCGAGTTTTCTGCCGGCTGCTTCTTCGTCTTTTAGCATTCGGCGGAACTCATTAACGTGAGTCGCTAGGCGCGTGAGTTCTTCATCGATGTCTGCTTTGTCAGATATCATAGCAATTTCAGTAAGTAAGCGGTCTTCAGGAGCGGTGACTGTTTGGTTGGTCTTGTTGATGTTTGCGATCGCATGTTCTATGCGTTTTTGAATATTTGCTCGCAGTTGTCCAATAATTGCATCACGTTTGGATGCAACGATTTGCCGGTTATGTTCCATTTCATCTAACAATTCTATAAGAGCGGCATCGAGTGCAGCACCTTCTGTTTTTCTTGCCTGAGTTACGTTTGCTAGTGCTTTGTTCAAAGACTCGAACAGTGCGTCGCGAAATTGTGCGCCGGCTTCTTCACCGCGGACGCGACTCTTCTCGCCACCGGTAATACCTTCAAGTTTTAAAAGTTCGGTAAAAGCCGTGAAAAAAGGCCCGACTTCTAGAGCTTTGTTGCGACTCTTAATCTGTAGCGATGCTTTTTCGTATTGTCCTAGATAGTGCGACAACGCAGCTTCGTCGATTTCCGGCAGGTCTTTGTGGCCGCTTTGTCGATTGAGATCGATAAAGACATCGACCTTGCCGCGTCGGAGAACGCTTTTGACGTGATTGATTATTTCGGTCTCAAGAGCGAACAATTGCCTTGGCAGACGAACGTTTACTTCAACGTAGCGCGAGTTGAGAGTTTTGATCTCGCAAGTCAGCGTTTGATCGCCGACCGAATACTCACCATAACCATACGATGTCATACTCTGGCTGGTCATGTGCACAGGCCCTCATGTTGACGTCCTATGTCAGGACAAAAAGTGAGGCATACCCATAGCATATTCAGAAGGTATATCGAACTTAAAAACTAATGATTGAGCATTAAGGGTCAGATGCGAGGACCTGCACAAGAATATCGCTCTCACGGTTTAAGCAATTTACTGCCTTCTCGATCGCATCGATTTTAGCGGCAGCTTTGTCGTCCGAGAATGTGTATCCGGTTTTTACGGCTGTCAGCATAAATCCGAGAGTACGTATGGCGGCTTTTATATCGTGACGTCGTTTTGCTAACGCTTTGTGCATGTCCGGGCTGCTATCACTTAAAGCAACAGTCATGATCTTGCCGTTAGCAGCTGCTTTTTCAAACGTATCAGTAAGAACAAAATTTTTGTCGTCACCAGCAGTTTTAACAGAAATTATCACAGGTGTTATATGAGCTGCCTGCTGGTCCATGATTCATTCCCCTAACAAAACTACTTTTTGAACTTTATTTTGTGATATGCCAAATCTGTCGATCGCCCGTGTAAGTCCTCGATTTTGGCACGTTTAAAGCGTAAAATCGAGGATATGATTTACCACCACCTGAAAATTACCTTTTTGGTGTCCTTCGCGGCGTCGGTGGCGTCCTGTGGCATCGATCCGTCTGACTTTGCAGTACCAGAAAATTTGTTCCCGCCAGTAATATTGGCAACGCCGCACCAAATTGAGGCGGCCGAAGTTTATGAAAATCGCTACATCGTTGCCTTCAAAGTTGACATCGGCGCGAAGGGATTTTCATTTAAAAGTTTCCAGGCCGAGCATCGGCATCATTTTTCTCTTCTAGCAGATTCATATCTTTCGGACCCAGGTATCAAAGATATTCATTTCATCACAACATTAGATATAGCTGATCCGATTGATCCCGAAACAACCGCAGATATTGCGCCTCCGGTGTCGCTGCAATTGGCTTGGGATGCTGGTACGACCGACCGCCCCGAGAGTGCTATCTCAATGGTAGAATTTGCTGACCATGCGTCTGCAGCTAGAGTCCTAACGGAATGGGAACGGCAAGGTAAAATCTGGTTCGCTGAGCCTGATCATTTGAGTTATTTGGATACGACGCTTCAAAATCCATTCACCACTGAGTTAGCTACCGAATACAAAAGCTCAACTGCTTGGCATTTAAAAGCTGTACGCCTTCCTGAGGCATTGGAAACCCTCGCAACCAAACAGCTTACTGATGTCAGAATTCCTGTCGTAGCGGTGCTTGATAGCGGCGTTGATACCTCACATCCCTCATTAGATAAGCGGATTTGGATCAACCCATCGCCAGGACAATCCGGCTGTGACAATGATGTCATGGGCTGTGATACGACGGTGTTCATTCGCGGCAAAATCGGTAATGGCAATGCGTTTCCATATTTAACTGCAGGGCCAGGCTTAGCTTGCCCAACAGCGGATCCCAAAGATCTTGATGCGTCTTCTGATGTTGGAACCTGTCAGCATGGAACTCACGTTGCGGGATTAGTTGCGGGCAAAGTTGATACAGCATCTGGAGGAACTTGTCCCGTCTGCCAAGTGATGCCGATAAAAATTATTTCTAAAATTGGTAAAAAAGGTGCCGCGTCAGATGCCGCGATTCTCCAAGGGTTTAAGTATTTGAATCTTTTCAAATCGAAAACCAACATCGTGCGAGTTGCAAACTCGTCGTTCGGAAAGTTTGTGCGGTCGCGGGCTGTAGCTCTGCTGGTAAGTGTTCTGAAAAAGAGTCCAAACGAAGTTTTAGTAGTGGGTGCGGCCGGAAACGAAGATTCAATGATCCGAAGTTATCCAGCAGCGTTTAACGACGCAATTGCAGTGTCTTCTCTTGGCTCAACTCTTGAGAAGTCAAATTTCTCAAACTTTGGTCCTTGGGTCGATGTCGCGGCTCCAGGTGGTGACGGCGAAATGGAACCAAGACAAAACATCAACTCAACAGTTCCGGGCGGCGGATTTTTTCCTAAACCAGGTACGTCGATGGCGTCACCCATTGTCGCGGGCGTCGCTGGTTTGGTACTTGCCTACGATCCTGGGCGGTCGTGGAAGGAATTGCGACGCAGCATCATCGAAATGGCAGATCCTCGGATCTATGACCCATCGCTCTATAACAACTACAATTACTACTATCCCAAACAAAGCGGCGAAGCAATCCGTCGGCCGTTGTTGGGTTCGGGTATTGTCGACGCAAACGCAGCTCTTGATGGTAAGAAGGCGTCAGGAGTGTTTGGGGGACGCTTATCGCGCGTGCAGCGCGGTTGCAGCGTGATTGGCAAAGAAGAAACGAGAGGTGATTTGCCGTTAGCAAGTCTAATAATGCTACCTTTTTTGATAGTTTTTATGGGTATGCGGAAAAAAATATTTAGGACATCAAACGCATGATTTCGATGAACCTGATTTTCCACCTATTTTCAGCGGTTTTAGCCTTTGTCCTCGCCTGGTTTGTTGTCCGCATGCGTTCAGATCTGAAATTTACCAAGCATCTTCTTTCCGGAGCGAAAGCAGGGACGGCGAATGTGAGGATCGTTGTTGATTCACCTTACAGTTTTCTCAAGCGTATTAGTGCTATCATGAGCATTCATCTCGATGAAGAGCACTTTATCGAGGCGGATGCGCCGATAGTCAAGATCGACGGGTCTCTTATTCTGAAATATTGTTTGGAATATGGCGTGACATCGATCAGAATAAAGACTCTCGGACAAAAACAAATGGTTCTCGAATTCACAGCTGCGCAATTGCCAGAAGGTGAAGGAGCAGGACTTAATGTGGGCAGGGATAAACTTGCGGCTGCCTTTGGTGGCAAAATAAGTGTCGAGCTTAACAAACTACAGATGGCGAGGACCTGATGATTGTTTTTTCTAAAAAATTGGTTGTGATTGCTACGGCGATAGCACTGGGTGCATGCGTTACTACCAAGACCGAAAAAATTGAAACAACAAAGGCCGAGCCAGCACCAGAAATTTACACCGACATGCCGCTTGATAAGGCTTTAGAGGCAGGCATTAATTATGGTGGCAATACACTCGATAGCGTTAAAAAGCTGATAAAAGCCAGAGGCGAATCAGCACAAGCAGCAAAACTGGTTGAGAATACCCTGGATCAACAAACGGATCTACAGCCGCACCAGATGATGAATGCTGCTCATTTATTTATTACAAACGCTGACCGCTTTGAGCCAGAATTTTTTAGAAAGCTCGTCAGGTCTTCCCGTGTACCAGCAAGGATGCTTGGTTGGCAGTTAGCGGCCGGCAAACCATCAAGAGACATTGCTTCAGCTATTGAAAGTGAACTCACATATGCCATTGATTCTGGTATTGAAGAAAATGTTTTGGTCCCGCAAATGGCAAATGCTGTCCGCGCTAATCAACTCAAATCTTCTTACACCGTCGTACGTCAGGGTTTGATGTCTAACGGGGCCGAAGAGTTTGTTTTAGCGATGGCAGCCCTTGAGCCGGACCGCGCCTCTAATGAGTTCTTAAAATATTTGGCGATGGTCCCGCCGGAAGAACTTCGCCAGCTAACCCTTTCAAGCGTTAACTTGTACTCTTGCATCGCAATCCTTAAGCATATGCGCCGGCATGCGCCTGACACCGCCTCAGCAGGTTTTGAAAATCTTTACTTCTATTCAGTATCTCGCAACACCGGCCTCGCTGAATTAGCCCAGGTTGTATTAGAATCCTATTTGCCGCAGAACTCGGAAATATTAGCGCAAATGCTGGCTAAACACCCCGTTTGGGTCCAAATGGCTTACCTTGAAAGCTCCCGTCGCCGGATGAATCCCAAGATTGGTCTCTTGTTAGGTGAGCTCAGACAGGCGACACCGGAAAAAGATGTAGCCCGCGAGATTTCTGAGATCGTTCAGTAAGCTTGCGTCTCGAAAAATTCTGGAATTTCTGCTAGTGTCTCCGTCTACCTTATTTAGACGGAGTATCTCCTATGATGAGACAGTCTTCTTTACTGTCCGGGTTGTTTTTACCACAAAAAATTCGCGGCACATCCGGCCCACTTAATCCTGACCCATCAGTTTTTGGCGAACACTGGCGTGATGCTATGAGCTATTTGCTCGGGATGGCTCGTGCGGCAGGTGCGGATTTCGCTGATATTTTTTTAGAGCGGTCCGAGGTTCGCCAGCTAGCAACACAAGATAATGCAATCAGCCAAGCCGATAGCTCGTTGCTCCTCGGCGCAGGAGTGCGCGTAGCACGCGGATTAACAACATCGTTGGTAAGCACTACCGACCTCACTACAATCGGATTGCAGCAGGCGCTGGGAAAAGCGCTGCAAGCTGCGGGTTGCAAAGATTTGGGCCAGTGCATTTGGCTTCAGGAACTCGAACTGGAACCATTAAAAGACTTTGCAGACATCAAAGGCAAGAACCGCTGGCACGCCGAGAATGCATCTTCGAAAGATACGGCGGACATGCTCCTTAGATGGAACGGCAAGATGCAAAAAAGTCTTGGTAAGGTCGAATCAACTCTGACGTCCGGAATGATTCACTGGCAAGAAGTTTTAGTGGCGAATACTGACGGAGTCTTTGCGCGCGATATTCGGTTGACGCAGTTTGTGCGATCTGATGCATTGGTGGTTGATGGTGCTCACAGATTTAACGCACGCGACAGCATAGGGTCGACAGGCATTCCCGATTGGATTTTAAATATTGATTTGGAAACAATTGTTAGTCAGGCTGAGCAGTCTACCAAAGACATGCTGAGAGCTGAGTTTGTTGAAGCAGGGCAGTATCCAGTGTTGATTGGCAATGGATTTGGTGGTGTTATTTTGCATGAAGCCTGTGGGCATTTGCTTGAGACCAACTCACTTTTACGCGGTATCTCACCGTTTAAAGACAAGCGCGAACAAATGATCGCTCACTCAGCTGTCACTGCCTGGGATGAAGGGCATAGCGCGAATCTCTACGGTTCATTAGATATGGACGATGAGGGGATGTCTGCTCAGGCAACTCTGCTGATTGAAGACGGTATATTGCGAAATTTTATGATCGATAGATTGGGGTCAGCAAGGCTGAATCTTCCGCGCACGGGAAGTGGTCGTCGGCAAAATTTTAAGTTCGCACCGACTGCGCGCATGCGAAACACTTACTTCGCAGCGGGCGAGGCATCATCTGATGACATGATTGCTGCCGTTGGCAATGGCCTCTACTGCAAAACAATGGGTGGTGGTAGCGTTGATTCAACTGGTCAGTTTAACTTCTCTGTTCGTGATGCCTGGGAAATAAAGAATGGCAAGTTAACAAAACCGCTGAAAGGAGCTGTCTTGATTGGCAGCGGTGCTGATGTTTTGAAAAAGATCTCTCTTGTCGGCCGAGACTTGGACTTAGGACCAGGTCATTGCGGTTCGATATCCGGGACCATCTATACCACTTGTGGGCAGCCGCATATTAAGGTCGACAGTATCACAGTAGGGGGACGGTAATGGCTGGAAAGTTTGATAAACAAATTTTAAATCACGACCATATAGCTAGCAATTTTACCGCTGCCATCAAACAGTGTGGACTAGATCGCGTTGACGCGATGATCGGCGCAAGTGAATCACATTCGTGTTCTTTGGCCGGACAGTTAAAGCTCGATATGGATAAAAGTTCGTCGATTTCAGTCCGTGTATGGAATGATCATGGTGCCGTTGGCATTGCAAACTCTTCTGACACATCGAGGTCAGGTATTGCGGCTGCGGCTAAGGCTGCTTACGAGTTAGCGGGTCTGTCGCAAAATGCCGACGTGCTTGCCTATCAGCCGATAAGCGGCGCTGAATCTCGTCATGGTGAGCTAAACGATTCATTGGCAGATATCAAAGCCATCGGACAAGACCTTGAAGAGAGCAGAAAACTTCTGCCGGAAGCTGTCACCTTACCTTACGTTGGTGCTTCACACGGCCACTTTGGAAAGATGTATATCGATGGAACCGGGCGTTATCATGTTTCGATGAGCAGTCGTTCTTCGGTCTATGTACAGACTATGGTTCAAACTGATAGAAAGCCGCGGGTGGCGAGAAAGCATATTGTCGCTAATGGTTATAATCCCGGAAACTTTGGTGTTTGTTTTAAGGAAGCCGCAGAAAAAGTTCTTTTTCATAAGCAATATAAAAATCTCGAGACCAATCAGTATCCAGTCCTGATCTCTGGACGTGCATTTTTAGACTTAATCTATGCTTTTTCCGGACTTTATAGTGGTCAGCATCTTCTCGATAACCGAAGCCTTTTCTCGAAAGATTCTCTTGGTGAATCGGTAGCTAGTCCTCTTCTGAATATTTCAGATCGACCCTTTGATTTAAGAAATACCTCGCCGGTTTATTTCAACGGGGAAGGAAGTGTTACCCAGGAAACTGCGATCATTGAAAAAGGAAAGCTAAAGAACTTTCTCAATAGTCGTCATTCGGCGAAGAAACTTACTCTTCCTGCGACCGGACATGCCAGCTTTTCTGCGAAGCCGGGGACCAGTCCGTATTTTCTATGTGTTGAGCCTTCAAGTGATTTTTCCGGATCTTTTGATGAAAGAAATTTTGTTTATGTTGACGAGGTTAACTCATTGCATGCTGGGATCAACCACGGTCTCGGAACATTTTCTCTACCATTCGAAGGTTGGATTGTCGAAGGCGGTGCTAAGACAAGTATCGGTGCTGCGGTTGTGGCAGGAGATTTCAGAGAGCTGTTGAAACAGATAGTCCGAGTTGGAAGCGTTGCGCATGTGGAGGCCAGTGGTATTAGTCCTGATATTTATGTCGATTGCTTGAAAGTCACAGGCGACACGTAATCACGCACTAATGAATTGCACGGTGGAACAGTGGAAGCTTACAGTGCAGGCGAAGGTCTTGGTGCTACCTTTGAGGTGCATTTACCGGCTCTGATCAATACTTCTTTGCCGTCGGAATCGTAGGTGCTTATTCTTTTATCCAGGTTGATAGGTTAGCCAAAACTTTATGATGGTTGGTTAACGTTTCCTCTGGGTAGCCGAACTCTCTTTTGATCTCAATATCTCTAGTGATTGGGTTTTTGATTTTTTCCAGGTCCCAGGTCCGCTTGATGCCGAGCTGTGGCGTGTAGTATACCGCGTTGCTCGGAACAGGAAAGTCACTACCATATAAGGTGCGTTCTGTTATGTCTTGATCGCGGGCTAAAGTTGGGACGTGCGAGAATCTTGACGGGTTGCATAATCCTGAATTATCGACCCATAGGTGTGGATAGGTTTTAAGCAATTGTTTGAGTGCGGGTATTTGATCGGCCTCACTAGTACCAATGATCCTAGTTGCTGTATGAGCACAGATAACTTTAACACCTAGCTCTAATGGCCTTATAAGTCTTTCGACATTGTTAAATTCGGGCGTCACTGTTTTGAACGTCTTTTCTCCGCCCATATGGATGAGAACCGGCATATTATTCGCAGCACACATCCGGTAGAAATCATCGATAAAGTCATCACCTGGGTTGATAGCTTGTGCTGCCGGCAACCATTTAATGCAGACAGCGCCATTTTTTATGCAAAATTCGAGGATTTCCAGGGCATCTTTTCTGTAAGGATTGATACTGGGTGCTGGCAAAAGATTTTTGTATTGGCGGCAAACTTTAAAAACCCATTCGGCTGGAATAATCATTTGTGATTGATTGGTATCTAGATTGCCTTCTTTTTTTTCATAAACGCCATCAAATCCAAGAACCACACCATAGTCGATTGAACTTTCTTTGACTAGTTTTGAGATGTTTTCTACCCAGTCCTGGTCAATCGTGGTTTCGAGTTGATGATTACTAATCTGGTGAATCATTTTCAAAAGTCTGAACGTATACCTTTGACGAAACGATGGACTAATCCAACAGCCGCTATTGCAGCAGCCGGTACCAGCAAGGTGCATATGGACATCAATTGTTGGAAGCTTTTTGGTCACCGTATATGCGCTCTAATGAATGAACCTATTCTGTTTGAAACTTCAGACTCAAAAATTGTCGAAAAATGCGTCGCGCCTTTTATCGAGAGGACTTCACTTTTTTTAACCCGCTTTTGGATGTCGAATGCATTTTGCTCTTTAACAATATGATCTGCGGTTCCGTATATTAACAATACCGGGCAGGAAATGGAATCAAGCTTGCTAATTAGATCCAAAGCCAAAGTGTCTACAGCATCATTGACTTGCAAAACGTAGTTGACCTCTGGATAGGTCAATCTAATGGGAAATGAGGCCCTCTTAAAGCTTCCTAGAGCCGGAAGGATGCCCCAAGTACCGTAGACTTTTCGTTCTTGCCAAAGGCTTGGGCGCAACCAAGACAGAGATTCAGCAGCTAGACTCTTGAAGGTTGCTGAAAGAGTAAGGGGCGCAGAAATGAGAATCAAGCCTTGCATTGTTTTGGATGCCTGGACCGCATGCGCCAGCGCTAGAGTTCCCCCAAGGCTATGGCCGATAAGGAACAATGGTTCATTGGCAGAGATTTCAGTTTGTGCTACGGCCCATGTTACAAAGGTCGGTAGCATTTGCTGAGAAAATAGAGATGACCCTTTGTATCCGTGGCCGTCTAAATCAAAGGCATAGATGCGAATATTTTGCTTAAACAAAACTTTGTAAAGTGAAATAGAAGGATAGGTAATATCGTTGCCAGTCCCGTGAATAAAAAGAGCAGAAGCAACTGCTTTCCCTTGCGGTTGAATTGTAATTCCTCGGCTTTGTTCGCCTTGGGTTGACCGAGTGTAGAGTTGGTCAGTGAATGTACCGCCATGCTCTGAAATCCATGTCTTGAATGTTTCAAAAAACGCCGGATCTTTTTTAAGATTTATGTGTGCCATTGATTGGTTGCAGAACTTTCGTCTTAATAATTTTAATATTATTTCTGAATGATGTTATCGCAACAAAGGTTTATGCAACAGGGCCTACCTAGCCAGGTGGCTGCTCTTGGGATTCCAGCATATACATATAATGAATTCGCAGATGTGAAAGATGAGCCGATCATGAACTGGTTGCTCCGCTCATAACCTCAGAACATAGAGGGCGCAACCTGAGTTGGTCTAAGAACCAAACGCGTTCTCTGGTTTTAAATTTTACAAAAAAACCGCGATCATTCCTTTGATATTTCTAAGTCATAGACAAAGTATTGACGGGTTTGAATAGAGTCGCTAGCCTTTAAATAAACATCTCAAAAATATGGTAAATCATTAATGACTTACGTGACAGCCGATCAGCTAGAGTCGTACCTTGTCAATTATGGATGGAAGTTCGAAGCCACTGGTGAAAATGGCTGGCGCACAGGCTTTCAAGGCTGTTCCCGCCTTTATCCTTTGACAATCAAACTTGCCGATACCTACATTTCTTTTGAGATCAGACCGCTCATTGATTTGAAAGTTGATTGTCTGACGATGCCAGGGCTGTCGCGCTTTCTCCTTGAGATGAATAATAAGCTAAAATTTGTAAAGCTTGGTGTCTCCCGTCAAGGCGTGATTATTCTCTCGGCCCAGGCGTTAGTTGTTGGTTTTGATTACGAGCATTTCGCGCGATTAATTGGCGTTATGGGTTATTACGCTGACGAGATCGCCCCGCAAATTTATGACCGCATTGATTCCGGGATCGGCGGCCAGCGCCCAGCCCTCCTAAGCTAGGACCTAGAAGTAGGTAGAGGGGACGTAGAGTCAGTCACTTCCTTGACTGTCCCTACGTCCCCTCTACAAATCTTAAACTGCATGGGGACAGTCAAGTGACTAACCCTGCAGATAAATAGCTGCTCTTTTGCCTGTTGGGCAACGCGCTATTTTTCGTCGTTAGTCAATAATTGTCCAAAAAAGCCGATAAGTATAAGACGTGCGATTAGATTTTGCTGGAGTTCCTTTGAACGCTCCAAATAGAAAAATCCCAGAAAAGATGGGCCACTACCGTGTCATCGAAGAAGTCGGTGTCGGCGGTCTCGGTCGCGTGTTCCGTGGTATCGACGAACGCACGGGCGGAACAGTTGCTATCAAAGTTCTGCACGACAAATACACTAACAACAGAAAATTTCTTGGCATTTTTCACCGTGAACTTTTGATCATGGCCGGCATGCATCACAAGCATATCGTTCAATACTTTGATAGTCACTTTGAACCGCCAAACTGTTTTATCGTCACTGAATTTGTTGAAGGTTGGTCTGGTCATAGTTTCATGCGCCAGGTCGGAACTGTACCGCCACTCGTAGCGCTCAGTATTCTTATCGACATGATGAAGGGCATCGATCACCTGCATTTGCACGACACCATTCACTCAGATCTTTCGGCCGCAAATTTCTTGATCGAAAAGTCTGGTCGCGTGATGGTTACTGACTTCGGTCTATCTTGTCAGATGGAAATTGAAGATTACAAAAACTATATGGTCGGTACTCCGGGTTATTATTCACCAGAGCACATCAGCGAAAATTCGATCAGCCCACAGACTGATATCTACTGCGCAGGTCTTTTGCTTTATGAAATGATTGCTGGCAGAAAAGCTGTACTTGCATCGACAGAGCGTAAAAAAGTTCTCGCATCGATGAAGAAGATTAATTTTGATAAGCTCGGCGTTACGGACCGAAATTTGAATCTTCAAATCGTTAAGCTGCTAAAAGCCGCCCTAACTTTCAGCGCTAGTAAGCGTATGCAGACTGCAGAGCATCTGATGTTCGCCTGCTATGAGATACTTCGTAAGCACAACATTCGCTATGCAAGGCATGCCATCAAAAAATTCATCATTGACCGAGGACTCGCCAAAGGGCCGTTCACCGGTAACGATCAAGACATCTACTTTGGTTTTAACAAACCTTAAAGCTCAGTTTTCCCAAGGCAATTTTTCAGAATCAGAGAAAAGGGCGTTATAGAGACGCGGCTTTTCTTTTGCCGAGCTGTAAAGTCCAATCGGAACCTCGATGCTGAGGTCTAGCGAGGTTAGAAGTCTGATGTTGTATTGGTTCAACATATTGATGATTTTGGTTTCGAAATCCGCGAGGTTCACTTTACCTGGGTAAAGGAAATCTTCTTCGGCAATTCTGCTGCGCAGGCGAACAAAAATTGCAAACGGACCAACCAAAGATAGATCGAGCTTCCAAAGGTTGGTGCGACCTTTGAGAAAATAGCTGAAGCAAACGTCGTCTTCGGAATGCGTGCACTCTTCGATCGCCGCATAGTCACGCATTTTTCTGATTAAGGGTTCGTATGGCCGCGCATTGAAGACACGTTTCACAAACGAAAAATCAGGCTGCTCAAGAGACTTGTAAGCACTTCGTAGATATTCTTTGTAGGCAAAAAACTGTTGTTCCATCGATGCTTTTGCTAAAACCTCACAAAGACGTGTAACTCAAAAGAAACCAATCATGAATCAGTGCCTTGCACCGAGCGTCAAATGCGCCAGCTACACTGGCCTTGATTACTTGAATGCCGGCATCCTTGCAATCCCTAAGCTGAGCCATTTCTATTGGTTTGAAGCCTTTTATTTTAGGCGGAATTTGCTCTGAGGTAATTAGCCAGAATGAGCCAATTTGCAAAAGAGTTTCGTAATTCATGTCAGAAAGTTCAGGCCTGCGCAAAAATTCAGAATCTCTTGTAATTCCAGGCCACTGTCTAATTGCAAGTTTCGGTTGGTAGAATCTCAACATCGAAGCGATCTGATAACTATCTGAAAAGAGAGGGCCACCGTGGAGCTTAGCTGCAATCTCCGCTAGATCGCCGTACCCATGCGTCTCGTTCAAAATGCGGTCTCTGTGCTCTCTCAGGGGTAAGATCCCAGTATTCGCATGCAAGATAAGAAGACCAACGATGGCAGCGTTGGCCGCAGCGTAAGAAACGATATTTCTAATGTAGGGCGTCAGATGCAGACCGATAAGTCCCGCGGCACCAATCACGTACATTGCACTCCAGTTAGCTTCAACCTTCGAAATCAAACTGATGAGTCCAAACACAATCAATGGTGCGGCGAATGAGGAGGTAAAAATCTGCGTCGCACCTGGCGTCATCGCCTGCTTAATGCGAACGCGGTGATCTTTTCGATTTTTATGCTGCCGCCTCCAAGCTGCAATGAGCGGAAAAAGAAGTAGTCCCCAGATTGCAAATTGGCTGCTGTAGAATCCAAGATAGATGTTTAACTTTTTAAGTGCCGGCTCCCAAAATTTCGGTCTGAGTTCGTTCCTTTCCTGAGCTAAGATGATGTCGGAAAATGCCGAAGCTAACGCAAGTTCTGGACCGTTTGGATCTGGGATTTCTGGAGCGGGTAAAGTTGAAATAGGCATCTCTGGTCGATCTAATGAAAAGCCATGCCGCAGTTGAAATTTAAATGTAATCCAATCGTTGTCGGCATTCCAAAGGAGGTGCGGAGAAAAAACTAGAAGTGCGACCAAACCGCCTGCATAGGGCCACGGACTTTTTAAGCCGTTCGAACTTTTTCCGCTCAGACTTTCTCGAATCAGTGCCCATAGAAAAACAACACCGATTAGGAGCATGGTGTATTTCGCCCAAAGTCCCATGCCAGTAAATACGCCCACTAGCGAGATACTTCAGAATGTTGTGGATCGGTAGCCTAGCCGTTGGCAGCTCCCCGATGAAAAATCTTAGCTACCACAATTCCATCTTTATATTCAACACCTGAAATAACGTTCGCGATTTCATCATGGCCGCGAATACGGTTCCAACGTTT
>CAMAXT010000063.1 GCA_945862295.1 Pseudobacteriovorax antillogorgiicola
TCATCGGCTCTTTTTCTGCTAAATCAGTTGTAAACTGTTCTAAGCGGACCAAGTCTTTCTCGTCTCTTACGGGATTCTCTCTTAGAAAGTTATTGACCAAGTCGCGGTCAAGGCGAAGGTCTTGAATCTTACCTTTACGAAACTCGGTGTTTTTATAACCAAGTGTATCGGCGATAACGCCAGATGAGCTACGTGCAAGGGCAAGCATATCGTCATTCATATCAACGCCGATGACTTTTCCAGATGCGCCGACAACCTGGGCGGCGATAAAACAAATTTTTCCGCCGCCACTCCCAAGATCAAGAACGGTTTCCCCTTTGCGTACATATTGCGACGGGTCCCCGCAGCCGTAATCACGGTCGATGACTTCTTGTGGGATGATTTTTAGGTATTCGGTGTTGTAGCTGATTGGGCAACAGAGAGCTTTCTCAAGGGTCTCAGCAGCGGCACTGTAACGGTCTCTAACCGCAGACTCTGGATTGTAATCGTTCTTACTCATAGGACCCCCAGTTTGTCATTTTATGCGAGAATATCGGCATTTTTCGCCGTTTAAACGCCCGACTATAACATAACTGATTGCTTTGTAGAGTGCTGATTTGCAACTCTTTGATGCGACTTTATGATTGTTCCAACAGGATGTCTGAGGTAAACTGGTGTGTTAAAAATAAACAGATCTTGTAGAAAAAATGTACAACAAGCCAGACTTTGATCGTGCGCTCTAGGAGGATTTTTGTCACACAAGAAAAAGTATTTAGCAGTGATCGCTCTCGGTTTAATCGGCATTACACTCGCTCTGGTAAGTTACTTCGTGTCTCCCAACCCAGAAATAGACACACCTATTGGCTCAAACTTACCGACTGGTCGACCAGATGAACAATTAGCTACCG
The DNA here is from genome assembly GCA_945862295.1 of Pseudobacteriovorax antillogorgiicola. Lineage (GTDB taxonomy): Bacteria > Bdellovibrionota_B > Oligoflexia > Oligoflexales > CAIYRB01 > CAMAXT01. Next base: position 888 of record CAMAXT010000063.1, read on the forward strand.
ACCCCGAAGTCGAAGCTCCTGGTGAAGCCCAGATCACTGAATCAACAAAATATGTCCGCGAGGCAACAATCGGCCGCGGCGCGACATTTTCCCATGTATTGGCAACCCAACTAGATTTTAGTTCGTCTCAGATTCACCGCCTGGCTGAGGCTGTGCGTCCCCTGATGAATGTGCGAAAGATTGATGCAGGCACAAAAGTTAAGACTACCTTTGTCGAATCGACCGACCAGGCCGGAGAGTTGGTGGCCGAGCCAGTTCGGGTGTCGATGAAGATTAGTGACCGTAAGACTCTGATTGTTACTAACCTAAACGAAGAAAATCCAAACGCAGTGATTGAAGAAGCCGTAATCACAAGTTCCACCCGCGCCTACAGCGGTGCGGTGAACCACAGCCTTTGGGCTTCCGCGTCTAGCGCTGGTATGGATCCTGCCATCATCACATCCATGGCCGAGATCTTTGCTTGGCAAATCGACTTTAACCGGGAAGTCAGAGCTAACGACCGCTGGCGCCTAGTTGTCGAAGAGGTGTTCGCGAACGGTAAATCCATAGGCTACGGTGATATCGTTAGTGCGGAGTACGTGAATGCTGGCATTAATTACGTCGCAATCAAGTATGAGCTCGATGATCGTACTCAATATTTTCAACCAGATGGCGATAGCCTAAAGCGCATGTTTTTAAAAAGTCCCCTTAAATTCGGCCGCATCACTTCTGGTTTTCAAGCTCAGCGGTTTCACCCAATCCTAAAAGTTAATAAAGCCCACTTAGGTGTTGATTACGGTGCCCCAACAGGTACACCGGTCATGTCAGTTGGAGACGGGGTCGTGAGTTTCGCCGGCACTAGAGGCGGGTCGGGCAAAATGATCACGGTGCGTCACAATGCTGTTTACCGGACTGAATATAAACATCTCTCACGTTACTCGGAAAATATTAGACCAGGTGCCCGTGTATCGATGGGACAAACCATCGGATACGTAGGCGCGACAGGTCTTGCGACCGGACCGCATTTGCATTTCGAATTTCATGAAGGCAGTAACGTTGTTGACCCGCAAGGCATGAAGTTTCCTACCGCCGACCCGGTTCCGGCGAATTTAATGGCTGATTTCCTAGCAAAAGCCACCAGCGTGGTTGCCCAGATGCCACCATGGTCTGCACTTGTTTTGACTAAACAGGACGATGAGGGTAAACCAAGTGTTGAGGCAACCACTGGTTTACCTGAACCAGTGATCCGTTAAGTCAAACAGCAATACGAAAGCAGTCATCACCGTGCAATCGCAATTGGAAGCTATTAAGACGTTAGCAAAAGATTCTGATCCGAAAAAAGCTATTGGGTCCGTGATGGAACATCTGAAAGCCCACAGAAAAGATTTTCATTGGGTCGGCGTTTACCTTTTGAAAGGTCAAATACTGCATGTTGGCCCATATACTGGACCAGTCACAGATCATGTGCGGATCCCGGTAGGTAAGGGTGTCTGCGGAACTGCTGTGCTGGAAAACAAAAATCAACTCGTCGATGATGTCGCATCACTTGATAATTATCTAGCTTGCAACCTTGATACCCGCAGCGAAATCGTTGTTCTTGTGCGTGACAAAAAGGGCGGCATTATTGGTCAGATCGATATTGATAGTACGAAAATCAAAGCATTTGGAAGAGAAGACGAAGCATTTTTAGAACAAGTGGCAGGCTTAATTGCTAACCACATGCAGTCTTTACAGGAAAAAATCTGAAATTTTTTCATGGACTCGACACTATGTATTTTAGGTCGCTACGTGAGCTTCACAAAAGCCCTAGTTTGCGATTAAATAATGTAACCCATCTATTATCTTACCTGGCTACACCACTTCCTCGGTCTAGTATAGTCAGGACGAGGTTAGCAATCCAGCTAGGCGCTTACTATTCTGAAAGCTCTCCCGCCCAAAGCGCATTTAAAAAATGATGCACGGGCATGATTTCAATATTATCATCTGTCGTTCTAGAGTTAGACTCTAAGGAAACAACAATCCTTCGCTTTATCTTTGGATAATCTTGATAAAGTTGGCGGATGTTTTTCAGGTGATCTCCGTGAATCTTGGATGATGCTTTACACTCAATAGCCGTATGCATATCACCAAGAATAAAATCCACTTCCACACCCGTTGTTAACCGCCAGAAAGAGATATCATACCCTGCTTGAGAATAAGAAGAATGTGCATGCAGTTCATGACAGATGAAGTTCTCGAATGCTTTACCAAAAACTTCTGTTTTTTCGACAATATTTGTACGTTTGCATAATGAATTAACGACGCCAACATTGTCGAAATAAAACTTTGGCGCAAGAATTGTTCGCCGTTTCGAATTCTTTGAATATGCAGGCACGTATCGACATAAGAGAGTATCGATCAGAATTTGAAAATATTCTTTCACTGTATTTACGGCTACGCCAACGTCTCTTGCAAAGCTGGAATACGACACCAACTCGCAGTCAGACATGGCCGCTAAGTCCAAAAATTGTGAGAAAGACGGTAAATTTCTCACCAATCCTTCTGCGGCAATTTCTTCTTTTAGATAGTCACCAACATAAGCACGCTGTAGCGCAGGAAATTCTTCCGAAAAATAGTGAACTGGAAGATGCCCTCTATTTAACATCCTGTTTAAGTCAAATTCTGAACCCAACTCGGCGGATACCAAGCCAAACATTTCGTAACGCAAAGCCCTCCCACCCAAAAGGTTGGCATGACCTCGTCTCACTTTTCGAGCGCTTGAACCACATAAACCAAATCTCATTTTTTGCTCGACGATCAGGCGTTGGACCTCATCCAACAACGCAGGGACTTTTTGTATTTCGTCGAGGATCACTAATTGAGCTGGGTTGGAACGAATTCGCTGTCGCAGAAGGCCTGGATTTTCGGTTAATTGTCTAAACTCTTGCGAATCAAGAAGGTCAATAAAGAGAGCCTCGGGAAACCGATTTCTCAAATAGGTGCTTTTTCCCGTCTGTCGCGGACCCCACAGAAAGAAGCTGTGGGCTGATGCTTCTTGAATTTTAAGTAACCGTTTTATTTGCATAAAATATGCCTTAGCAATTGAGTTGCAAAAAATCATGACTTTTTTCAGTATAGCTGAATGAGCAATTATTGCAATTGCGATATCTGAAACGAAAAATCGTTTGAGATCCGCTTGCAATCGGTGGTTATGTTAAAAATCTTCCTGATGGCTCGGTAGAACTTTACGTTGAAGGTAATGAAGAGGACTGTCAGCGGTTCATCGATAATGTGAAAAGAGAGATGTGTCAGGAGATATCAGCTGTACATGCGGTGGTAACGCCAGTGCAGGGGCGGCCGCAATTTTCTATCGAAACATAACTTAAATTTTTGGATGTCTTTCTTTATGGCTAACACCCCATCGACGATGCTTGAACTCGGCACGACTGCTCCTGACTTTGTGCTGAAGGACTCTTACGGCAAGACCATAGCTTTAAGAGATTTTCTCGGTTCAAAAGCAACCTTGATTATGTTCATCTGCAACCACTGTCCCTTCGTTAAACACCTTGCTGACTCTTTTACGACTCTATCGAATGAATACATGAAAAAAGGGGTGGCCGTGATCGCCATTAATTCAAACGATATCGAAAAGTACCAGCAAGATGGCCCAGACAAGATGCAGGAAGAGATAGTAGCTCGTGGCTATAAGTTTCCTTATCTTCTGGACGCTGATCAGTCGGTGGCAAAAGCTTATAAGGCAGCTTGTACGCCGGATTTCTATTTGTTTGGACCGAATCTTAAACTCGCGTACCGCGGTCAATGGGACGACTCACGACCTGGAAACGCAGTTCCGGTCTCCGGAGTGTCAATGCGCCAAGCACTGGATTCTTTGCTTAACGGAAAAACACCAGACCTGAATCAAAAACCGAGTCTGGGCTGCAATATTAAGTGGAAGCAGTCATACTAATTCTGAAGCAATGAACTTTAGCGACTCTGAGCGAACATGCTATACTCCGACTATGCATCCCTATCGGAGTTGAAGCTATGGCTAGAAAATTTCTCGATCAAATGACGGCTTGGATGGTTGGCTTTGCTGGTGCGGGCGCACTCTATGGCGCCGGCTACGGTCTTTACACATTAGGTCTTAAATCAGCGACAAATAAGCAGAACGATAAGATTGCTCGTCTGTTGGCCGAAGATAGTGCAGCGTCACATGCAGCTCCTGATACAGACGATAAAGATAGCGAGCATGGCACTGAGCATCATAGTGCGCCCGGAAAAAACGGCCACAGTGCTAAATCAAACGAACCTGTCCAGCCACTAGTGAGCCCGGATGTTTTAGAGTGGAGCTACAACGGATCGACCGGTCCAAACAAGTGGGGATCGCTCGACAAAGCCTACGCAACTTGCGGCACCGGAAAAAATCAGTCACCGGTTGATATAAGCGCTACCTATACCGACAGTAAATCACTACCGATAAGTTTTTTTTATAGTCCTGCTCGCATAAAACTTGAAAACACAGGTCACTCGCTTAAAGGCTCTTTTAGCACGCTGGCCAATCATATATCGGTCGATGGTGAGCGTTTTGATCTGGTTTATTTTCAGATGCGTTCTCCAGCTGAGCACCGTCTGCAAGACGGTACCCTTGTCTTTGAGTTACAGTTGGTGCATCGCACTGATTCCGACAAGACAGCAATTATTTCCGTTTTATTTAATGCTGGTGAAACCAACAAAGCATTAGCGGAAGTTTTCAACAAGATGCCGGAAGTGCGTGGCGCTGAGTTGGGTGACCTTCTGAGTTTTGATCCGATGGCGGTGCTTCCGAAAAAGAAAGCTTTTTATACTTATAGCGGCTCGTTAACAGAACCACCTTGCACAGAAGGTGTCATCTGGCTTGTAATGCAAACTCAGTTAGAGCTTTCACCGACGCAAAGCGGCAAATTTTTAAGTGTAATTGGCAAGAATGCGCGGCCGATTCAATCGATTAACTCACGCCGCATAAAACTGGTTCCGAGATGATTAACCGCCTCGGCAAGTCTGCATGAAGTAGGCGAGCAGCCCAAGAAAAAGAACAAACTGAATATAGAACCAAATTTTTCCGGTTTGTCCGGGTTTTTTGGGATTGGATTTATGTCCCTTATTGCCATGATCAGGGTCTTTACCGTTGGCGCCTTTGCGAAGGACTTTTTGCCGTTTTCGGGCATCAGCAATACTAACTAGGTTATCGGGATTATTTTTTTCTTCCATTCAGGGACCGGCCTTCTTAGTTCTTTGTTCTGCCTAGCAATTTTACCCTACCGTAGATGTTTTTGAAACTGTTAGCCGTTTTCTCTAACTATTGGATATTATTTGTGCAAGCTGGCTCTGTAACGTCGGTAATTAGCTGTAAAATCTTGGTATCAACATCGGGACTTGGCTGCTACCCTATGGCGTTCGTTTTCTTTGGGAGTGCCTAGGGTGGCTGCATTGAATCTAAATACGGTTTTAGTGATAGTTCCGACTTACAACGAAGTCGAGAATATAGCTGCACTTTTAGAGGGAATATTTCAGCACACCGATGCGCACATTTTGTTTGTTGATGACAACAGTACCGATGGCACAAGGGATATCATCCGCACAAAGATGTCGGCACACCCTGAACGAATCTTCATACTAGAGCGCGCTGGAAAATTAGGACTTGGTACAGCCTATGTTGCGGGATTCAAGTGGGCAATTGCGCAAAAGTACCAAGCAGTCGTTGAAATGGATGCTGATCTTTCGCACCGGGCGGAAGATTTAGCGAAAATTCTAGCAGCATTGAACATTCACGACGTTGTGGTTGGCAGTCGCTACATCGAAAACGGTGGCACGCTAAACTGGGGATTGAGCCGGCAATTAATCAGTCGCGGCGGTAGTCTTTATTCACGCATAATTTTAGGCATGCGTGTGCGTGATCTTACTGGTGGGTTTAATGGATGGCGCGTGCCAGTTTTGAAAAAAATAAATCCAGATAGTATTAAAAGCGAAGGATACACCTTTCAAATCGAGTTAAAATTTCGCGCGCATCTCGCCGGTTTTAAAATCGAGGAGTTACCAATTATTTTTGTTGAGCGTCGCGCCGGAAAATCGAAAATGTCAGGCGGTATTGTTTTTGAGGCTATTTACCGAGTTTGGCAACTTGCACTCGCACGCCGTTCTATGATCGCTACAATGACTTAATGCAGCGCTAAAATCGTCTTTCACAATGATATTTTTACATTCTGCCAATTTCTCTGCTTAATATTAAAGGCATTTTTCTGCGGTCTGCAATAAACACGGCCATTTTTGCTGCTGCTTTTTTGTTGTGCTAAGCTTGAATAACGAAATATTATTTTTATAAACGTGTGGTCTTACCTGGGGGGGTGTATGACTTATTCGTGGTATTTGTTGTCTGCTATTGGATTTCTTTCTGCTTCGCACGCTCTTCCTGTCTACAGTTCACCACTAAAACATCCATACTCTGAGGACGTCCGCTGCGAGACTGGCAAGCGTTCATACCTCACGGGTGTGATGTTTGACGCGCGAACAAAAACAGGTCCAGCGATATCGGAATTCGAATCTGGGCATGTCTCAGGCTGTGAGACAGCAGCGACTCTTTCTCGCAATGGTCAGGTTTGTACGTTTAAAAATTCAACATCATATGTTGTGCGCGATATCGCGTCCGGGCAGCTAGGGCAAACCTTTCGAAGTCTTTTGGAGTGCGTTGCTTATACGCGCGGGGCAGTTGAGCTGCGTACCCAACCTGGCTATTTAGATTTTATCGATCCTGCAGAGCTCCGGCCGCTGCTTCAACACCTACCAGCCGTCGCAGATCCAGTCGTCAAAGCGGCATTATTTGATGATCAGACGATGTGGTATGACGAAGGGTCTCTTGGCTATGTCTATCAAGATTCATTTGGTAGTCCGAAAGGATTGCGGATGAACCGTGTTGGTTATGACACCGGCATTCGCAACACCATTCCTGACATTCGCTTGCTGACAAAGTACTTCGAGGAAGGGCGTTTTCGCTTTCCGTTTGGAATTTTTTCTGGGCATCACGATTCTGGCGTCTATTCGTTAAGTTTTTGGAATGCTCCTAGTGATAGTAGCGGCGTTCTACCTGTGCGTTACTGGAAAAATAATTCCCATTGGGAATGGGTATTTCCAAATGGCACAGTCGTCGGTGAAGTATTGTTTTTGCGTGCTCCAGACGGTGAATGGCTACCGTTTGAAATCCGTGCAAGAGTGCGCCAAGCGACTGAGTGGGCATCGACTGTTTGGCGTCCGTACACTACTGCTGCAGAACTTGCTGCGGCAATCAAGGCAAAGAGACCGAATTGGCAGACAACTGACCTGAACGCTCTGGTAATGCATCTACTAGATCAAACAACGTTGAAACCGCACACGCTCGATACGGGCATCTTTTCTGCGATCGAACCTAGTTTCGTTGGCGCACTCGATATCTTGCCGGGAACAACAGATACCGCTTTGATCAAAGCACTCTTGCAAGTGCCGGAATACGGCAACGCCAATGGCAAATCATGGAAGGCCAACGGCAGTCTAAAAACCTTTGCGGCTTCTACCAGTGCGGACTTTCACATCGTACCGAAAGGCTATGAAGGCGGAATGCTGGAAGTCTCTAATCAAGCCTGTGCTAGTTGCCACCAACATGTAAGTCGGCCGCTAAAAGATCTTGATGGCCGCATAGTGCTTTACGGCGAAATCTGGGGAGAAGATCAAGTATTTACATGGCACCCATTTGAAATCGATTCAGCAGCGTTTGCAACGTCAGATGGTAACCGCAGGTTAAATCGGCGGATGGTAACGGCTGGACTAGTTATTGAAGGTCGTCCGCAGGCAACTGACGCTCGTTATAAGCCAATGACAAAACCGTTTCGACCTATTTACGAATGAGTCTGATGGACACTACGCAGCGCCAACCAGGCGATTGAAGATCGATTAAGGCTTAGGAAGTAGGGTTTGAACGTGCAGCTGCCATTCGACTGCAGTCATGTCTTTTTTAAGCGAGTTACAAGCTTTGCAGCTGGCGACGACATTCCCTTTCGTCGAGAACCCGCCTTGGGATACAGGAACGATATGATCCATGGTGACGTCTTGTTTGTTGATCGCTTTTTGGCAGTAGTAGCAGGTTGTACCAGCTGAAAGAATGTTTTGCCACCAGCGCGACTTTCGAAGCTCTCTCGCTTTATCGCGCTCTTTAGTAATATGTTGTTGGCTTACTTCAATGTACATCGGCTATGAATTAACATCTCTGCTGGAAAAAATCGTCACAGAAAGTGAGATCTGCACGAGAATGAGCAAAACCCCGTAAGCTGCCCGGTATGCTAACTCCTGACTTCCTAACCAGTTATTATCCTGGATAAAGTCCACTAGATTGAACTGCTGAAAATCCCAGAAACGAGCGATACCGCTGGTGATTGCTTTGGTTAAATACGTGCTGTCGGGCGAAACGGTGTTGGCGACCAAAGCACTAGACATCCCTGTCAGCCAGAGGCAAAGCGTCGAAAACATCGCTATCGCCTGGCCCATAAAGCTGGCCAACATGATCGCTAATGCTCCTTGCACGAGCCATGACAACACCATGAATAAGTAGCAGACGATCTGATTTTGCGTCATCCAACCGAATTCATTTAAAAGCATAAGACTTTGCCAGATGACGAATAAAATAACGCCGAGGGTGATCAAACAAAGTGAGAGACCGATATATTTGCCTACGATCCATGTGGCGCGACTTATCGGTGCTGAAAGTTGAACTTCGAGGGATCCTTCTTGGCGAGAATCGCTGATGATCTTTGCGCCCCAAAATATGGCGACTAAGCTACCGGTCACTTGAAAGCCAAAAAAACCTATATCAAAAAGTATCTTGGTAAAGTCTTCGACGCTCCAGTCACTTGCTAAGTTTGCAAAGGCCGAGATAAGGAGCGATGCCACCAAGGCTGGGACAAAAACTTTATCCCGACGAAGGAGAACAAAAGTTTCCCAGGATATTACTGAAAGCGTTCTTGTCGTGCGGCTAATTGTATTCATGGATTAAGCCTCATTTCTGTAGAAATTCGCGATGTCTTCTTCAGTTAAAACGAATTCCTCGGAAAATTTAAGAATCATGCAGCCAGCGCTCATCAGCTCACGGACCCAGGCGGACGCTGTTTCGTATGAGTCAAATCCAAGTACTGCACTCATGCCGGTTTCTTTGATGCGCGCGGGCTTTGTTAGCCGGCGTTCTGTGCTGATTTTATCTACCAGGTTTTTATCTAAGCCGGATACATGGACGGCATATTTTTGTTGCCAGTCATAAAGGATACAACCAGGGCCAGCGCTTTTTGCTGCGTCCGGCATAGATGTCATTACGAGTTCGCCTCTCTTAAGCAGATGGAAATGGTCGCAGAGGAAAGAAATCTGAGTTAGCTCATGAGTGCACAAGATGATACTTGTGCCACGCTTTTTCTCCTCAGAGATCCAGTTTAACATTTCTGAGCGACCGAGCGGATCTAGTCCAGAGGATGGTTCATCAAGGATCAATAATCTAGGTTGGTGAATGGTCGCCTGAGCCCACGCCACCCGGCGAGCCATGCCTTTTGACAATTTGCCGATTTTTTTACCGCGGTGTTTTGATAATTGAACTTCTTCGATTTTTTTAGTGACGGCATCCTTGCGCGCCACGCTGTTTTTAAATTGTTCCGGCATGAATACAGAAAGGTGGTGGTTCAGAACTTCTTCCACGGTCAATCCACCAGGTAGTTTGTTTATTTCTGGCATGTAACCGATTGCTGCTTTTGCTTCCGTTCCGATTTTTTTGCCTTCAAAAATAATCGATCCGGCATCGGGCTTCAAAAGTCCAAGAATCAGGCGGATAGTGGTGGTTTTGCCAGCGCCGTTGTGTCCGAGCAGGCCAGTGCATGTTCCGGTTGGGAAGGCGCAACTGAGGTTCTTGATTACGGTCTGCTTCGGTTTGAGAATGTCATATTTAAAGACTTTCCTGACGTTTTGAAGATCAAGTATAGGAGCGGATGATTGTGACTCAATTTCCACTGGGTTTATCCTCTTCTCTATTTTTATTCATCATATCGTTGAGAAAGGTTCCGGCTTTGCTACCACTTTCAGTGTCGAACATGTTAGATAAACTCGATTGCATGTCTTCGACAGAGAGTTCATTGTTTTCGGCCATGTTCTTTGCGAGCTTTTGCAAAAATGGTGGGGAATTCGGCCGGGATGCTGCTAAGGCATAAAAGATTGTAGCGTTTGGCATATCATTTATTTTATAGGCATACATAAACCCTTGGGTCATCGGGAGGCGCCAACTATCGGGTAGGGCATTCATGCCGTCGATTATAACATCTTTGCAAAGATCGGGACGTTTAAGATCCAACGCTAAGACAAAACAAGAAAGCATGTAAATGGATTCAATCTTCGGACGCTGTCTAGTTGTGCTTTTGATCGCTGCGAAAATTTCATCGGTGCGGAAATTTTTCAAACGCTCGTCGGCGAGAAATTGAATGGTCCAGATACTCAGAAAATCATCGTAAACGCCTCGGAAGCCGAGAGTTATAATACTTAAAATGCGAGGGTCGATGGTTGACAAAGGAGCGGCTTCGACGAGGCGATAGGATTCATTGGCATACTGCTTGGTTTTGTTTGAAACGAGCCCCAAGCAGTACCCTAGGATACAGATCCATATAGTTGCAAATATTGCTTTCATTTTTTTACCCGGTTGCTGCGCCCGTGCCTAGCATGCGAATCATAGGAACGACACCTTTTTGTAGAAATACAATGATAAGCATAAGAATCATCGGTGCCCAGTCGATTGGGCCAGGAAAACTTTGCGTAAGCTTGCGCAACGGGCGAAACAACGGCTCGGTCATAGATCTAATTGCTGAAACGAGCTGATTGCTGGGATCTCCACCAACCCAACTGATGATGATTGATGCCATGATCAGAAGCAGCGCCATATTCAAAATTAGATCTAAAACCGAAGCAATGCCTTCAGCAAAACTACCAATCATTGACAACCTCAAAGGCAGCTGGGGTTTGAATAAATTTGTTCAAACGTTATTTTACTGAATAACAGCACGTATTCAATGAGAAATTTTGATTTGGTCTTAAGATTCGGATTGTGCTTGTCCACGGGCACCAAATATAGCAGTGCCGATGCGGACGCAGTCGCTTCCGGCCGCGATGGCAAGGTGAAGATCACCTGACATGCCAAGGGACAATTTACCGGCGCCGATCGCCCCAGCTTTTTGTTTGAGTTGTAGATAAGTGCATGGGACCGTCGTCGTCTGATCAAGAACTGGTGGTGGAATAGCCATCAAACCTTGAGGACTCAGTTCAGGGAATTTTTTGCATACGGTAGCATGGAAATCATCAACCTCGTTTAAACCCAGTCCCGCCTTGGTAGGCTCATCACCCACGTTAACAAGGTAATAGACGGGAAAAACGGTTTTGCCGCAGTCCTTGGCAGCCTTGGCAATCAGAGCAGCGTGTTTTAAATCCGACAGCGACTGAATTTCATCAGCGTTGGCGACAATACTTTTAATTTTATTAGATTGCAGGCGGCCAATAAAAACAAAGCGCAGGTCTTTTAGTGCTGAAAGTTCTGCGCGTTTTTGGGCAAGCTCTTGGCTATAGTTTTCACCGAACTCTCGCTGTCCGGCCTCGTAAGCGCAGTGGATAGCTGAGGCTGGATGGACTTTACTAACGGCGATCAGGCGAGGCAGAAGCCGACCTTGATGGGTACAAATTTTTAGGATGTCGGCCCACACGGAAGCAAGATTGCTTTTTATGTCCTGCTCGCTCGTCCTACTCGTCCTGCTCATAAAAAAAACACCACAACGTTATTTAGCGGAATCTTCTGGAAGTGCCGGGGGAGGAGGATCTTCCGCTTTTGGCAACGTCCGATCTTCTGCTGTTGCGGGGGCCTTTTCAAGAGCTTTCGGTTCTGAATGAACGGGAGCTGGTACTGCTTCAGCTGCTGAAATTTTTTGCGGTGCTTTATGCACCGGAGCGTTCATACCTTGGACAAATTTAGAAAGCGGTGTGAACGCATCCTCCTCGGCAACCTGGTAGTGGGGAGCGACGATAAAGAGGTCGCCGTTCTCCGCTATTTGCACATCAACATTTTTCAACTGTTGATTCCTTGCTCCGGAAATATCAGATCCGTTAAGAAAGATGCTTCTTAAACCGCTGGGAGCAGCGTCCATCATGGCACTGAGTGAAAAAACGGCAACAGCGCCGATTGCTGAGCTGATCAGTATCTTTTTGTACACAGAGTGGGCCATAGAGTTTCCGTGGATTTAAAGTGTTGTGTTCGGCTTTTTTAATAAAACATTAGGCTTCGATATGATTTTATCATAGGCTGGTGAGGAGTGGTGCTTCTTATAGCGCAGCACTTTTAACCGGCAACGATAATCAATGGACCTTTCAGGAGAATTGCTGATTATGTTCGAAACAATAAAAAAAAACGCATTAACGATTATGACTGGCAAAATTCTGGTTTTGGCCTTCGCCTTTTCAACCCACACAGCCTGCACCAAATCATTTGAAGGTGAGTACTCTGATCCAGATAAAGTCGAAATCATCGACGACAAATGGAACGAGACCGATGCAAAGAAAACTGCCAAGCACATGATCGCTGGCATGCTTGAGAAACCTTGGCTGGGTAACTTCACGAGCTCCCATGGTAACAAGCCACCTTTTGTTATCGTTGATGATGTTGAAAACAGAACGGACGAGCATCTAGACGTCAAGATTCTCACGGACTACATCCAGGACGAACTGATCAACTCTGGAAAAGTTTCCTTCGTAAACAAAGCTCAGCGTCAAAAACTTCTCGAAGAGATCAAATATCAACAGAGTGGTCAGGTTGATAAAAAATCTGCGAAGAAAGAAGGCCGCCAAATCGGTGCTGACTACATCCTTTCTGGCAACGTCACCAGCCAGGTGCATCAACAAGGTGGCATCAAGACAGTCACATACTTCACCACCCTAACACTGACGAACATTGAAACGTTCGGTCTTGAATGGAGTACGAAGTACGAGATCAAGAAGAAGTTTAAACGCTCTGGTGCTGGTTGGTAGTCGAGGTTTCCTTGAAACAGCGGTTTAAGGCACTTCTGCCTCTCATCATAGTTATGACCACTGCTTGTGCCTCCTATACCGACGAGACCAGACAAATCCGGTCCGATTATATGGCGAGGTCCTATAGCAGTGCGTTAACTAAGCTTGAGGAGTCTTCTCTAAAGACTTCTTCAAACAGCAAACTGCTTTACCTTCTAGAAAAAGCCATGATCCTCCAACGCAATGGGGAATCAGAAAAATCGCGCGCACTTTTGATCGAAGCCGATAAGCTGGTCGACCGCCTCTATACGGTCAGTATCAGTAAGACTGCCGCCTCTTTCGTTTATAACGATTCAGCTCAGGACTACTCCGGTGAGGATTACGAAAAAGTAGCGATCCACACCATGCTAGCACTTTCTTTTCTCGGTGATAAAGATCTCGACTCTGCCCGGGTATCGGCTCGAAAAATAAATGCAAAGCTTTCAGAGATTGTTGGTACCTACGATGGCAAAAAAGGCCGCTACACTGAAGACGCTTTTGCATCCTACTTGGCCGGGCTCATTTACGAGGCTAAAGGTGAGTGGGACAGTGCCCTCATCGATTATTCTAAGGCATTGGAACTCTATGAAAGTGGCTACAAGATTTTCATTCGCGGCAGCATTCCGGAAAGTCTAATACAAAGCCTCTACCGTCTTATGATTAAACGCAACCGCAAGGACCGAGCGGTAGCGATGGAAACGAAGTATCCAAACGAGCTTAAGAATATCATCGGTAAGTCAGACGATGATTTCGGAGATGTTGTGGTGATCCATGAAAAAGGTCACATTGCCATTAAGGTTTCAGAAGACACTGCGCTGCCGATTGGCAAACAGATCGTGCGCATCTCGTGGCCGGTAATTCGAAAATCATCGCGCTCCGGCTTCGGCGATTCGGGCTTAACGGTAGAAAACGGCCCGCAAGTGAATGCTGAGAACTTGCAGGATATGGATGCCGTTGCTGCTGTCAGCTTAGAAGACCGAAAATTAAGAATGATTGTAAAGAACGGCGCGCGCCTTTTAGCCAAAGGCCAGATCACGGAACAGGCTTACAGAAATTTTGGTCTCGCCGGCGGCCTCGCGGCAAATATCTTCTCGGCAGTGAGTGAAACGGCAGATACGAGAAGTTGGACACTTTTACCAGAATCTTACAATGTTTCGCGGGTTCGGCTAAAGCCTGGTACTCACACTATACGCATCAAGACCAACGGTCGCCAGACTAGGGTTGAAAAGGTCGAAGTTAAAAAAGGCCAGATCGTAATTTTTACAGACTTCGGATAAGCGACTTCTTTGGCAGGCAAGACAATTAATACAATATTTGTTCGAGTGTAAGGCCTTCACCTGGTGCAGCGTTAGCAGCGGCTTTACGGTTTTTCTGCGCAAGAATGTTTGCAAGCGAGTCGGATTTTGACGTTTTGCCAGCTGCAGAGACTGCACTTGCTATGATGATGCGGATCATCTGCTTGAGAAATCCTGGACCTTTAAACTGAATCGAAATGGTGGAGTCTTTTTCTAAAACGGTAATGGTATCAATCGTCCGCACGCAGGTCGTAATCTTGCCGCCACTTGCGCAGAATGAGGTGAAATCATGCGTGCCGACCAGTGATGAAAGTTCGAGGCGCAACCGCTCGATATTGAGCGGTTTGTAAAGACGCCAATGCCCTTTGATGATAGCGCTGTTTTGAGCATCATCGAACATAAGGCGGTAGCAGTAGACTTTGCTTATCGCGTCTGTGCGGGGGTGGAAAGTATCCGGCACTTTAAACATGCAGCGGATTTTAATTGATGCTGGAAGAATTTGGTTGAGTTTAATCGCGAGTTCGGCGCTGGGATTTAAACCTTCGGAGACTCGAAAGATTGCGAATTGTTGGGCAGCATGCACGCCGGTATCAGTTCTTGATGCTGGCACTAGGCGAACAGACTCACCGAGCGCCGCGGCAAGTGCTGACTCGATGGTGTCCTGGACGGTATTGCCATGCGGTTGACTTTGCCAGCCATAGAAGCTGGAACCGTCGTAGGCAAGTTCTAAGCAATAGGTGCGTCGCATCAACGGTCGACTCCGAGATTGTATTCACTGTAGGTCATAAATAAATTTTTGCAACTTTGAAAGTGTGAAGCTCCAATAGGCAAAGAAACCGGTGACTTTGCGTCGCCGGTTTCCAGGGTGTCTCTATTAAATTCTGATGGTCTAGGTCTTATTTAGCATCGAATTTAACGGTTCTGCTCGAAATCTTGTTATTGCTATTGTCGGCAGCAATGATTGCTAAGTGCATACCGTCACTGAGTGCAGTGCTGCTGGTTGCTTGGTAGTATGAGCGGCCGTCTTTTGTTTTTATGACTGCAGCCCTCGTGTAACCAGTCGCAGCGTTGTTACAACTTGCCACTGTCGTAACAGTGCAAAAATATAGCGCT
This sequence comes from Pseudobacteriovorax antillogorgiicola, assembly GCA_945862295.1. Classification (GTDB taxonomy): domain Bacteria; phylum Bdellovibrionota_B; class Oligoflexia; order Oligoflexales; family CAIYRB01; genus CAMAXT01. The sequence goes on from CAMAXT010000063.1 coordinate 16,364, forward strand.
GAACTTGTTGCTGGTGCAGAGAAGTAAAGAGTGAAGATATCTGCGCCACTGTTATCTGCGCCGCCGATTAAAACAGAAATGTCGTTGCTAGACTGCGGTTCAGTTGTTGTGGCAAAACGGTTTTTACCCTCTGGAAAGATATCTTTGAGAATCTTTGAATTTTCATAGATAACCCAGATCGGTGGGCCGAAGTTCCAGTTTGCACTACTTGTTACTGATGCTGTGTTCCATCCTGATTGACCGAACGCGTGCGAGCCACCGTTGGTTAAACTGACGAGCATTTTATCTGATTTTCTCCAGACACCGCCGCCTGAGTTTCCATTGATGATACCGATATCGTAATAGAGGCGGTTGCCTTGAGTGACCTTTGCTTGGCCTTCGGCGTAGGTAGCGCCCCATGAATTGAATTTATCTTGTGGGTACCCAACTGTAAAAAGAACGTCGCCAGTTCCGGCGTCACGACTGAAGCTGAGGTCTGAACTTTTTGTAGCAATGCGCGGGGGGAATTTTTGGTCTTTTTGGTAGCCACTGCTCCACGTGATTTTCATGATAGCAAAATCAAGAGCTGCGCCGGATTCTATCAATTCGGTAACGACAATGTCGCTTTTTAGGCCTTTAGCATCGGCGTAGCCACTTTTGTAGCGGGCGCCAGCTTTTGGCGAGCAATGATTCGCCGACATCATATAGTCAGGAGATATGAGGTGACCGGTACAGCCGCTCATATTGACGGTCCAAAGTTTTTCATCGCTGGTTGCTGGATGGCGTCTAGCGTTCCCAGCTGTTTGATCACCGACATCTTCTTTAAAGATATCTTTGGTGTTTGAGTTTTGATCTTTTGCACAGCTAGTAAGACTTGCTGCAGCTAACACAAGGCTACTAACAGTGCGAGTCATGACGCGGGTGCGGTTTCCACTCAAAAGAGATAATGACATATCCACCTCAAACTTAGATTTCCAGTGAGGACGTCATTGCAAAGGTCAGACCAAGGTTTAAGTATAGTGAATATAGTAACTTAGCTTTGCTAGGTACGCGCAGAGCCTTTACAGTCGTCGACGAATCGTCGGATTTATTGACGAAAGGAAGATGTGATCAATATAGAAATCCGGTAAATCCGGTGCCACCGTATCTATTTACATATTTTTTGGTTCTGAGGCTTGCTGGTTAGATCTGACAAGGAGATTGTCGGCTCCTGGTCGCAGTCTCGTTATGCTTCATTTTGTGGTGACCTGCTCTAAATCGCCGACAATCTCCTTGCCAGTTCTAACCAGCAAGGCGGAGATCCAGTTTAAAAAAACGTTTCTAAGTTGAGGTGAAATTAGTGAATAGGAAGGGTAGCAACGACTTAATGAAATTAGTGAATAGGTAGGGTGGCACCGGATTAAAGAACTTAGTGAATAGGTAGGGTGGCACCGGATTAA
>CAMAXT010000064.1 GCA_945862295.1 Pseudobacteriovorax antillogorgiicola
GCTCAAGTAATGAGCTTAGATTGTTTATAGCGGACCTGAAGTCTGTCACTTTAAAATGGTTTAAACAGAACGATTTCCTGGCAAAAATGTCAAAATACAAAATTTTTGGAAATTTAGTGCCAGGATAATGTCAAACGTGCCCCGGGCTCCCGACTGATTACGGATAAAAAAATCCACTACCATCTGGTAGTGGATTAATTTTTTTAGTTCGCGGATTCTATCTTAAAAACGTAGGTGGTAGCTGCTGGCACCGACCCTAAAAATAACCCGCTCGGAACATCACCAGATTTAAAGAGTGTCCAACCTGGAACGCCGATCCCCTGGATATTAGGATCTCTGGGTGTCCAGCCCTTGCGAGAAAAAACCTCGGTAAAAACATATCTTTGTTCACTGTTCGAAATGCCAGCTGCATTGAGTGCGCCTAACGAGTCTCGGTCCATTTGGCTTGTGAAATGAATGGTCGCTTCGTGGGCCACAAACGGATCGCCGTTTACAACGACCAAAAAGGCGTCATCTCCATCGTAGCGAATATAGCTTGAAACGAAACGACTTTGATCTTTGTACCAGTTCGCTCCATCGAGATCGACTAAGCTCGGTGCTGCGTAAGAATGTCGCGCTGCAAACGCCGGCAATGCCTTCAAATGTAAAAGATCTTTGTAACGATCGCGGAAATCAAGCATCCACTGAGGTCTACTTCCATAGAGCCAAGTTCTGGTCTGCGCTTGATAAATAAAATCAAAGATTGAAGAGCGACCATTGTCACCCGCATAGCGACCAAAGATGCTGGCGTCTTCCTGCAATTCTTGACCACCATGCAACATCAAATGACCAGGCATTAGACCTAAGTAAGTTGAGTAGGCCAGACCCAACAATGAACGGTTATGTCTATCGCCAATCCACTGAGCAAAGTGCCGGCTAGCCACTCTAATCTCATCATGATTTTCCATATAGCGGGTAAAAAGAAACCCACGCTCTAAGATTTCACGGCGCATGCCTGGAGATTTAGAAGGAACGGCAGCTCGCATGTTTCCCGGCCGTTGCGGCTGGTTATGCATAACCCAGTAGAGTTCACTGTCATAGATTGAATCAAATCCAGCATTGAGCATTTCGTAATAAGAAAAGCCAGGAACCATCATGCGTTGGTCAGCCTCATATGCTTCTGCCAATAGAAATATATTTGGTTGAACACGCTTAAGCTCTGTCGCGAAATAACGCCAAAACGAGATCGGAACAGCATGTGCGAAGTCGACGCGGAAGCCATCGACACCTTTTTCAATCCAATAATTAGCGACATCTAGCATCTGCACCCATGTCCGCGGCATTGGATTGTAGTGCGCCGTTCGCGTTGCAATGTCAAAACCGTAATTCAGCTTAGTCGTTTCAAACCAATCGTAGATTTGTGGCGTTGACGAAATGATGTCATTGCCAGTCACCCTCGCTGGACGCTCTGGCTGAATACCAACTGTAAAAATGTCGGTATCAAAAACACCGTCTGCTCCCGCATCACCATTTTGAGTTGGCGGTACAAAAGTTGAGTCGCCGATATAGTAGTAGTTATTTGCAGGAGAGAAAAATTGACCGAAATTATCAGCAGCACCGAAATCGACATGCTGCTTACAAACAATATCGGTCTTGTGAACACGCGCAGTATGGTTTGCCACAAAGTCGATGATGACACGCAGTCCTGCGGTATGCGCACGCTCAATAAAATGTTCAAAATCTTCGATCGTGCCAATTTGGGAAGAAACGTCCCAATTGTCATAGATCGCGTAGAAAGAGCCCGCCTCACCTTTAACAACGTCCGGATCTGTTTGCGCTCGAGAGGAATGTTCTAGTACGCCTGTAACCCAGATGTAATCGATTCCAAGGTCACGAATCTCGTCTAATCGTTGAGAGGTGAACTCATTGAGTTTACCGGTCTGAGCCTCGCCGTAACCTTTAGCGAAATAAGATCTAACCGGCACCTGATAAATACGGGACGCATCTTCGAGCTTCGGTAGATTGCTCTGCCTTTTAATACCTGGGATCGCACGTTCTGTTACAGGTATAGAGGCGTTACTTGCGCGAAAACGCATTCTCAAATCGACTGGTGACGCCATCTTTTCGAACTTCACAAGATTAGATCCAGGAGCAATGTTTCCACGTGCACAGACCTGACCAGAGTTGTCGACTAATTCCCAGGCACCCGGGTGGATGCTCGTCCAGGAAACATCGAGTTTCGACCCCGTTCGATTCACATTGATATTTTCAGTAGCACGAGCAGGTGTGTTTGCCATGTTTGAAAATACAAACAAAATTCCAAAAAGAATTCTTAAAGAAAGCGAACATCCAATGTTCCCAAAGGTAGCGTGCATGCAACCCTCCAAACCGCAATTGTGATTGTGATTTGATAAGATTAGCCACTTTCTCCCTTGATGTCCACGATTTAAGGGAGACACATTTAGACTGAATTTGCCACCAGCAGACAAAGAATGTGGCGATTACCGCTAAAATCATGGCAAACGCCGACTACTGTTTTCATTTTCAAATTTCGCAGGCCGAACAATTTACGTCCCAGGTATTTCAAATAGCGCAAATCACTAGCAAATTCGAGTGTTGACACCCCAGGTCGATTTGATAGATTCAGGCCCTCGTTTCATGACCTTATGGTGGGTGTGGCGAAGTGGTTAACGCACCGGATTGTGATTCCGGCATCCGCGGGTTCAAACCCCGTCACCCACCCCAGTTTTTCCCTAGGAAAAACCCTCCACTTACTAATTTCAACTTCCCATAAAAAACCTATTCAACAATCTACTTAACCGGCAACAACCTACCCCTCTCAAACCTAAATTCCACCGACTTCTCATCACTCCAGATCCGGCCATCTGTAGATGCCGCCAGCGTCACACCAAACTCACCACCGTCAATAACCATCTGATCATACATATACCCAGTAAATGGACTCAGCGGACCAGTAAGAAAAATGTCGTAAATCATTTCATCCAGCGACTCACCCTCACTTCCCGAAGGACTTAGCTCAATAACCTCCTCAATTAACTCTAATTTACCAATTTTAACTCGCCCAGCTTGCTCTATTCGTACATACAGTTTTATCGGCCGGTCCGGCTTCGCATGGACCACCGAAACTGAAGCAAAAACATGCCTAGTATTACGATTAAACTTCTTCTCTTCAGCTTTTTCATTTTGATCCAATGACCGAACCGAATCAGGAATCGATTTTGAAACAATCTGAATTTTGCCAATCCGAGCGCGGTCTTTTTCTTCCCTTGGACGGTCGAGATAAAAATTTGAAAGCTTAAGTTTCGATGTAGCGTAACGGCCGGGAATAGGGAACTGCGGACCCTCACGGACAACCATATTATTCAATTTCCCATACTTGCCATTGATCTCTCGCCCTCCCGGTCCCTTTGGCTGCGCGGAAAAAGTAACGCGTTTAGAAAGCGCTTCATCATCGACGATCTTTAACAAGACTCTAACAAGATGCATCGGATAGTCGGTATCAAATAGACGGTGAAAGCATTCAATAAGTTCTAGTGGGTCTGTCAAAGTTCGCATCGCCTTTAAAGCATCTGTGATCTGGGTTCCTTCTTTAATGAGGTCAGCGCGAGCAGACCTAAGATTGAAGAGGCGAAAAGGGTAGGCAAAAAATGATTTGTACCACTTAAATTTTGTCGTAAGTGCTTCCCGGTAGTTTTCTGATTGCCAAGGATTTTCAGGCTCACCATAAGTTTCGCCGATCGCTGCCCAAACGAGGTCGTCTGGAGCATTGATCATTGATTTAACTGTGGAATAGGGAAAATGCATGGCGATTTGTGCGCCAAATCTACCAAGGTGAGTTGCTGGTGTGTGCAGGTGTCTAACACTGTCACTAGGAGAAACGAAAAAATCGCGGCGTTTATTATCCAGGTGCCTTTTTGCATCTGTACGTTCAAAACTCGGCGCCTCAGAAAGTTCGATGCCTGATGTGAAGTTTATAAGTTTCAAGTAGGACGAGTATTCGTCCGTATCAACGTATCGGTCTTGAATGTTCATAGAGACATCGATGGTATAAGGATCGGCGACTGCTTCTAAACGGTACTTGGTGCTCTGCTGCACAACTTCCGCCTTCACACTAATGCTAGCATCGGTATCCTCGGCCGATTCCGATTCTGCTTCCTCAACAACAGGCAGACTCTGTTCTTCGACCGCTTTGTTAACTTTTAGTTCAACAGTTTGAATGAGGCGAATTTCTTCTTCTCCAACCAAAATGTCCCATTTTTTATCAACCACATCCTGCGTTGCTTCTAAAATATAGTATTTACCGTCTGAATCTGTGATCTCGACTTCTGCACTATGAAGGTCGCGTTGGCGTTGTGTTCTAACCAGAGCGAGATTTGGACCGTTTTTCGAAATCAGCTCATTTCTATCTTGATGCCTGGCAAAATGAAACTGAACGCCGGTAGGAATATTCTTTTCTTTAGCATCTAAATAGCGCAAGTACGCATCACTAAAATCCCCTTGAACCGCTTTTGAGTAGGCTTCTTGCGCCTCAAGTATTGAGAGATCAAATTCATAAACTTGGTCGAAAACATCGGCAGTTGAAAGTTCGAAGTTTATTTCTAGGGGAACAACAATTACCGGCACACCTGACCAGACCCAACTCCAGTCGAACAATGTCGCAGCCAACGCACCTTGCAAAACATTAAATTGCGATCCTACAAAGGGGCTGATGGATTGACCAACTTTCTCGGTTTTCGTGACCCCCACCCAACCGATATTCTCTGAACGACGAAGCACATTGATACGGTATTCACCCCGTCTAAAAACTGAATAGGGTAGGGAATGTGAAAATCCTAAAGACTCGTTTATTAAATCTCTTGATGGAGCGTCGACAAAGCCACCAAAATCGATAGGGATCCGGATACCACCTGAAATAAGATAGCTCTTCAAAGAGCCAATGGGCATATCGATAAATCCAGCTTTATTGAACGGGAAGCTAAATGGCGTTTCGATCTGTTTTAAAGGATCATACAGCTCATTTTGATTGAACGAAGGCGGAAGAATCCGCGCCGCAAGAGGTAAAAGTCCAAACCAATTGTTCATCAACTTTCGAATCGGACCTAGATCTTCTTGCTCAGCGAGCCTTTGCCCATCGGTGCGGATATAAATCTGAAGAACTTCAACTCTACCATCGACCCCAAGATTTATTGGAATATTGTGCGCGCGCCAAAGTTCTTTGAAGTAGTTGGGACCTAATTTAAACCGATCGGTCACAACGTAAGATCCACTCGGCGTCGAATACACTCTACGGTCGATACCAATATTAAACCAAGAATCATTTGTGATCGGTATGTTGCGTTCATTGTCTAGCATGCTGTAGAAAAGTGAGTCCATCAAAGACTCAACTGATTTATTGAGGGCGTCGCTCCCTGATTCAATGCCACCGACAAGAGCTGGATTCTGTAAAAGTTGTTCAATTGGGGGTGAGTACTGCAGAAGATCTGATTCTTCGGGCGCGGCTTCATCGTATTGAACATTAACCGGCACTTCGCCTGCTGGACTATCTTCACCTTCTTTCTTTTGAGAGAAAGCAGTATCTGTGAATGCGTTAAGCTGGAGGAAGACAAGTAGTAATTTGGCTACAAGTTTCATAGAAAGACCTCTATTCCAGAGGTCGCGTGCCAGCGGTCATAGTAGGGGGAAGCTAAAGTACGTTGCATCATGATGCCTAGATTGAACTCGGCATGCTTAAAAAAGGAAATGTGATGAGCAAACTCAGCAAGACGATGTAATCCGCGGTCTTCCTCAATATTCACGCTCCAGCGACTCGCACTGCGCCAAACACTTTGATATCCGAATTTGATAATCTGCCGAAATGGTGTCACCTTGCCATCCGGAGTTGTTCGTGTTCGAACAAATTCAACCCAATTGGTGTCGCCGCGGCTGTTGACGTTAATAAAACCTACACCAGTTCGTCTGAGCCCATTTTTTTGAGCATAAATAGACCCGATAAGCCGGGCGCCTTCGATAGCAGAAAAGTCATAACCAAGCCGGACTGAGCCACCCCAATCACCACTCTCAATTAATTTCTCTCGTTCAGCTCGACCTTCTGGTACGGACTCATTAACAAAAGACGCGTCAAAAAAGATATTTTTCAAATCATCCCACGTTACCCAAGCCCCGAAATCATAGGTCGACCAATGATATTCATCGGATAAATACTGATAGGATTGGCTCGCATCTTTTATACCGATGCCAAATGGCGAGCGAAACTTACCGGCAGTAAGCGAGTATCCATGTAATGCGGCATTACCAATGCGTGCGACAAGCATCTTAGAGTCGCTTTCAATCGTTTCGGTACTGGTATCATCAAATGTAAATCGGCGGTGTCTATACCCCTCGGCAAAGAGAGAAAAATATTCGGTGACATGCAGGCTGCCCGTACCTTCTGCGTACGAAGTGACAAAGTTCTCTTTGGAATTTCCAGAAACATAGGAGAACTGTCCACCTGCACGACCGTTCAGACAGATGTCAAACTTTGTTGAAATGCTTTCGGCGGTAGCTTCACCGCCTTCTCTTAACTCGCAGATCCCTAGGTGAAAAATAGGGTCATCATCTCCTTGAGCTTGGTTTGAACATAGCCACGCAAGAACGGTAACAACCATTCGCAGCGTGACTTTTAACAACATTGCCCGGTCGTTCGACATGGGATACCGATAAATTTATTGGATGAAATATGACAAACGTTACAATTTTTATAGGTTTTTATCAATATTTTTAGGATGATATCAGGGAATTCAATTCTCGTTTATATAGCCCCATTCGCGTAGAACACGTTCGAAAGCTGGATTACCAAGAGAAATCTTACGATCACCCCTCTTTTCATCAACAATGCGCCCAATAAACGCAGAACCAGTAGCGAGATCACGTGTCCATCCCCAATCCTCTTCAGGCAGTTCACCGGTAATTTTAGGAAATGGTAACTTTAAAGTAGTCGCCTTTACTATTGTCAGCTCACCGTTTATTTCAACCCTTGGTAAGTCTCGTCCAGGAATATAGGCAATTGGAATTCTCAGTTGATCAGTAAACTCACCTCTAAAAATATCTCCCGGATAAAGCTTATCTTTGTTTGCCCTAACGAGAGTCCCAGGATGAATTGAAAAAGACGCTTTCCCCTTTGCTTCTAAAATCAACTCGTACTTTGAATCGATCCTGAAATATTTGCGAAAGCCATTCTTCAATTGGGCGAGTATCTCCGGGTGCGTAAGTGTCAAGTCAACGACTTCTAAAGGATCGACAGATAGATCGTAGAGCTGCTCTGTCTTAAAAAAAGACTTTCTCTCTCCAGAAAAACGGTCGCTACTGTAAATTCTCTTATTCGTTGGATCATAAGTTTTGATGTACTTGTAACGATTGTTCATCACTACCGCTCGCGCTTGAAATCCCTCGCTGCCAATCACCGGATAGTTGTTCGTTGGCGGTTTTGGTTCTATATACTGCAATAGATCTTCACCAACACACCGATCTTCTTCGGCCTCAGTAAGACTGTGCATGGAAAGAACGGTCTTACCTATCCAGAGACTACTGACAATGTTCCGCGATACGCCACTGATACCGATACTCGGTTTCACAATCAAAGGTATCGAAATCTCATCATCAAGTAGGGTAGCGCCGTGATCAAAATAGACACCCTCAAATTCTTTCCCGATCTCATTACCTGAAAACTTTCGCAGGTTATGCTGGTCGCCATGATCTGAAGTGATCACAATATTAGGATTAGTCTTCGATTCGTTTAGGAAATCAAGTAGCCTGCCGACGTGATAATCCGCAAAAGCTGCTTCACCACGATACAGCCACTTAACAACAGTTGTATAATTTTCCAGATCACTTATTCCTCGAAACTGATTTATTAAGTAGTGAAAAGGCGGCTTATAGGGCGCGTGAGGATTGTTTAGATGCACATATAGAAAGTAATCTTTGTGCTGATTTTCTGTTAGCCAACGTATGGCTTCTGAAATCGCCAAGGGCGTCTCATAACCTTCCGGTTCGATAAGCAACTGTTCTTCGAATCCGTGACTGACGCCAACTCCAAATACTTCCGAAACCACCGATATGTTACCGATCATCGCAGTAGTAACACCACCTCCTTGCAGCTTAGAAGGAAATGACTTCCGACCATTTATATAAAAATGCTCTCGATGTTCAGCACCAACAGCATAGGCGAATGCAACGCTTCCTAGATCTGTAGGTATCTGACATGCCAAAACACCATTCGTTGAAGGCGAGGTCATATTGCCTGGTGCTAGCGCTCTCTGAAAATTTATTCCCTCACGAGAAAAGGCTGCGATTTTCGGCATGACTTCAGGTGTTACCGCGTCCGCTCTAAGCGTATCAATCATGACCATGACCGTTTGCTTAAGTTTCCGAGTTGACTGTTTCTTAAAGAAAGTTGGATCGCTAATAATGCAAACATCATCGTCGGATTTACATTTTAAGATAAGCTTGGAACCACCAGAAGTTTGAATACGGAGGCGGTGCAACTTCCAGCGCGGCAAGCTGGTATATGATCCAACAAAAAAATATTTTTTAACAAATTTCTGAATTTGCTTAGGCCAATTCGAGGCCGGTACTATAGGAGCTGATTTAAAGGATTCAGAAAAAGTGCCGTCGGAAATCTCAATTGTGGGGTCCCCACCTGGCCGAATATTAAACTCAAACCACTCTGCCCCTGGTGGAGCATCCAATGTTAAAGACTTGTCTTTAGGAATCGCCAACCCATCGAGCGCTTCCAGGCGCCAAGGATAGGTCCCAAGTGGTGCCAGGATCTGATATTTAGAAGTAAACCTGTTTGAAAAAAGTAGAAGACCTGCTTCAACTTGCTTATCAGCACGTTGAACAATGTCTTTGAATTCATTGTCGTCGATATCGATCGAATGGGGGATCTTGCTCTTTAAAACACTGCCGACAAATTCCCAGTCTTCGTGAGTTCCCCCAGCCGGAAGATTCATTGATGCTAGGTTCCTATCGTTAGGATAAACCCAAAGAACAAAAACGCAGACAAACATTGCAATCAATATGCAAAGACACAAAACGGTTTTTATCAAAAACGACTTCATTTTTTTACTATGTAATCACCAATCTGTGTGTAACTCGGCTCTAATCTCAAAACCGTCTCGTAGAAGAGCTTCTTCATTTCACTAAGCGCAGCGGGCTCTTTATTGGTCAAATCTTCTAAGTTATCAGGGTCAGATTTTTCATTATACAACGCAAATTCAACCTTTTCTTCTGTCGGCATGTAAACGAGTTTATAGTTTCCACGCACAACGGAACGATGCTTAGCCGTACTTATAAGCCGTTCGTAATCAGGGCTGAGAACTATCTCTTGGCTCATCCCGTGATCGAAACTCAACAGACCAGAAATTCCTGGATATGACAAACGTTTGGTTTGGAAATCTCCCTTGCCCGTCGCACTAAACCAGATTCCAGTTTCTGAATACGCGGTCAAATCTGGGTCAAACTTTCCTGCTCTCTCAACGTAGGGGAAAAGGTTGACGCCCTGAATCCCCTGCCAGTTCAGTCCAAGATGCCCTAGAATCGTGGGCCCTACATCAACTGATCTAGAGACAAAGCTAACGGGAGACTTGTCAGAAAAGTCCTGCCCAGGTACGCGGATGAGAAAAGGGACTTTCAAAACATTTTTGCCGAGCAGATGTTCTCCATGTCCTTGGAGTCTGCCATTTTCAAATAGATCTTCACCATGATCCGCCGTGATAACAATGACCGTTTGATCCCAATCACCCGATTCTTTCAAATCAGTAACAATTGTTGCAATACAATCATCGATCGATTTCAAAGCACCTTTATACAACGACCTAGTTTGTTCGATATTTTCCAGAGTGAGGACTTCCTCACCGGTAATTTCAGGATTTTTTTGAAAAAAGAACGGCCCACCATAACTCTTTGCAGAGAAAGCTTTGTAGTAAGGATATGGCGCAGCGTAAGGAAAGTGCGCGGTTGAAAAGAAAATAGTCGTAAACCAAGGTTTAGAGTCAGACTCACTTTTAATGTAGGAAAATTTCCGTTCCAATCGGGATGGATCGGCAAACGCAGGATTCTGAGCCAACGCTGGAAACCAGCTTGAGAAAACTTTCAGTGTGGAAAACGGTAGAAACAACAAAAATTTTTGATGAACAGAAAGCTCAATCAAAGCGCGGATATTCATAGCTGGTGCGTAGACTCGATCAAAACCAGTTTCAAATCGTGGAAAGATGTCGCCCGCAAAATCCGACACCACGGCGGTAACATATTCGTTATCGCTAAATATCTTCGCCAGTGGCTCAGTCCGTTGCCTTCGGTCGCCAAACCCAGGAAACATGTGTCTGACGGAAGTTGAAGGTGCGTTTCTAGCATAAAGTATTTCGACCCAAGATGGAAATGTTCTAGGAACACCGATGTAGTGATTTTGAAAGCTGAGAGTCGAACTATCACGGGCGATCTGAGCAATCGCGGGCATAACCTCATCGGTAATAAAATCAGAACGCATTGAATCAACAGAAATCAAAAGAACATTCGGCTTGCCTGCACGATCACTCACTTTAGATTTCGGAGTATAAGAACTAAGGCCAAATCCAATCGCAAGCATTACACCTGCAACTGCAATGTAAATACGGGTGCGCGCATATCTCACAAAGTTAACCATTAGACCGAGTGCGACTAGACCAACTGTCATCCACCTAAACATAGCGGGGCCAACGTAGAATGACGTGTCGAATATAAACCGCTGAAATCTCAAACTCAAAATCGCATCGTACAACGCCGGGTATTCATACAAAGATCCAAAACATAGTAATGTCACCGCAATTATTGGGAGCAAAGGGAATAAAATGAATCGCAATAATTCACTTTCACCCAGCGTCTTTCGAATGCGATAGAAGATCAAACACAATGCGAAAAGCAGGACGAAGACCAACCCTGCGATTTTCCCTAGCTCTCGAACAAAGTACCATGGATAAAAAGAAACAATAGTAGTCGCGAGGTCCGAAACATCTTTGCCAAGAAAAACCGCGGAAGCCGCAACCAGCAAAGGTATGCATATAAGCGCAGCCATTATCAATAATGCCGCGACAATTGGAAGCGTAGAATTTCTTACAATTTTATAAAACATAGCTGGATTCTAACCAGCAACAGCGAATTAGTAAACCTTCGAACTCAGCCAGCCAGCGCCATCACCAATGCCTTAAAGGCATCAGGGCACACATCGTCTTTTAGAAGTTTGTGTTTAATAAAATCTAACCCTTCATACTTCGTCCGCTTAGACTGGTACGAACGCGAGCTCGTTAAAGCGTCAAAAATATCGGCGAGGGTTGCGATCTGAACTTCGACCATCAGACTTCCGCGATCAAGACCGTGCGGATAGCCGGAACCGTTGCGCTTCTCGTGGTGATGCAAAATAATCTCTCTTGGAACAAGTGACAAAACAGATTCTGAAATCTGATTGTGACCTTCCTCAGGATGAGAACGCATGACCTTCCATTCTGATGGGGTCAATGGACCGGCTTTGTTCAGAATATGAATGGGAATGTCTTTTTTACCGATATCATGAAAAATACCGCCAAGAGCGATATTTTCCAACTGCGCTCTGTCGGTCAGACCCATGTTAATCGCTATCGCGACTGCATAAGTAGAAACGCGAATGCTATGGAAATAGGTGTAGTAGTCATGTTCGGCAAGGCCAGAAAGAAACTTCACACAACTAACATCTTCCGCCACACACTCGACCATGCTCTTTGCGATCGATTCGGCTTTGTGGACAGTCGACTCAGTCAACTCACCTTCATGCAGACATTTAATAAACTGTGCGCCAATCTGCTCGATTTTTTGAATGCGTTCCGGCGGCGCTAAATCTTTTGCAATCGACGGCAAAGCCGTAATAGTCTCATACATTTTAGCTTTAGTGAGATCAATATTACGGATAAACAGGGAATCATGCCCTGCTTGTAGCAGTCCGTTCAGTTCGTCCTTATTCCATTTGTAACCGTTGCCGCTATAGAGGATGAAATGACTTTCTAGGGTAATGAACAAGTCAAAATCAGTGCTCGAGTTATCGAGAATCTTCTCTATACGATATAGGGAAAACTCTTTTGCAGTCTTTGCTGCCGATAAATTGCTCACGGGGTCCTCCAATCCTCTAGAATGCCAGTATTTGAGGGATCGGCGATCGGTTGAGAACCTTGAGAACCATGAATTTTATTCTTATAAACTCAATGAGTTAAGGTGGTTCAAAACAATGTACTTTGGCTGCAGCAAATGCAGAATCGAGAGCGTTGCCGGCTTCCAGCTTGGGGCAAGTGTGACTAAATCGGCTGAGCATAAAAACCCCTAAATAGATCGATTTAGGGGTTGATACATAGTTATTACAAGTGATCTCGATCCAAGTTTACTGAACCAATCACGGTTTAGTTTAAATATTTTTTTGAAACAAACTGGCCTTCACCAATCTTACACCAAACAATCCCGCATTCAGTGGCATTTACTGCTTCACCTTTTTTCAAAACCCTAAGCACTTCGAATTTCATTCCTGGACCAGAACGCACATTCAATGCACCAGAATTTACGGTACCAGCGGCTGGGGGGGCTGAGCGATTCGCGGCTTCGACGTTTGGTTGGCTCTTTTCAGTAGCTGGAAGAGTTGCACCCGCCTCGCCAGCACCCGCGGGTTTTTCTGTTGACTCACCAGATTCTCCGGGCGAATCTGGAATTGACGGCGCTGCTTGGTCGTTTGCTACAGGTTCAGAGGGAGCCGTATCACCACCCGTACATCCAGTGAGGAAAAAGCCAACTGCCGCCACAAAAGCTAAAACTTTCATCATAAATCTTCTCCTGTATTAACCTGAACTTTTCAGTACCCAATCCGCTATATTTAGTATTCTGCCAGCTCCGGGTCAAAATACCAACCACCTCAGACCTTACGGCTTCTCCATGTATCAACAAAGACAGCGGCCAAAATGATTATATTTGGCATCCACGCTGAGATCATTGGATGCAAATTTCCACGTAAAGATAATGCGCGTCCTGCACTCAGAAAAAACCAGTAACTAATCCCGATAAAAAACGCGAGAAGAACACCTTTCGCAGTATCTGTTGCACGCTCTGATTTATAACCAAATTTTAAACCTATCAAACTCACAACGAAAGCGGCAAACGGATAGGCAATCTTACCATGAAAATCCACCTGATACGGAAGCGTGTCAATCCCTGAAGTCTCTCCCCTTTGAATCGCTTCCTTGAGTTCAACAAGACTCATTTCATTTGGTTTACGCCGGTCTTTCTTCAGCTTCTTAGGTTCGACCGGTATTTCAAGATTCAAGGAATCAAGTTGTTCAACACGATCAACAACACCATTACGTTTGAAATACACTCTCTTGATATCGCGCAATAACCAGCTTTTCGTCTCTTCTTTGTAAATCGCCAAACTTGCTTCAGTGGAAGAAATTGGTCGAAAATTTGGCCGAACCTCTAACACCTTCATGAACGAAATTGTTTTCGTCAGTGGATCGTAGTCTCCGAAGTTAATCAGTTTCTGTTCGTTTTTTATCCAACGAACGCCTACTGCAAACTCATCACTTTCTTCACCTTCGATCAATACTTGCTGCACGTAGTGAACTTTTTTCGCCATCTTCGGCAACACAAACTCACCAGTCAAAAGGGAAACCAAGCTCAGAACCGCTCCACCAAAGGCTAGTGGCAGCGCTAACTTGAACGGGCCCATACCAGCGGCTCGCATTGCAGTGATTTCGTTCGTTCGACTAAGTAAAATCATGCAGATTACAGAACCAAGTAATCCCGCAATCGGAACAGCCTGGACAGCCTGCCCTGGAATTTGAAAAATATAGTACTGAAGAATGTGGGAAGATTTCGGGTCGAACTCGGCAAAATACTTCGTCGTCTTATGAATAAAATCAAAAAGAACAAAAAGAAATACTGTCAGTACAATCGTACCGATTACGTACTTCAAATATTCTTTCAGAATGTAGAGATACAAACGCATGTTACGATTTTTGTCCGTCTTCCGGTAACGATTCCGATGTTGTGACTGCTGACGCCTTCAAAAAGGGTAACCCTTTTTTCCCGATCTCAACCTTGCCTATAACCTTGACCGATGACCCTTTTCCTTTTTCAAAAACAACGTCCCTTACTTTTGGAAGAAGATCGGTCGTAACTACCAACAAACGAGCAGTCTGATCGGAAATCACGAAATAGGTATTGTTCGAACTCACTTCTTCTACTTGACCTTCGATTTCAACTTCAGACTCGGTGATATTGCCAGACAGGCGCAATTCCTTGATCGATAAATTTAATGCATTGTTGCCGAGCGAAAAGCCGAAGGACTTAAAAATCATGCTATTGAGAGAATTGAAAATGCCATTCGAATCGTCCCTGCATCCGGAAATCATCAAAAACAAAATTCCGAGACGGAATGCGTTACGCATATTTCACCCTCCGATTGAATATTACGGTTATCATAATATTTTCAGGGGATTATATCCACAAAAGGCAGCAAAAAACCCGGTCACCAAAGGTAACCGGGTCGAGAACCCAATGAATTTATTACTAAAGCTGATTATGCTTCGGTTTTAGCTGGTTTCTTTGCTTTCTTTTTCTCAGGAGCTGCAACAGCTGCTGGAGCTTCTTCTGTCTTGACGCCAGTTGTATGGTCGTAGTCAACGAGCTCAAGAAAAGCCATATCTGCGCCATCGCCAAAGCGATAACCTTTTTTAAGAATCCGAGTGTAACCACCAGGACGATCCTTGAAACGGCTAGCCAGGTCACTGAAAACCTTTTTAACAGCTTCATCACTGAAAAGATAAGACGCAGCTTGTCTTCTCGCGTGCAAGTCGCCGCGCTTACCAAGAGTGATCATCTTGTCGACGATACTGCGAAGCTCTTTTGCTTTCGGTACTGTCGTTTCGATTCTCTCATGTACCAAGAGAGAAGTTGCCATATTTCGCAACATTGAACGTCTATGAGAGGATACTCGTCCTAATTTTCTGTAGCCATGACCGTGGCGCATTTCTCGATTCCTTTATTGTTTCATCTGGTCATCTTCTTGTCTTCTGAGAGTTGATGGATCGAAACCATCAATCTTCATGCCAAGAGAGAGACCCATTTCTGCAAGGATGTCTTTAATTTCGTTGAGTGACTTACGTCCAAAGTTTTTCGTCTTCAACATTTCTGTTTCTGACTTGGTAACAAGCTCACCGATAAACTTGATATTTGCATTTTCAAGGCAGTTTGCTGCACGAACACTCAACTCGAGTGAGTCAACTGTTTTGAACAAATTGTCATTCAACGCTGGTTTCGAAGAAGATTCTTCAGGAGTGCGAACGCTCTCTTCTTCTGTTTCGTCGAAGTTAACGAAAATAGTTAGCTGCTCTTTTAGAATCTTTGCAGCGTATGCAATTGCATCATCAGGACGTACTGCGCCGTTAGTCCAAACCTCAATGCTGAGTTTGTCGTAGTCAGTCATTTGACCAACACGTGCGTTAGACACGTTGTAAGCAACGCGGCGAACCGGTGCAAAGATAGAATCGATTGCAATCATTCCGTCTGGAAGATTTTCAGTACGATTTTGGTCTGCAGAAACATAACCACGGCCATGGCGTACTACCATCTCCATAGAAAGTTTACCGCCAGCATCTAAAGTCGCGATTGTTTGGTCCGGGTTCAAAATTTCAACGTCGCCGTTGGTTTGAATATCGCCAGCTTTAACAACGCCACTACCATTTGCTTCAAGCTTCAAAACAGCATCCGCTTCGCCGAGGTAGCGCAAGCTGACTTGCTTGAGGTTAAGGATAATGTCGGTTACGTCTTCTTTTACACTTGGAACAGTAGAAAACTCATGATCAACGCCCTGAATTCTAACTGCAATGATCGCCGCACCGTTGATGCTTGAAAGCAAAACACGACGAAGAGAGTTGCCAAGAGTCAGACCGTATCCGCGCTCGAGCGGTTTAGCTACGAACTTGCCATAAGTATCGTTAAGAGTATCAGCTTCGAGACTCTTTGGACGAATGAGGTCTTGCCAGTTACGATGCATAGTTCATATCTCCGTAAGATACGTTTAAGAACAGGATCTAGAAATAATAGCCGAAAACAAAAACACTACGGCTATTACTTAGAATACAACTCAACAATCAGACGCTCTTTAACAGGCATATGAATGTCATCACGCGTTGGGTTAGAAACTACTTTCCCGCTGCTTTTCGTGTGATCAACTTGGAACCACGGAAGAGTTGCACGTTTAGCATAAAGTTCAGAAGCTAGAGAGAACATCCCTGCTTTTGCATCTTTTGGAGCCAAAGCAATTTCATCACCAATAGACATCTTTGCACTTGGAATGTTGCAACGTTTGCCGTTTACATGGATGTGATTGTGACGAACTACTTGTCGAGCTTCGTTACGGCTACGAGCAAAGCCCATGCGGTAAACAACGCTGTCCAATCGGAGTTCAAGGTTACGGAAGAAGATGTCAGAAGTAACGCCGCGCTCATTCGCAGATCGTGCGAAAGTTAGGCGGAATTGACGCTCTAGCATACCGTAAACGCGTTTTACTTTTTGCTTCTCACGCAACTGGCTTCCGTATTCGGAAACTTTGCCGCGTTTCTGGCCGTGTTGACCAGGAGCATATCCTTTACGCTCGAATGCGCACTTGTCTGTTAAGCAACGATCACCCTTAAGAAATAGCTTTGCACCTTCGCGGCGACAAAATCTACAAACGGGTCCTGAATATCTGGCCAATGCCAATCCTCCAAATGAGATATTATGTTATTAAACGCGCCGACGTTTCGGCGGACGGCAACCATTGTGAGGAACAGGCGTTACATCCTTCACCATGGTAACTTTGATTCCAGTAGCTGCAATTGCTCTTACTGCACTCTCGCGACCGGCCCCTGGGCCGTTAACAAGAACAGCACAAGAGCGCATGCCAGCGTCCATAGCTTTTTTCGCTGCTTCTTCCGCTGCAACCTGGGCTGCGAAAGGAGTCGATTTACGCGACCCTTTGAAGCCCTTTGATCCAGCTGTCGACCAGCTAACTACATCACCGTTACAATCAGTGATTGTGATGATTGTGTTGTTAAAAGTTGCAAACACATGGGCAACACCACTTGGGATATTGCGCTTAGCCTTCTTCTTTTTTACTGGCGCTTTCATTAAACGGCCATCCTCATATCAAATAAGACAAAGAAAATATTATTTACCTGCTGGCGCTTTTTTCTTACCCGCAACCGTTTTACGAGGACCTTTACGAGTCCTTGAATTGGTTTTGGTTCGCTGACCACGTACAGGAAGACTTCTGCGGTGACGAACACCACGGTAGCTTCCAAGATCGATCAAACGCTTAATGTTGAGAGCGATTTCACGACGTAAATCACCCTCTACCATGTAGGCATCTAG
>CAMAXT010000065.1 GCA_945862295.1 Pseudobacteriovorax antillogorgiicola
TGTCGCAATAAGTCAGATGATTTTTAGTTGGAAACTTTCGGGTTCAGCGATCGCAGATACCTTTCCAAGAGCACAGGGATTTTATTCTCATCCTCTTACTCTCGCTTACGTCGGACTGGTGTTGTTTCCTTTCGTGACGGTGGCATTTCTTCGCCATCCGAAGCAGAGGTCCTCCGTGTTGATGTTTGCTGGTATTTTGCTTTTACTTATTGCGAGTAAATCTAGGTCTGCTCAGGCGGTTGCTATTTTAGTTTTGCTTTGTAATGTCTGGTTAATGCTTAGGGGGAGAACTCGACTAGTTGGGGTAGCGCTCCTTTTTGTGGCGGTGGTTGGAACACTTGCAACGAAAAATCCTGTGAGTTCCAGGTTTCATCAGATGGTTGAGAATCCTGATGCTTCGGGGCAGTTGCTGGATGACAGGATTGTATTTTGGGAAGTCCATTGGCAGATGTTCAAGGAACGACCGGTTCTTGGGCATGGAGAGAATCTGGGAACGGCCTATAGGACTCAATATTATAATGCGTTGGGTTATCAAGATTTTTTTCGCAAATATGAAGCCCATAATCTTTTGCTGCAGATTCTTGTAAATGCTGGATTGATTGGATTCACGTTCTTTGCATTTTGGTTGGGTTGGGTAATTTGGGTTCTTTTTCGGTCAAGGAATTCTGAGTTGGGACAAGCACCTTTGCAAAGTGTGTTAGCGCTTTTGCTAGGTGGGATGACGCAGAATGCTTTTCAGGACAGTGAAGTACGATATGCTTTTATTTTGGTTGTTGTCACAGCGGTAGTATTCTCTGATCAGCTGCGTAAAAATAATTCTGGAAGCCGATTACAGGGCCGCCAACAATTCCTTAAGTTTTTTTAAATCTCCAGAAAATACCTTCACTGCATTAGTCGAGCTTTTTAGGATCGCGTCGGTATCCTTCAAGATATTTCCGGTGAGGATGCACACGACTTTTTCGTGTTTTTTCATAATGCCGGCGGCGACTAGTTTTTTTACTCCTGCAAGAGAACTAGCACTTGCTGGTTCGCAACCGATGCCAGAACGATCGATGGTTTGTTTAGCGATTGTGATTTCGTGGTCGGTGACTTCTTCAACCACGCCATTGGTACTTTGAATGACTTTGTATGCTTTTTCGAAGTTAACTGGATTGCCGATGCGGATAGCGGTGGCATAGGTCTCTGCTTTTATCGGCTCGAGTTTTGCGAAATTATTTTTATAACTTTTGAAGAATGGGTTTGCTCCTTCGGCTTGTACCGAAGCTATGCGAGGCATTTTCTTGATCCAGCCGGCATTATACAACTCGAGAACGGCTTTGCCAAAGGCGCTGGTGTTGCCCAGATTTCCTGCTGGGACGACGATCCAATCGGGAGACTCGTAGTCGAAGAATTCAAGCACTTCAAAAATGATCGATTTTTGACCTTCAGGTCTGAAGGGATTGATTGAGTTAACGACATACATGCCACAGTCGCGACCGGCTTCTTGTACCAGTGTCATGGCAGTGTCGAAGTCGCCTTGCACTGCAATGCAATGTGCCCCGTAGGCAAGGGCTTGCGCGAGTTTACCGGTGGAAATCTTGCCATCAGGTATGAATACGACCGCTTTAAGGCCAGCTTGCGCAGCATAAGCAGCAAGCGCAGCACTGGTATTGCCTGTGGATGCGCAGCCGACAAACGAGAGTCCGATTTTTTTTGCTTGGGTAACGGCGACAGTCATGCCGCGGTCTTTGAAAGAGCCTGTTGGGTTTTCTCCTTCGTGTTTGAACCAGAGATTGTCGACGGCGCCGAAAATAGACAATTCGTCGCGTTGGTAAATGTTGGTATTGCCTTCAGGGTGGGTGACTGCGTGCGGAGCTGAGGCTTCGCAAATAAATTCGCGGAATCTCCAGACACCGCTGCGGTCGATATCTTTTGTCGAGAGGCGTCTGCTTTTAAACTGATCTTTTGTAATTTTTTGAAAGATAGCTGGGTCACGAGCGATCTCGAGCATTGAACCACAGGTGCATTGATAGACGACGTTGTTTAGGTCGTACGTCATTCCGCACTTAACGCATTGTTGCCATTCTTTGTTCAATTTTCAGTCCTATCTCTAGATTGCTACTTGGCGAGCCCCTTCTCTCGGGATCTTGCTAGTGTGTGCGAGTGATGTATTGCCGTAAATTTTGCAGATATTTTCGCGAACGTTGATGGCGATTTTTTCAGTTTCGGATATTGCAAATATTGTTGGTCCCGCTCCACTTATCGATGCTCCTAAAGCACCTGCTTTTATCGCTGCAGCTTTTGCTTCGACAAATTTTGGCAGGAGAGGTGATCGGTGTGGTTCGGCGTAGAGATCGTTTAGGGCTCTGCTGGCAAGCGCTGGATCGTTGTTGGCAAATGCCAATACTAGTGAAGACGCGTGTGCCATCTGCGCAACCATCAACTCTCTTTTAACTTCTAAAGGGAGAACAGAGCGAGCGATCTTAGTATCGAGTCGGTAAGCCGGAGTGACAACTGTGATCCACCAATCGGGAGTAGATGCTAGAGCGGAAAAGTCCGTAGAATGAGTGTCTCTAACAATCGATAGTCCGCCAGTTATACAAGGAGCTATATTATCGAGATGCCGGCCAGCCACTGATTCTTCACCGTCAAGCGCAGCGAGAGCGACTAAACGGCGATCAATTGGTTTACCAGCAGCGAGTAGTGCGCCTAAGGCACCGCCGACACTAGCAGCTGCACTAGATCCTAAACCACCTGATACCGGGATTTGTTTTTTGTAACTTACACGCACATTGCGCCGATCGCCCAGCATTTTAAGCATACTGAGAGCTGCGATAACGGTGCAATTGCGTTGCGGGTCTTTGGGAACTGCAGCAGCATCGAATCCTTCAGAGGCGACAATTTCTGAAGGGCTTTTTGTGAGTTCTATCGTGATGATGTCACCTAAGGAACCAACACATAACCCGAAGCAGTCAAAGCCGGGGCCAACGTTGCCGATTGTGGCAGGAACAAATACTGACGCTTTCATAGTTAGCTCCGTACCTATGAACCTGAAATTGCGATGGCTAAGATATCGTTTAAAACCCCGGCAGCTGTAACATCTGCACCAGCACCTGGGCCGGTAACAATGAGCGGATTGTTTTTATACCGGTTTGTTGTGATACAGACCTGGTTGTCAGTGCCTTGAAGGCGACCAAATGGAGAATTTTTTGGAACCTCTTCGACACCGACAGAGATTTTCTGGCCGATCCGGGCGACATAGCGCAGGACGGCATTGTTTTTTTCCGCTGCTTTGATTCTCTTGCCCCATTGATCGTCAACTTTTTTAAGGTTCTCGAGAAAGGTTTGGGGGAGGTCGGACGATAGGCTGTCGTCATAGAGCGATTCGACGTTGATGTCGGAGAAGTTCAGTCTCTTGCCCAGACTCCGGGCGAGAATAAGTGCCTTTCTGGCAACGTCCGCACCGCTTAAATCTTCCCTCGGATCAGGTTCGGTATATCCCTTCGAGTAGGCGAGGCTAACGGCTTCGGAGTAAGGGGTACCTTTTTCGAGTTCAGTAAAAAGGAATCCAAGAGTACCTGAGAAGCAACCTTCTATAGAAATAATTTGGTCACCGGACTCGTGCAGTTTTTTGATGGTGTCGAGGATCGGTAGGCCGGCTCCGACAGTGGCCTCAAAGCGGACTTGGACATTCTTCTTTTTTGCTTCGGCGAATAGCAGGTCGTATTTGTCTTGATCAACAGCCATTGGTTTTTTGTTGGCGGTGACGACATGCCAGCCGGATTGAACTGCTGTTAGGAAGTCTTCCCAGGAGTCGGTTGCCGAAGTGTCGACCAAGATTGGTCGTGGAAATGGTAATTTAAACATGATTGATCGGATTGCTGATGTCCCGACATGAAAGTTGTGACCCGGAGCTGCGGCAAGTTTGATTCCTTTTTCTTTGAGGAGGCATAGATCGATCAAAGAGTTTTCTGAGATGCCGTTTTGGTCGATAACCATTCCAGAGGAATCCATGACTCCAGAACATGTAACATCGATATTGAGTTTCTCTCTTAGGTAGGATTTCTGATCGAGTATTTGTTTGGCCAGTGTTCGACCGATTTGGCCAAAGCCGTAGTTTAGGTAGTGCACGTGATTGTCCGACATGAGAGGGATTGACCAGCTTTTCTCTAGTCGGAACTCTCGGTGGAGACCTCTTAGTGCGTCGGGAATTTGATGCTGACTGATGACGACTGAAATGTTTAGTTCTGAAGATCCCTGAGCAATAGCTTCGATATTGATACGGTGCTTAGCCAGAGCGTTGAAGGTTCTTGCTGCGATACCTGGGGTACCACGCATACCAAGTCCGACGATAGCGACGACAGCTTGACCAGATAGGACTTTAACGTCATCAATAAGGCCGTATTGTTTTTCTAAACGGAAAACGGAATTGAGCTCGGAGACGGCTTTTTCTGCTTCGCTGTCTGGAACTGCAAAGCAAATACTTGCTTCACTGGAAGCTTGGCTAATGACCGTTACGGAGATATTTGTTCGTGCAAGTGCTTCGAATGTTCTCGCAGCCACACCTGGCACGCCGATCATGCCTTTGCCTTCCACAGAGATTAGCGATTGGTTGCTGATGGCCGTTAAGGCTCTAACTGGGAAGGGGCCGGGAGAGACATCTTCGCTAATTGTTGTGCCGACATCATGCGGGTCAAATGTGTTGCGAATGATCAGAGGAATTTTTGATTTCTGCAGAGGAATGATTGAGCGCGGGTGTAAGATTTTCGCGCCGTAGTATGCTAATTCTGCAGCTTCGCGGTAGTGGAGCTCTTTGATGACTTTCGCTTCGCTGACGATGCGGGGGTCGGCAGTCATTAGACCGTAGACTTCTTTGTATAGCCGAACTTCCTTGGCATCCAGGCTGTAGCCTAAAATCGTTGCAGTTAGATCTGTCCCTCCGCGTCCAAGGGTGACTAGATTTCCCTTGTCGTCACTTCCAATGAAACCTGGCACGACGCAGATGGTGTTACTGGCTAGCGCCTCTTGTAATAGTGCTCGGGTTTTCGTCCGGCAGAGAGGCAAATCTGGAAAGCTTGATCCAAACTGATTGGAGACTTTAATGAGTTCTGTTGGATCAAATATTTTCGCCGGCAGTCCCATGCTTGCCAGCATGCCGCCTAAGATTTGACAGATGACTTTTTCCCCGCGCGCAACGATGCGGTCAGAGGTGCGTTCTGAAATTTCTCCTAGAACTTGCAGACTCTTGTACAACGCGAGCAACTCGTCACTGTGATGATCGACTTCTTCTTTGAGCGGACTGCGTAAACTTTCGGTGGTCACAATGGAGTCGATTAGGTCCCAATGACGTTTTTTAAACGCCTGAACAACTCCTTGGTAATCCTTACCAGAAGTGGCGGCTTTGATGCCGTCTAGCAGACTATCCGTGATCCCGCCCATCGCAGAAAGAACGACAACCGGACGAGGATTTATCGATTTAATGATTGCTTGGACGTGCACGAGAGCTGCCGGGTCTTGCAGGGAGCTGCCGCCAAACTTGATGACAATAGGAGCTTGCATGGGAAATCCAGAGTGTGATTGGTTGATAATATTATATCGAATTATGTGAGTTGATGTCCGGCTTGAGGGAAAATACCCGCATTGGTTAGAGGTAAGTAATGAGACACAGCAAATTCATTAAAGTTTTTGAGGAAAATAAAATAAAAACAGTCGGTTAAATTGTTTTTTACCCGACCTTGTAATATTCTTTATATGTACTTTTGTTTATATGCCAAAGGGGGAGGGTCGACTAAAGATGTCGCTAGCAGCACAAAAAATTGACTCAACTAGGACAGAGCCTTTTGGTTTTTCAGTACTCATCGTTGATGACGAAGAAGAAATTCGTGAACAACTCAGAATTCGCTTCGAAACAGAGGGCTGTATAGTTTTTGACGCTGGTAGCGGCAACGAAGCATTCGACGTTTGGAAAGCTAATAAGCCCGATGTTGTCATCACTGATATAAGAATGGCCAATGGAACTGGCGAAGAGCTTCTAAAACGTTTAAATCTTGAAGGTGCGAATGAGCGGTCCGTCATGATCTGCATGAGTGGATTCTCAGATCTTCAGTCGCACACTGCATATGAATTTGGGGCGGATGCGCTCTTTCAAAAGCCTTTTGACCTTAGAGCGCTTGTTTCTGCAGCTCGGCATTTTGCTCAAATTCGTAGACTCCACCAGGATGCTGTCAGTACGGTCTCAATGTTTGAGGAGGATTTACGGAAGATCGCGACTGGGATGCTTAAAGCGGAAGGGAATTCCTTTCGCGACGGTGTCGATCTGCGGGACTTAAAGCAGATAGCCTCAATGGTTATGCATGAGATTAACGGCCCGCTTGCAGTTATCAATATGAATGCAGCGCTGCTTCCAGACACTTTAGAAAGTACTACTCCACGGATCTCTTCTGCGATCAAAATGGCTCGCAATATCGAACGTAATAGCCAAAAGTTAAATGATATTATCCACGCGCTGCGCGATCTCTTTGTTAAAAGAAACAGCACCTACCGAACACCGATTGCAATTAATCAGGCTGTTTCGGATGCGATTCGCCACCTGCAGGAAGAACAAAAGCTGTCTGGGATGGTGATTCAGGTTGAGGGTCGAGATCAGTCTGCATGGGTTAAAGGTGATAGGCAGCAGTTGATTCAGGTATTCAAGAATTTGATCGACAATGCTGCTTATGCAAACCGTATGAAGAGTCATACCGAAATTGCTGTCACAATCTCATCAGAAAATAATCAGATTCAAGTCGGTGTGGTTGATCAAGGAACCGGTATAGATGATGGCATCATGTCGAAGATTTTCGAACCGTATTTCTCGACTAAGGGAGATGAAGGAACAGGAATGGGTTTGCATATTTGCAAACAAATTATCGAGAATCACGGTGGCACAATTCAGTTTGAACAAGGCTTTAAAAATGGGGCGAAGATCGTTTTGATCTTGCCCCAATTTCCAAGCTAGCTCTTGTCCAGATATAGTCAGGTATAGTCAGTCATCATCAAGTTGAAGGATGGCCATAAACGCATCCTGAGGAATTTCGACCTTACCGATCGACTTCATCCGCTTCTTTCCTTCTTTTTGCTTTTCTAAGAGTTTTCTCTTACGACTGATGTCACCACCGTAACATTTTGCAGTAACGTCTTTTCGCATAGCTGAGACTGTTTCGCGCGCAACGACTTTGCTACCGATACTCGCTTGAATCGCGATCTGGAACATTTGGCGCGGTAAGATTTCTCTTAGCTTCTTACACAGTAAACGTCCACGGATTGCTGAGGTTCCTCTGTGCACAATACATGAAAGGGCATCAACAGGTTCGCCGTTGACCAAAATGTCGAGCTTAACCAGATCACCTTCGCGGTAATCGATCATCTCGTAGTCCATTGAGGCGTAGCCACGTGAGATACTCTTCATCTTGTCGTGGAAGTCGAAAATCATTTCGTTCATAGGGATGTGGTAGCTGATCTTAACTCGTTTTGAGGACGTGTAATCGAGGCCTTTTTGGATGCCGCGACGCTCAGTCAGAAGCTTTAGAATGCCGCCGATAAATTCTTCTGGAGTATGAATATGAAGCGAAGCGTAAGGCTCTTCAATATGTTGGATCTTTGTTGTATCGGGCATCTTTGCAGGGTTTTCGATTTTCATGAGCACACCGTCAACACGCACAACATGATAAACTACAGAAGGAGCTGTGAAAATCAGGTCCATGTTGTACTCGCGTTCTAAGCGCTCTTGGACGATGTCCATATGGAGCAGACCGAGAAAACCAACGCGAAATCCCATGCCGAGTGCGTTTGAACTTTCGACTTCGAATGTTAAAGACGCATCGTTCATTTGCAGCTTTTCAAGAGATTCTTTCAGCATATGGAATTCGTTTGTTTCTACAGGAAAGATCCCGCCAAAAACCATCTGTTTCGCTGCTCTAAATCCTTGGATAGGTTCTTTTGCCGGGCGCAAAGGATCTGTAATCGTATCGCCGACACGCGTATCTGCAACGCCTTTTATTGATCCAGAAGTGATACCTACTTCACCAGCAGAAAGTTCTTTGACTTCGACAGCTTTAGGTGTGAGCTTCGCTAACTTTAGAATTTCATATGATTTGCCAGTCGACATCATCATCATTTTTTCGCCGACTTTCATTTTCCCAGAAATGACGCGGACGAGAGACACTGCACCAAGATATGGATCAAACCAACTGTCAAAAATAAGAGCTTTGAGTTCTTCCTCGCGACGGTCTTTTGGAGGAGGAATGCGAGCAACGATTGCTTCTAATAGATCGCTGATACCGATTCCAGTTTTGGCGCTGCAAAGGATAGCGTCATCTGCTTCGATCGCGAGTTCTTCTTCAATTTCAATTTTTACACGATCGGGATCTGCACTTGGCAGGTCGATTTTATTGATGACAGGAATAAGAGTAAGCTTTGCGGTTGTAGCTAGCAAAACGTTCGCAACAGTTTGTGCTTCAACACCTTGGCTGGCATCGACAATAACTAACGCACCTTCGCAAGCAGAAAGACTGCGAGATACTTCGTAACTGAAGTCGACGTGCCCAGGAGTGTCAATCAGGTTGAACAGGTAGGTTATGCCGTTCTTTGCCTTGTAGTGCATCGTACAGGTTTGGGCTTTGATCGTGATCCCACGTTCACGCTCTATATCCATACTATCTAAGACTTGGTTCTTCATTTCGCGGTTGGTCAAGGCACCGGTAAACTCGATGATTCGGTCAGCAAGCGTAGATTTGCCATGATCGATGTGGGCGATGATGCAAAAATTTCTAATGATTTCAGGGTTTTCCATGTAACCTTCCGCGGTGCGGTTCGACCATTCTCAGGAAATGGCATTATCTTCCGACAAATACAGTGAACCGATATGTTTAGCATATCTTTTCATTACAGGCGCGAAAAATATGGTTAAAAATAAGCTAAAACACTCAATCTTATTGTTGATTTCGTTGGCTGTATTGGGCTGTTCGACCACTGACACAGCGAAAAATGACTCAGTTACAAAAACACACTATCTTCTCACCACAGGTGATACCGAGGTTCATAAAGGCTTACTTCCAAACGAAACCCCAGTTTTCGTTGAATGGCACTATTCAAACGGAGATCGTAAGAAGCAAAAGGGTTTCACAGGTTGGGATTTTGATCGCGACGGTCGCTTTGAAATGGTCGACGTATTAGCTGAAGACTCCGGCGTAGAGACGACAATCTTTGATTTCGATGGCGACGGTAAGATCGATCAGAAAACAAAGACCCAGCCGATAGAAAAATAATTCAGCGCAGCTTTATCACTTTATTGGGCACATTATGCGCCTGAATGATTTTCTGTGACTCCGCGAGAGCATTGTCTGGATTATTGTAGATTCCAAACCTAACTCTGTACTGCACTCTGCCTTTGACCGCGATTGGTGTGTAATAGGCATCGACACCCTTTTCCCTAAGAGTATCGATTAGTTGTTCGGCCTCGGAGCGGGTCTCGGTAACTTTAATCTCCAATGTGTAGCCGTCGCCAGGTCCACTTTGCGACTGCTTCTTAGAGTTCTCATTATTGACGATTGGACTTGTGCCTAAGCGTTTATAGAAAAGTGCATCGGGTTTTTCTTTGCTGTCGGAATTCGGTGATGCTTTAGATTGTTTCGCTGTTGGTGCAGACTCGTCATCAAGGGTTAGATAGAAGACTCCTAATCCAATAATGGCGATAAATCCTACAAACGCTCCTAGAAATCTGCCAACGGGTGATTTCAATTCAGTTGGTTGTCGCACGGGCGCCTCGTTTTTTTTGTGATGGACTGCTATAAAGTATAGCGAATCAGTGTTGGCAGGTCATGGTTTTTCCTGGCCTTAATGTTTATTTACTTGAACCACCGAAACAGAAATATTTGGTATTGAAATTGGTTTCCAAAAAAAACGTATCTAACGAGCAGATAAGCCTAACCGGTGTAAGGACCCATAATTTAAAAGGGTTTGACCTAAATTTGCCGCTTGGGAAAATTACCGTTGTGACCGGAGTTTCGGGATCGGGTAAGAGTTCGCTGGTATTTGACACGTTTTATGCTGAGTCTTATCGTCGTTTTGTTGAAAGTCTTTCAAGTTACGCACGCCAATATTTAAAAGCTTTGCCAAAGCCACAGGTGCATGACTTACGAAACCTTCCGGCGGCCATCGCAGTAAAGCAAGCGCGCAGTCAAGCAACCAGTCGTTCAACAGTAGGAACGGCCACTGAACTCAACGACCTGTTGCGAGTAATCTTTGCTCATAAGTCGCATGTGGTTTGTTACAAATGCAATCAGCTAGTCGAAAAATCAAATTCAGAGTCCATCACTAGAGATATTCTTGAACGGAAATTAAACGCAAAACTTCTCGTCTGTGCCCCGTTGTCAAAATGGGGGAAAATTACGCTCAAGGAACTTAAAACCCAATTAGAAGCCCAAGGTTTTTCTCGGTTGATTGTTCCTGATGATAACGATGGGTACGTCTTAACCAAAATTGCCGACGTAAAAGCAACGGCACTTAAAGGTGCAGCAGTTGTTGTTGATCGACTTGGTATTGAAGAGTCTCAGGATGGCCGGATTAGAGAATCAATCGCACTCGCGTTAAAGTTAGGCCGTGGTTTGATGTTTTTCTGCGATCAGGAAGATTGGTCGAAGAATGTATATTCAGACACTCTAGATTGTCCTCGTTGTTCGATAAGTTACATCGAGCCCTCCGAAATTCTTTTTTCACATAACCATCCGTTAGGAGCATGTAGCCAGTGTCAGGGCTTTGGTTACACTAGTGATATTGATTGGGAAAAAGTTCTCCCTGATATGGCTGGTAGTTTAAATTCTGAAAGCGTAATTCCCTGGAACTTCGGAAAATTTGCAGCTTATTATGCGTGGGCGAAGACAAGTGGAAAAAAACTCAAAATTGATACGGATAAAAGTTTCGCTGAATACAGCCCTGACGAAATGCGATGGTTAAGACAAGGCGACGGCGGACGGTATGACGGTATCGAGGGATTTTTCGCCTATCTCGATAGTAAAAAGTATAAGGCGCATTTTCGCATTCATTCATCCCGTTTTCGTAACTACGTACTCTGTCATTCTTGCCGTGGTATGCGGTTAAATCAAAAAGCATTAGCTTGTCAAATTAGCGGAAAAAATTTCGGTGAAGTCGGCCGTATGAGCATCGGTGGCATAAATAGCTGGATTTCAGCGCAAACAGCAACATTAAGGGAACAGCCGTCAGGACAAACACCTGAGGGTATGGGAATCTCGGATGCTCTCGAAGAGCTTGATTCGCGACTTAACTATTTGATTAATACAGGCCTCACCTATTTGACGTTGGAACGGCCATCGCGCACGCTTTCTGGTGGTGAGATGCAGCGTATCAATATGGCGAGGTGTTTGGGGAGTGCGTTGACCGATTCGTTGTATTGTTTGGATGAACCGAGTTCGGGGTTGCATGCGCGCGATACCGAAAACCTTATCGGTATCGTTAGGACGCTACAGGATCAAGGAAATACCGTTGTTCTTGTCGAACACGATCGACAAATGATCAATAGCGCTGATTACTTAGTTGAACTGGGACCAAAAGCGGGGCATGAAGGCGGTGAACTGGTATTCGCAGGATTGCCGCATGCACATAAAGTTGATCAAAGTTTTGAAATCAAAGCGTCTGATCGAACTTCGTTCGATCAGTTTATCGAACTAAAAGGTGCGAGCACTCATAATTTAAAAGACATTACCGTCCATTTTCCGATTGGCGCTCTGACTGCAGTGTGTGGTGTCAGTGGAAGCGGTAAAACCAGTTTGATTCAACACACGCTATATCCAGCAATTGCCCGCAGTTTGAAGCAGTCGAAGGAAAAGTTTGAAACGTCGAATGCCGTTTTTAAATCGATAGGTCCAGCTTCAACAATAACCGCTCATAGTGAAATCATGCATGTTCAACAGGCAGATTTGACTCGAAGCTCAAGGTCAAATATCGCGACTTACCTCGGGATCATGGAGCCTATCAGGAAACTTCTGGCGTCCCAGTTACTTGCTCGTAAGCAGGGCCTGACGCCTGGTTCGTTTAGTTTTAATACGTCTGGCGGACGCTGCGAGATGTGCAAGGGACTTGGTAACATTGTCGAAGATCTGTCGTTCCTTGGTGATATGGAAGTTATTTGTCCGAGTTGCAACGGACGTCGTTTTGAGGATAATGTTCTGGTCGTAACATTTAATGGCAAAAACATGACCGACATCTTGGCTCTGACAGTCAAAGAAGCTCGGCAGTTTTTCTTTGAACTAAAAGATGTTGTGAAAATTTGTGACACGGTCATCGATATGGGGCTCGGTTATATTACCTTGGGTCAGCATACGAGTTCGTTCTCTGGTGGTGAAGCTCAGCGCTTAAAACTGCTTTCTGTAATGCGGAATATTGGCCGTAAAAAGCCTATGGTTTTGATCTTTGATGAGCCATCTACTGGCTTAAGTGACCGCGATGTAGCTGTATTGGTGTCACAACTGCGCAAAGCGACGGCCTTGGGCCATACGGTCATTGTGGTAGAGCATCATTTGGAAATCCTCAGAAATGCTGATTGGTTGGTTGAGATTGGCCCGGAGGCGGCAGATGCAGGGGGCACACTTGTATTTGAAGGTATACCTTTTGGTCTCCAAAAGGTAAAAAACTCAGTCACCGCACGGTATTTGTTTTCGTGAACATGTAGGAGTTGTCATGAGTAGATATACAGAAAAAGGGGGCGTCACGGTCCTTCAGATTCTGAAATCTAAAGCCGAAAAAAAGAAGATTTCGGCGATCACTTGTTATGACAGTTCATTCGCTCGATTGATCGACGAAACCGACATCGACATTGTTCTAGTTGGGGACAGCTTGGGGAATGTGATGCTTGGGTATGACAGTACGATCTCTGTAACGATGGATCATATGGTTCATCATGTTGCTGCGGTCTCTCGCGTATTGAAGAAACCTTTTCTTTGTGCCGATATGCCGTTTTTGTCCTACCATCTTTCACCGGAGCAGGCTTTGCAGAATGCTGGCCGACTTGTCCAAGAAGGCGGAGCACAATCTGTGAAACTTGAGGGCGGTGAAGACGTAGCGGAAGCGATTCGACGAATCACTGCTGCAGGTATTCCCGTTATGGCTCATCTGGGACTCACACCTCAGAGTGTACACGCTATGGGTGGCTACCGGATTCAGGGTCGTGGGACTGACGCCGCAGATAAATTGATCGAGGAAGCTCGGATTGTAGAAGCGGCGGGAGCCTACGCTATCGTTTTGGAAATGGTCCCTGCTAGCGTTGCCAAGAAGGTGACCGAGGCAGTAGGTATTCCAACGATTGGTATCGGAGCTGGTCCCGATTGTGACGGACAGATTCTCGTCCTCCAGGATATGCTGGGATTTGATGACGGCTTTAACCCAAAATTTCTTAAAAAATACGCGAATTTAGCTAAAACCATACAAGATTCGGTTTCTGCTTATGATAAAGAAGTGAAATCAGGGACCTTTCCCACAGCTGACCAATCGTTTAAAGACTGAACCATACTACTAGGAAGCTATGAGTAAGAGAGACTATTACGAAGTTCTTGGCATGGAACGCACTGCGAGTGAATCCGATATTAAAGCGGCGTATCGAAAAGCTGCATTGAAATA
This sequence comes from Pseudobacteriovorax antillogorgiicola, assembly GCA_945862295.1. GTDB lineage: Bacteria > Bdellovibrionota_B > Oligoflexia > Oligoflexales > CAIYRB01 > CAMAXT01. The sequence goes on from CAMAXT010000065.1 coordinate 13,648, forward strand.
TCACCCCGACCGAAATCCGGGGAATACCGAAGCAGAAGAAAAATTCAAGGAAGCTTCAGAAGCCTACGAAGTTTTATCAGATCAACAGAAACGCTCGACCTATGACCGCTTCGGTCATCAAGGTTTGTCAGGCCAGGGCTTTCAAGGGTTCTCTGATGTTGGAGATATCTTTTCAAGCTTTGGCAGCATTTTTGAAGAGTTCTTCGGATTCTCTGGCGGTGGTGGAGGGCGGACACGTGCTCGCCGCGGTGCAGACCTTAGATACGATATGGCGATCACCTTTGAGGAAGCAGTTTTTGGCTGCGAAAAAGACGTTGAATTTGAAAAGGCTGTTGAATGTGGAACTTGCCAGGGAAGGAGAGCTGAAACTGGCGGTAAGATAACCTGCAAAACTTGCGGTGGTATCGGTCAAGTTCGCAGAAGTCAGGGCTTTTTCAATATCCAAACCGCGTGTCCAACTTGTCGTGGCGAAGGTGAACAGATCACTAAACCGTGCAAGGCCTGCTCTGGTCGCGGCGCATCCATGGAACGCAAAAAGATCTCGGTCAAGATTCCCGGAGGCGTCGACACTGGTTTAAGGCTGCGAGTGAGCGGCGAAGGTGAAGGCGGTGGCAGCGGTGGGCCTGCTGGTGATTTATATGTAGTGATTCATGTGAACGACAGCGATCAATTTATTCGCGACGGCAATGACATTATATTTACTCAGAAGATAGGCATCGCTCAAGCGGCTCTTGGATGCAAACTTGATATTAAGACCTTAGACGGCGAGAAAACTTTAGATGTTCCTTCTGGCACCCAGCATGGGCATAGACTCACAATTCCTGGAGCCGGTGTTCCGAATCTCAGAGGAATTGGTCGCGGTGATTTTTTCGTCGAGTTTGAAGTTGCAGTTCCCAAGAAACTGAATAAAGAACAAAAAGAATTGTTGGAGAAATTTGCAGAGATATCGGGCGAAAAAGCTGGTGGTAATTCTGGTGGATTTTTTAACAAGCTATTTGGAGACTGAATCTTAGGTATTCAGTCTTTTGTACCATAAAAGGACGCTTTCGAGCTCGAAAGCGTCTAAATTTCTGACATTGTAATGGTATTTCTGGAACTGTGCTTCTTCCTGCATATCCTCGAGCTTGCCTTTTTTCTTGATGTTCAGTCCTTTGACCTTTTCCATTAAGTCGTTGCTCAAATATAGCGTTGAGGAACCTTCTTTAAATTTATGATGCATCGAAAGCACGTTATAGAAGTTGCGGTCAAGTTCGCAGTCTTTGCAGAATTTCCATTGATGCCGATCGAGTTTCTCCGCAGTGTTACGTCGTTCGCAGCCAGCACAAAATTTGATGACCCGGAAATTTTTGGACATTAGATACATGAAATTAAGTTTACGACGCGCTTCGCGGTCATTGGCTAAAGTCACGAACAAGTTGTTTTTGTAGTCGAAAAGCTTTTTCTTCTCTTCAACCCCGGTGGCTTTTTTTGCATGGCTTGTCAAAATTAGGGCGGCGAAAATTTTGTAATTTATCAGGCGCTCTTCTTTGGGCATGTTTGCAAAATTTTCGAAGATCGCTTCATAGCGTCTAAATAATCCAGAGAGGTCACGGTTCGGGGTTTTAGCCATGACCAATTCACCGGCAAACACCAACTTGATTGAGTTGGGTGGAAAGCGTTTCAACGACTTTGATTTAGCCTTGGAAGACTCTTCGTCTTTGGTCTTAACGCTTGTTCCTGTGTTTGACTCTGTCACGGTATCCTCTGATGCAACTTCAGGATTTTCTTTAACTATCAACATTATACACAAGCTTGGCGTGTGTCTATCTCTCTCTAAGCAGCCCCTTGGTTACCTCGGAATCCTTCAACGGGATTCACTTTACTTGCTATCATTGCAGGAAAAAAACCAGCGATAACGGCGATCACAATACTGACTAAACCGACAGAAAGGTAGACCCACCAGTCGTAGGTCATCGGCAGTTTCGCTAGGAGATAGAGGTCCGGTAGATCGACAAATTGGTAGCGTTCGAGGATCTTACTGATGATCACCGCTAAGATCATCCCGATAATACTGCCTACGACGCCGACGTAAACACCTTGCTCAATAAATGTCATCATGATCTGTCTATTGGACGCACCGAGCGCTTTGAGAATCGAGATGTCTCGTTGGCGCTGCGACACAGCTACGAAGATCGTTGTCAGAATGTTAAAACCAGCAACACCGGCCACCAGTCCTGTGATGAGTAGAATGACCACCCGCTCCATTTGCATCGCTTCGAAAAGAGGGCGGTTAAACGACTGCCATTCTCTGACTGAGAGGCTGTACTTGGCCGACATTTCTTCTGCCAGCTCCTGGCTCTTCCAAGGCTCGTGCATGCCGATTTCCAGTCCGATGACCTTATTTCCCAAATTAAAAAAAGACTGTGCGGTGGCGATACTCATTAAAACTAATTTATTGTCATAGTGCTTTAAACCGGAGTCATAGGTGCCGATGACTTTAAACTTCTTCATGTCGCTGATGTTTTGCGTATCTGGTTGGACGAGCTCGATTATGTCACCTATCTGGGCTCCTACCAAACTCATAAGGCCGGTGCCCAAAATTACAGATGGGATTTCTGCTTCAGTCTTCCCTGCAGCTCTATTCGAAATCTCTTCCTGAAGTATGTTTAAGGCTTCTGGCGGGGTGGTGATAAACGCGAGGCTTTGAACTTTTTCTCTTAGCTCTGGATTTATGCCGCGAATAAGGACAGCGTGCAGCAGTGTATCTTTACGAGCCATTGTTTCGTGATGAATAAAAGGAGAGATACCTCGTATGCGTGGTCCGAAGTCTTTTTCGATATCCTCTGCCCATTTTTCGTAGTTCGCCATGCCGTGCGGGAACTTATAGGCCATGACATGTGCGTTTGCAGCGAGAAATCTTTTTCTGAGTTCTGTTTCAAATCCGTTGATGACTGACCAAACAACGATCATAGCGGCAACACCGATTGCTACCCCGGCGATTGTTAAAAAAGATATCCAGGAGAAAAAGCGGTTGTTCCGCCCTGCCTGCATATAGCGCCTGGCGATAAACGTAGAGACTGCCATTACGGCTCCAGCTGAGGTTTTATCTAGATCATTGCAAAATATATATGACGAGGTCTTAAAATCCAATGTGAAGACATCCCAGAGTCTTTGGTATTCGGAACAATAGGTGAGAAAATCGGTATAATCCCACTCGGTTTCGCTCAGTAACTATCTATAATTTAAGATAAAATATGCATATTAACCCTCAAGCTATCGGATATCTGGTCGATCAATAGAGCAACTGAAGAAGGAAGGTGTTGTATGAAACATAAGCTTTTATTTTTGATCGCCGCGTTGGCATTTACTTGCTCCTCTGCAGCGCAGGCAGGGATCACAGTTTCCCCTTACGTCAGTATTAAATCGACGAAGAGCGTGAAACCTCAAAAGAAAGATAAAACGAAAGAAACTGAGACTGTTAAACAACGGCAAGAAGCAGGGATTCGCGGCAGCGTGAGCTTTTGGCGCCTCTTCAGTCTGACCGCTGGTGTTGGTCAAAGCAAATTGACAACAACCCAAAAAGTTATGGATGCTAAGGATGAGTATGGTGAAATCGATTATGAAAAAGATCTCAATATGTCTACTGAAAATCCTGAGCAAGAACTCAAGATTACTGAAACTCAGCGCAATGCGAAGTTAACTGTAGCGATCGATCCAGGGTTCT
>CAMAXT010000066.1 GCA_945862295.1 Pseudobacteriovorax antillogorgiicola
ACAAAAAAATCAGCGCTTTTCGGAGGAAGCTGTCATCGGCACGGTTTATGCTTTTGGCGCAGCAGCAGCGGTGCTCGCGATCGATAAGATGGCGCATGGCTCAGAACAGATTAAACAGCTGCTTATTGGTAACATTCTTTGGGTGACCTGGAGCCAGGTTCTGTCAACGAGCATCATATATGCTCTAGTTGCAACCTTGCATTATATATTTAGGGTGAAATTTATTTCTGCCTCGTTCAGTCGCATCCCGAACAGCCAGCATGGCATCACCGACTTTGCATTCTACGCCTTGTTTGGCACTGTCATCACATCCTCAGTGCGAATGTCGGGAGTTTTGCAGGTCTTTGCTTATCTGATCGTACCCGCGTTGTTAAGCGGAATTTTTTATACAACGATCAGAAGCCGTTTGATCTGCGGCTGGCTGCTCGGCGGAACACTATCCGCCGCAGCCATGATCGGAAGTTACTTCTTAGACGTTCCGTCTGGAGCGTTTGTAGTTGTCTGTTTCACGATACTTCCTATCGGTTTCATTCTACTGCCACAACGACTTCTTTTCAGGAAACTCACGGCTTCTGAGCATACTGCGGCAGTGCTTTCTCATAAATGACATAGCCAACAACAAGTCTGTTACCGTAGTTTACTAGTGATTCCTCTAAACAGATCGTCTGGCCTTGTGCTTTTTTCTCTATAAAGTAGCTAGCCAGCTCTAATTTCACTTCGGTACCTGGTTGGCCGTACCACACATGGTATCTGTTGTCTTTCCAAGCTTCCCCACTTAACAGAAAACATGATTTAAGTGGCGGCAGGAAAATATATTCTAACGTGATGTTCTCACCAGGTTGTAGCGGATCATTTAGAACAACCCTGTTATCGACGACCTGATACTCTGTTGCCTCAAGCACCACTTTGACGGTTGGTGCTGCAGCAGTGGCGATAGAAACTTTCACCACGTTGTTTGAAGGTGGATAATCAAGAGCGAACACTTCGATTGGCGAAACAAAGCCTTTATATGCGACAGAGATTGAACGATTACCTTGATCGTCTGTCGGCACCCGACCAGCATACTGAACAGTTCCGGCAGCTGCATTTAATGTACATGGAAACTCGGCCGAAGTTGGAGTAACCACGATTTGCCCGAAGCTATTGATAGACGCCGTTACATTTGTCCCGGGCAGGTAGCAAAGATAAGAGCCAGCGCCAGTCGCTGCTGGACCTGCAAGATTGAAGCTCTTGACCGTTTGCGCGTAGTCGTAAAAAGAGATCAAATAGTCGCCGACGGGAAGGGGTGCGCTAAAAGTATATCGGAGTGTCTTGCCACCATTGAGCGCTGTTAGAACGGCAGACCCTGGATTAACGCCAGCTGGCACACTCGTAAACAATACCGTGTCAGCAAAGATTACGTTGGCGCTTGTAATCTCTAGAACTGTAACTGGTTCGACGTGGTTAAAGTAGTTGACACTAATCGTTACCGGAGGTGCGCCCGGCTCAAGCTGCGGTAGAAAGTCGGTATCGCGCAAGTATAGGTCGTCGGAGTTATGACGGCATTTAACTGCAGCGTCGAGACCTGTGAAAGTTGAGGCATTAACACAGTCAATAGGTCCACCACCCGACCAAACCAATTGAACGGTACCATTTTCTGGTAGCGGCGCGAATATGTTGTCGTAGGACGTACGCCGGTAGTTATTTTGTTTATGGTAAACAGCAGTGACGTTTCCTGACAGAGCAGGACTCAATACTAAAACATAGGTATCTCTGATTGTCATTACACTCGGATTTAAAACAGTCTCCAAAGGCTGATGGAGAGCTAGACTATAGCGGGTATCTGGAGCAGTAAAAACATCTGGTGCTTGTGTCAACGCAATGCGGCTTGCTGATGTTGACTTCACAGCACTAGTAAATCTCGTCAACCAGGTCAAAGATTCTGACTCTTGGCATAAGTCCCCAACCCAACTCGCACTGGCGGTTCCTGCAAGTGCTGGATCTAGATTTCGTTCCGAGACAAAAGACATCTCCGCAAACTGGCTATTGAGCTTGAGAGTTTCACTACCCGCAGGCACCTCGATGTCATCAGCATTACCGCAAACGGCCAAATTAGATGATTGACGGTAATAAACGCCTACTAGTTGCATGTGTTTTCTAATGTGTGCTGTCACGTTTGTATTGGTGGACTGCAAGTAACTATGATGATCGTTCTGACCAACTGCTCGGGAACATGCCGAACTCTCATTGTTATTGCGGTCTTTACAGTTAGGAGCATCGCTGATTAGCATATAAGCGTGGACAGCATTGTCTCGGTCAGAGTTTCTATAGTCATACGCTAAACGGTTTAGACTTCGGATCGACCGTTCGTCACCGTTTGAACCCTCAGCAAATATAGCGTTCAGAGCTACGTCAATCGCGGCTTTCGCTTGGGCAATGGTCTGAGTTCCTCTATTGATCTGGTACTTATCGTAGTTGCCTGACACACCTTCTAAACCGCCCAGATACAGCCGCCAGTCGGTGTCATGCAGGTCTTCGACAAGTTTGTAAACAGCCCTCCTCGCGCGCTCAATCGACACCTGCGTAAAGGATTCACTGTCGTCGACAGTCACGAAAAGGTCGACCGGCTTTCCTGAATGATCCATGGAATGCGGCTGATCTGACCTTAAAGGAGCTGTTTTTTGAAAGTTTTTTGTTTGCGCCGTGCGTGATAGTATCGTCCGCGAGGTAGTCCGGGCAGCTCCCAAATTTTGAACGCTATCTTGTTTTTTAAGCGGATTGGTCGTGTTCTCAAGGGATTCGACTACAGGGAATGATTCTGACATCGAGAAGGTGTCGATCGTTACCGTTTGTCCATCATTAGTCTTGATGAATGAAGTGAAGCGACCTTCATCTTCGTTCTCACCGACTGTCGGATCTGGAACAACAGGCGCTTTGACTGTTTCCTTAGGTGTATTTATTTCAGGAGTTTTGGTATCGGTGACTGCAGGCTCAGCATTCTCGCCCACACCTGCTCCAACGACGGGAATGTTATCGATAGCGTTTGCTTCCGATCCACTTCTTTTTTCTGTAACTTCTTCTTGGAAGCTAGGCGATTGGCCGCAGCCAAGCACAAAGATGAAAAGGGGGACAATCCTGATTCCGACTGAACGCCAGAATTCGCGAACCATATCAATCTCCTCTAAACGATCATTCGTATTAACCGTGAATCATAGGCACAGGAGATATGGTCGGCCTGAGCTGAAAGATGTTTACTGCTTGATGTAACCATTTGAATTTAATAATAAATATTTGCCCATTAACTCGGAACATCAATACTAAAGGAGCAATAAAACCACACTGAAACAAAGGTAAACAACTGCTCTCTCGTTTCATAGAAATGGCTTAAAATACAATTGGATTGAGCAGAATCATTGAGATAGGACGTTACGAAGTTAATGGTAAAGAGACGATGTTTCAAACGTCTAATACGAGCCTAAGGTTACCAGCAAGTGCAACTGTAACCATAAAAGCGATTTCTTCTGAGCAAAGGCTACTACAGACAATAACTCCAGATTCGAAACCCGCTGCACCAAATGCTGAAAAGGCAATGGTCACTTTGTCAGAACCAGCACCGACTGAAGCTCCTGCTCCAACAGAGATGCCGCGGAAAGAAGAAGCAGAAGCAGAAGCAGAAGAAGTTCCCGCGGAAAGCCCGGTCGAACTTTATAACTTCCATTCAAACATCAATATTGGGCTTGGATTTGGCAAAGAGACCCTAGATCTGCAAGGAGACGCTGCACTTAATAACACGGCAAATATAACTGGAACGAGAGTCGCCGGCCAGCTGAGTTGGAATCGTCTTACCCACGGGTGGCACTTCAATTTGAGCGGTTTCGTTCATAAGTTTATCGCCGAAACGGTCGTCTTGGCTGATGGCAGTAAATTATCAGAACAAAAATTTAACCGCATGCGTTTTGATGTAACTGCAACGTACGAACGAATGGTAAGCGACTTTGGTATTGGGCTGGCCGGTAGATTCGTTTGCCCAGGAATAACAAATACAGATCCATTGTTGGTATAAGCGCCTGTCGATAAATTACTAGCACCGGAAATAATATCTAATTTCCCGTCGCTATTGATGTCCAAGAATTGCATTGTTTGCCCAAGAGCATCGTTGTCGTAGTCACCCTCATATCCAGCAAAAGTTGTATTCCAAGGGCCGCTAGCGGGCATGGTTGCTAAGGACTGTCCTTGCATGACCCAGATGAGGCCTTTATTTTGATTGCTGCCAGTCCCGCCATAAGCTGAAATAATTTCCGCGACGCCGTCGCCAGTAATATCTTTCAGCGCTAAATTTAAACTTCCAAAATATTCATCTTGGACAGTACCGGTGTAACGTATACTTAAAGGAACAAAGTGCTTGAAGTCGCTTTGCTTTTAAACGATTGATAAAAGTAAAAAGAGCCATCTGGATTGTACATCCAAATGACTCTTGTAGATAAGACCTTAACGTCGCGGCAAACTCAGTGAATACTCGTCATCTCTTCAATAGAACCAACGAGATCGTAATCGTGGGATTCCGAAATTGTCACCATCTGAATAGTTCCAGGAACAATGGCACCCTCGTTAATAAGAACGACGCCATCAACTTCTGGCGCTTGCGTACTTAAACGCCCCTGATACAAAAGATCCGTCTCATCACTGAGGCCTTCGATCAAAACAGGTAAGGTTTTGCCAACCAGCTTTTTAAGGTTATCTCTGGAAACATCCCGTTGGGTTTCCATTATAATTGCTTGGCGTTCTTTTTTAACATCGTCGTCAATCTGATCGGCCATGCGTCCAGCAACAGTGCCCTCTTCCATTGAATAGGTGAAGCACCCTAAGTGAGTGAACGCCATATCATGAACAAACTCGTTCAGCTCTTCGAAATCTTCTTCGGTCTCCCCAGGAAATCCAACCATGACTGAGGTTCGGATCGCAACATCAGGAACACGAGCTTTCACTTTGCCGATTATTTCACGCAATTGCTGTTGGTTGACCTGGCGGTTCATTTTACTGAGGATGCGGTCGCTCGCGTGCTGAACAGGAATATCGAGATATTTTACAATTTTCTCCTCAGTTGCGAAGAATTCAAGGAATTCATCGCTAATATTTTCTGGATAAACGTAAAGGCATCTTACCCATTTCAATCCTTCTATCTGGACCAAAGCTTTCAAAAGTTGGAATAAATCTGCTTCGTCAGCACGGTCGCGACCGTAAGCTGCAAGATCTTGAGCAATCAGGTTGATTTCGACAACACCATTGGCAACTAGATTGGTTACTTCTGAAATCACTGAACTAACAGGACGTGAACGGAGACGTCCGCGGATTGCTGGAATAATGCAAAATGAGCAGTTGTGCTGACAGCCCTCAGCGACTTTCACATAGGCAGAATGTTTTGCCAGAGTGTTAACACGCGGCATCTCTTCGTTATAAAGATAGTGGGTGCGTTTTGCGAAAAGTTTATCGTCACTCGTGCGCGCTTCAAGCAAGTCACCGATCCGGGTAAACTCGTCAGTTCCGACGAAAAGATCGACTTCAGGTAACCCTTTGACGAGTTGAGACTTGTAACGCTGAGTCAAACAACCAGCGACGACAACTTTTAGACCTGGATTAGTTTTTTTCATTTCTGCTGCTTGCAGGATGGTATCGATACTTTCTTCCTTTGCAGAAGCAATGAACCCACAAGTATTGACGACGATAGCATCAGCTTGCGAAGGCTCATCAGTAGACACCCAACCTCGTCCCATCATTGTCCCGAGCATGACTTCAGAATCTACACGGTTGCGGGCGCAGCCGAGGGAAATCAAATGCACTTTGCGTTGAAGTTGCCCAGTTTGTCTAGCGTCCACGTTCCAATTGCTCCTATGACGTTTTCCGACTTAAGGGTACGAGCGAAAATGTATTATGAGGAAGATAATAAAATCGGCATTAAAAAACGGGTTATATCATTGTTTCTATTAATATTCAAAAATATTCTACCTTTCTAAGAGAAAACACAACTTGCTGTATAAACAAGGAAATTTTGCGCTAAACTGTTGTTAGAGCCTAGGGTACCCTTATTAAGAATAATGCCCTAAAGGTAATCCAAATGAGCGGACTAGTTTCAGTCAACGGCAAGATCACCAGCCCGGAACTCGCAGCAGTTCCAGCACTAGACCGCGGTTTTCTGTTTGGTGATAACGTCTTTGAAGTCTTCGTCTGTTTCGGCGATCAAGTTCTAGACATGAAACCCCACCTAAGTCGACTACGCGCTTCGGCGGAAGCTCTTCGGATGACCATACCTTGGAGTGACGATGAACTAGAATTCGAGCTCAAGACTCTTTCAGAACAGGTTAGCGAAACAAAAAAATACTTAAGACTCGTAGTCACCCGCGGCGAGGGACTCGGACTGCGCATACCCGCGAATGCTAAACCCAACCGGTTTATCTACTGCTTTCCTGCTACCGTCGAAAAACCAGAAGTATACAAAGAAGGTTTTGCGCTGAGGAAATCTCTGAAATCGGGTGGGGAGCGCGGAGCCGCAGCCAAAACAGGGAATTATCTATCGAGCATTCTTGCTATGGAAAAAGCAGAAAGCGAAGGCTTTAACGATATTCTTTGGTCAAATAGCGACGGTGAGCTCACCGAGGCTTCGACAGCCAATATTTTTTTCATGTCACGGGCTGGAGATAATATCGAGTTCATCACTCCAGCCCCTCATTCGGGGATTCTCTTAGGCATCACACGCGGTACAATGATCGACTTGATGAGAGGAGCTGGCATACCAGTAAAAGAAGAAATCGTATTTGCCGATGAAATTCCGCGATTCGATGAAGCCTTTCTTTGTTCCACTGTCCGCGGGTTAGTGCCTGTCAACCGAATCGATCGGCACAAGATGCATTCGGCGCGGAACGGCTCAGTATTCAGACACATCGAGCGACTGTTCATAACCTGGGTAGAAACACAGATTGGATTTAGGCCCGACTGGCGAACAGGACTACCGATAACCCGTACCTAACTGCCATGGATCGGTTTAGTCTTTATGTGGTAAATTAACTTATATATCACCGGAGTCTAACTGTGACATGCTGACAACTCAAACAGCCCTCGAGCTTGTAGTCCTTTTTGGCGCTGCAACTTTTGTAACACTTACCTGTCATTATCTGACCTTGCCTTCGATCGTTGGTTTTCTAATCACTGGTATCGTTGTCGGACCCTCAGGCTTCAAGTTAACGTCTTCACTACCAAGCGCCAACTCACTTGCCGAAATTGCTGGCGTTCTTCTGATGTTTACCATCGGACTTGAGTTCTCCTTTAAAAAGCTTTTCCGGCTAAAGAACGAACTGCTTACCCTTGGCGCAGTGCAGACCGGGGTGACTATCATGTTGGTCGCCGTGTTGACCCATCAATTTTTAGATTTCAGTACGCCAAAAGCTATATTCTGCGGATTCTTAGTGTCTTTGAGTTCTACCGCTTTAGTAATGAAACTTCTGCAGGATGCCCGCGAGACCGAGACTCCCTACGGAAAGAACGGTATTAGTATTCTGCTAGCGCAGGACTTAGCAGTGATACCCATGGTTGTCGCACTTCCAATTTTGGCAACAGGCGAATCAAATCTTCCACAATTTGACTCGCAGTTTCTTTTTAAAAGTACTTTGAATACGGCGGGCGTTCTTGTTGCGGTATTCGTCGCTAGTCGATATGCCATTCCATTCCTGTTCGATAAAGTCGTCCGAACACGCAGTAGGGAACTTTTCAACTACTGCGTACTCTTTCTCGCCCTGACGATCTGTTACCTGTTTCATATAGGCGGCCTCTCGGTGTCTTTGGGTGCATTTGCTGCCGGCATGATTATTTCAGAGAGTCCATACGGTAAGCAGGTGACAGCCGATATCGTTCCATTAAGGGACAACTTTCTCGGCATCTTTTTCGCGACCGTCGGCATGATGTTAGACCTAAACTTTGTCCTCGACCACTTATTCACTGTGTTTGGCGTTATTCTGGTGATACTGCTAGTTAAGGCCTTTGTGATATTCATCGCTTGCTTGTTTAACAGGGCACCATTCAGTATTGCTATCTTCGTTGCGATGATGCTCACGCAGATCGGAGAATTTTCATTTATCATCGCATCGACAGGACTGGCCCTAGGACTTTACACACGAGAAGAAAATCAGTACTTTCTCAGTGCGTCAGTCATCACTATGGCTCTCACCCCTTACTTTTTCAAACTTGCACCCAAATTAGCTCAAACGAAGATTCCATCGCAGTGGAAATTTTTAAGTAAGTCAGCCGAAGCCAGGTCAGTGCGTGCAAAGGCTACCGCCAAGATTGAAAGGTCAAAGACACTTTCCGGACACACCATCATAGTTGGCTACGGGATAGCCGGCCAAAATCTTGCGGCCGCTTTAGAATCAATAAACGTCCCATTCTCAATCGTTGAAATGAATTACGATTCCGTAAAAAATCAGCAAAGTAAGGGGACAAAAGTCGTCTTCGGTGATGCCAGTAAATTAGAAGTTCTCGAACATGCCGGAATCGAGGAAGCGAAGCTCATTGTTGTGGTCATATCTGGCCAGTTTATCGCAAGTATCCTTCGGACTATCAGGCAGGTTCGCCCTGACATTCAAGTTATCGTACGTGCACAGTATGTGAGAGAAGTGGAAAAAATTGATTCGGAACATCACACCGAAGTTGTTGTCGCCGAGATCGAAACCTCCATCGAACTCTTAGCGAGAGCCATGCGGACATATGGCGTCGACGGCGAAGATATCCAAAACTATATGCAACGAGCCAGAAACCAGCTTACGACTTTCGCTGCCCTAACATCTAATCTATCTGCTCCAGTTATCAATCTTCCGTCTTGGGAAGCGCTATCTTCGATCAAACCACTACGAATTCAAAAGAAATTCTATGCAGACGGTCAATCTTTAATCGACCTTGACCTTCGACGATTGACCGGATCCTCGGTTGTATCAGTATTTAGAGAAGGCATCGGTTCAACCGTCCCTGACGGAAGTTTTACAATCTCAGCTGGCGACGTTGTTCATTTGGTGGGGAGCGAAGATAACCTGCTAATTGCGTCAAGATACCTTAAAACAGGAGAGGTAGCTGAAGTTTGAGCTACACAAAATCAGCGTGCACAACGGTGAAATCGGCTCGGATCAGGTGGATGCTTCTTGCCTTTATGGCAGGCACTATCAACTCAGGTGGATTTCTAGCATGTGGACGTTGGGTTACGCATGTAACTGGTTTCGCTACATTCTTCGGCATTGACCTAGTCACTGGCGAATATAAATTAGCTCTAAGCATGCTGATCGTCCCGATGTTTTTTCTTTTAGGATCATTTGTATCCGGATATCTGATTGACGTGCGCCAAGCCGCTAAAAAAGAGCCGCGCTACGATATTGTCATGAGCATGATTTCTGCTGCCCTAATATTCTGCGCGATTGGAGGAAGCTACGGACTGTTCGGCATCTTTGCCGAAACGAACAGTATCGAATCCGATATTAGTCTTTTGATCTTACTGTGCTTTGCTAGCGGACTCCAGAATGCACTGATTACAACATCCTCTGGAGCTGTGATTAGGACAACGCATCTAACAGGTATGACTACCGACCTTGGCATTGGATTAGCTAAAAACATCGCGCGAAGAAGAGACCCTAATGCAATTAAAAGTCAAAATGAACTTGTGAATAACAGAATACGGTCGGGTATCATTGTAAGCTTTATCTTAGGTTCTGCAGTCGGAGCTTATACTTTTATTTCTTTTGAATACTGGGGATTCTTACTGCCTGGTGCGATTGCGCTTTACGCCACTCGACTCGTATTTCGCCACAAAAAAATGAAATCTATGGAGCCAATTTCCGAAGCAGTGTAAATATCAAAGAAGCTTAGCGTTCAAACAAAAAAAACGCAGCGAAAGCTGCGTTTTTTAAATTAGATAATCTTAAATTACTTTTTAGTCGTGCCTTCAGCAGCCTTAGCTGTTTGCTGGCTAGACTCTTTGTCTGCCTTCGCCTTTTCGATTGCTTCCTGAACAGAAACACCAGTTGAAGTTGCAGAGTGCTTTTTGATCTCATCCATAATGTTGTGACGAGTTGTGTAAGCGTCATTACGGAGAACAAGCTGCTTGCCCTTGCGGTTCTTGAGGTTAAAAACCAGTGGAGCTTTCAAGTTCGCTGTCATGTTCTGCGGATTTGTCGGGATCGACAGTATCACAGAAATAACCGCGTCTTCTTCTTTCTTAAGATCAAGATCACCGATCTCTTCTTCACTTACTTCCACCATGTAGTCTGGCTTGAAGAGCAAAGGATTGATCAGGACAAACGCGATACCGCCATCATCGAGAGACTGCAGCCATTTGAATGGTGAGTCTTTGTCGTGATCGAGGAGCACGTACTTCTTGAGCTCAGGAAATCCAATGAGGCCGTGAGGAAGTTCGATTAGATCGTCTTCCTTTACTTCAATCTCACCAAATCTCGTGGTATTAACCTTGATCAAGGTGGCCTCCTTGGGCGCCAGTCCGGAGTTAACGGATATATAGCACTTATTTACAACCAGCCTACCTGGCTACACGAACGATCAGAATATTTCAGATGATTAATAATATCTTAACCTATTACAACTTAAAGTGGCAACAAGTTTGAATTGCTATTCATCTGAGTTTCCGCCCCGGGTGTTTCGTTTAAGTGGAACCTGGCCCACCTCACGAACTCCACCGAGAACTCCTTGTGCGTTCCCCACCGCCGCGATATCGGTCGACGAAGCCGCCATGTTCTCATCTTGGATCTTTTGATAGATCTCTTCCCGATGAACGGCAGTCGTTGGGGACGCTTTAATCCCTAGACGCACCTGTTTACCTTTGATTTGCATGACAACGATTTTAACATCGTCACCAATCGCAATTCCTTCACCAACTTTCCTTGTCAGTACTAGCACCTTAGAACCCTCCTTGGTTCTTGCCCTCCCTGGCGTCCGGAAACCGATTCCGGTGGTGGACCTTGACCGTAAACTGCTATTTTTTCTGCATTACCATGCATTATTATGAGTTTTTTAAATCATAATTTTGTAAATATTCAATAAATTATTGCAGGAAATTCAAAAGTGACGGCTGCAAAAGTTTCGTCGAAGCCATCATAGTTCCTTGCAACACAACCTCGGTTCGCCTGAATTCACTCGAAGCATCATAGAAATCTGTATCCTGAACCTTCGACAACTTGGTTCTCTGGAGGACTTCCTCAGATCCCAAGCGGTCCCCAGTGTCATTTATCGCATTCCAGATACCACCAACGGTCGCTTGGTAACTGGTCGTCTTGTCTAAGTGAAAGTCAATTTCAGACAGAGACTTTTGAAGCATGTCTTTATTGTTCGTAGTCAGGCCTTCATGCAACAGATCCAAAGAATGAATCATGTTAAAGTGACCTTTTTCTCTTTCTGTCGGACTACTTTCGAACAAGGAACGGGCTTGCAAATTTACTTGTCGAAAATTTCCTGGAGACATCTGAACATAAATAGCACCGTCGTCACCTAAATAGTCGCCGTCGTTTGAAATCGGCGGGGTCTGGTTGCGGAAACCACCAAAAACATACTTGCCACTGAACTGACTGTTTCCTAATTGAACAATCTCTTCGATGATTTCTCTAACTTCGCGACCAGTAGCTGATCTTGACGACGAATCGTTGGTATCGTTGTTCATACTAATCGCAAGCTCTTTAGCGCGAATCAAGTTGTCGGCCATTCTAGAAAGAGCACCTTCTGTGCTTTCCAGGTACCCTTTCGAATAATCCACATTCTTCTGATACTGCCTCAGATCTTCGATACTGTCTCGGAAACGAATAATCTGAGTTGCACCAACCGGATTATCCGATAATTTCTGAATTTCTTTTTGGGAAGATAGGCGATCAAGCGCTTGAGCATTTTGGTCTTTTGCTCCTTCAACGCGCTTTTCGACTTGTCCGTATCGCATGCGCTCAGAAACGCGCATTGCTACCCCCTACTCTTTATCGTTTAAGCGACAGAATTGTTTCCAACATTTCGTCAGCAGTCGTAATAACTTTTGATGACGCGGTAAAGTTCGCTTGCCACTTCAGCATATTCGTTGCTTCTTCGTCGAGAGAAACTCCTGAAACCGCTTCTCTTCTTGCTATCAGGTCATCTACAACAATGTTATTCGCGTCTTTGATATGACTTGCTCTGACAACATCCAAACCAAGTGCACCCGCATAATTCGCGTAAAACTCATTTAAATTTACCAGATCATTTCCGAACAACTTAGCATTCTTTAAGTTGAGCAGTCCGTTCACATTAATGTTATCACCAGGTGCCATCGGGGAACTAGCGGCAGAAATTGCATCGTTAGATTGTAGGATAGAGTCATCAACCCAAATCGAACTGGCTGCCAGATCGGTATTCCCGCTTACGGCAAAGAAGTCGCGGCCCGTTTTTTCCGAATAGTCTTTAATGCCAAAACCATTACGGTGAACTTGGTTAAAATTACTAGCAAACTCTTGCGCCATGTAATTATTCTTGCCACGAAGATCTGGAATGTCTTTATCACGAACTTGAATGAGAGCTTGAAGCGCACCGCCGTCTATTTTATCAGTCACTACGCGGGTACCGTGACTTTCCCAATCAGTAATGGTCACATCATACATACCGTTATTATCATGACTACGCTGCACCCCTAGCTTTGATGCATGACCACCCTCGACCAAAGTTACCTGGTTTGGTCCACGCACAAGCAACATACCGTGCTGATCTTCGTAGTATTTTACTTCGACTTTTTCTGTAATGTCACGCAGGAGACGGTCCCTTTGGTCACGTAGATCGTTTGCCTGCTGCCCTTGACCAACTTCAAGACCTTGAATCTTCACATTCAAGCTCGCGATCTCTTCGCACTTCTGAGTAACGTCAGAGCACACTTCAGCAACGCGCTCATTTAATCCGGAGCGGTTGATATTGAGTTCTTCATCTACTCGTCTAAAAGCACTCGCAATGTCTTTTCCAGATTCAACAACAGATGTTCTGACAGTAAAATCTTCCGGAAAATTCGAAAGATCTTCAAGGCCATTGAAGAATTTGGTCATTTCATCTGCGACACTCGCGTTGAGCTCCGGACTGTAAACCATTTCTAATGCTTTTAGAGATTCAGATCTCGCATGGGAGTAACCCAAATTCTGATGGGCTTTATTGATTTGGTTCTCGACGAACTTGTCATGGCTTCGCGAAATGTTGCCAACATAGACACCGTTACCAATCAGAATATTGTTTTTTTGCAACGGCTCGCGTTGAGCAATATTTACGCGCTGACGTGAGTATCCTTCCACCTGGGCATTGGCGATGTTGTGACCAGCAGTATCAACACCTTGCCTGGTCGCATGCAGCGACTCAGAACCGATGTTTAAAATATGGAAAATACCAGCCATTTACACCTTTGCTTTGAAACCACTGTTTCGACCAGTTGATTTCTGTTTGCCAGACAGGTCGTAACCAGACGCTGCTTCTTCTTGAATACTGAGCCAGAATCTGTAACTTTCACGCATATTTTCTAGCATGGTCTCTACCATATATTTGTTAGCTTCAATCTGTGGTTTAACAGTTGCATACAAAGCATCAAACTTAGAAACCATGTCACGGAGTTTTTCTGCCTGGTGTTTTAAAATCTTGACCGCGAAAAGCTCGGGGTCGTAAAGATTCGAAACATCACACACAAACTTCACGCAATCTTTTAAGGTAACTGGTGCTTCTAAGCCTGTTTCGTAGTATTTCGTAACATCGGAAAGACTGATTACAGCTTTTTGCATGATCTGAAATGAATGCTCAATCAGCCCTGTCATAGCTTCTTTTTGCTCGGTTACCTGCTCAACAATTTGGAAGCTAGAAGTTTTAATTGCTTCACGTTCTCTTTCCAAAAGCTTAGGAAACGCCAAATAAGAGTCGTAGAGAATCCCCGTCTGCTCTTTGAGCGATGACGTTGTCTCTATGAATTGCTCAATTGGAGGCAAAGAAGGCATAGGCTCCCTCACTTAACCTGCCGCATGACACTTAAGCGCAGCAGCTGTTAACGGCAGTTTACTTTAAAATTGCCTGGAAAATATCTACAGAGGTCCGTTTATCGTTCGTCGGTTTCGGCAAGATGATCAAGGATTGCTTCGCGCATCATACCATCAGCTATTTTTCCAGAGTCGACTTTGTAGCTGCCTTCTTCGATCTGCTTTTTAAGCATAGCAACTCGGTCTTCGCGGACGTCAGGAGTCTTGCGTGCAATCTCTAAAGCTTTTGCAGATGCTTCAGCGCGATCTCTTGCCCCAGCAGAAATATTTACGTCGAAATTTGCTTTCGCAGATTCGTTTGCAGCTTGAGCAGCTTGCTTATTTTGGATAGCACCGGCATCTTTTGCTTTCGCAGCATCTTGAGCGGCAACGGTGCTCAATGAACTCATGATACCTGCGTTATTGATGGATTTGGTGGCCATATCCTACCTCGTAAAAAATTCGGAATTAGATGGTTAAAATGGCTTCTGCAGAGAATTCGGAACCAAGGGTATAATGTTGCCGGAACTTGAGGCAACTGGAACAGAAGGGATACCACTTGTATCTATTCTCGCTTGTTTTGCGACATTCTGCAATCCTTGCTGCTGGTATGTTTTCATGCCAACGGCCTTCTCCATAGCTGTTTCAAGCTCGGGTTTTTGGCCATAGGATCTAAGCAAAAATTCCTCAATATTATCAGCAATTCCAGTATGACGTTCAGATGCCATTATTTTGGCGTATTCGTCATCCAGCATCGAACTAAATATATCCTCACCATTTCCGCCGTCCATGAGTCCCGACTTTTGCACCGTCTGACGCATGGACTTAACCACGATACCCATAAACAAAGATTCGAAATCCTCAGAGATTTTGCGAAGTTCAGCGCGATCAGGATTTTTAACCTTGTCAAAACGGCCTAGATCACCGCTATTTGCTTGTGACGCTTGGTCAACCGCTAGGTCGGTCATAGATTTTGATATTGAAGTCATAAGAAACCTCTTTCAGCTAACTACTGGCATTACAAAAAGCGAAGATCTGCTTTCAGTGCACCAGCTGCATGAATCGATTGAACGATCCCGATCAGATCTGCTGGTTTTACACCTAACGCATTAAGTGATTCAATAAGCTCGCCCACTGTTGTGCCACCAACATTAACAACATTCTTACCCGGATTTTTAGCCACTTCTTTTTTGCCTTCAACTTTTATCGAAAGATCTCCGTGCGCAATAGCGACATTTGCTATAACAACACCGCTGCCCATGACCACTGTGCCGGTACGTTCATTCATGACGACTACCGACTTATGATCTGGAGTTACATAGATGCCTTCGATCTCTGAAATAAACTCAACCAAACGGTCAGCGTAAATTTCTGGTATCGAAATCTCAATGCTGCCGACGTCTTTTGCTTCAGCAATGAAGCTTTTCATCTGGCGATTGATCGACTCAGCAATGCGGGTTGCTGTTGTAAAATCAGGTATGATTAAACTGAGGGTCAACTTTCCTTTCGCACCGATAGTCGGAAAAAATTCCTTCTCGATCGTAGCTCCTTGCGGAACCCGTGCGACCGTGAGAACCTGTGGCCCGCTTCCACTCGCTTGCCCTACAACAACTGCTCCTTGTGCGACAGCAAAGACTTCACTGTTACCAGCACGCAGAGGAGTCAATATCAGAGTTCCACCCGCTAAACTCTTCGCATCTCCGACAGCTGAGACCTTAACGTCAATCTCATCACCGATTCGGGAAAAAGGCGGCAACTCAGCAGTGATCATCACCGCTGCCATGTTACCAGCAACGATATCATCCGCAGAGATATTAAGTCCCATGCGCGTCATCATAGATGCTATAGCTTTATTAGTCGCTAAAGACTTCTTTGAATCGCCGCTCGCCTTGAGGCCGACAACTAGGCCAATGCCATTTAGAAAGTTGCTTCTGACGCCGCGAACATTCGTTAGGTCTTTAATGCGTACTGTCTCCGCTGAAGTTTCAGCAGATGCAACAAGCAAAGCAAAAGTAAGCAGCAAAAGATATTTGGTGGTTTTCATTTTATTTTTCCTTATCACCAGGTTTATCCTGCGGCTTGAGATCTTCGATGATTCCTTCTTGCTCTTTAACCTTCTCTTCTAGGGTCTTTACTTTTTCATCCTGAGCTTCGTTCTTAGCGGTCAGTTCTTCTTTTTGCTTCGACAGCTGAGTGCGTTCTTCACCAAAGCTTTTCATGCGTGTTTCGAGTTTTTTGGTCGCTTCTTCTAACTTTTTTCGTTTATCTGCTAGGTCAGTTGCGCCTTTAGATTTAGCTTCATCAAACCCACTCAACCGCAAAGAATACTCATCTTCCCAGCCGGTCGAGGTTCGGTCCGTAATCACACCGTCATTGTTTTCATGATACTTAACATCAATGAGGTCGCGTGTTGTTAAAGGATCGCCCGAAGTAAGTTTGTTAAACGGGATTCTTGTCTCAATATTTAAGTCTTTAATCTGATCATCACTTGTTGAGCGACGACTCAGCATCGCAAGAACGTCACCATTTGAAAAGCGGTGAGCAATGCGAACTTTAAATGATTTCAATAGTGCTGGATCTTCAGGAGTTCCCGCGGGATTAAGATCAGGAAGTGAGCCGAGTAATTCCTTTTGAATCTCATCTTGTGACTTGGCAAGATCTTCCGCCTTTTGTTCCTCCGGAGTTTTAGTGACACCCGGCTTTGCTGGTTTCGCTGCGTCGGCCCTGTTTGAAACGATAAAAATATCCAAATAGCGTCCAACCGTCTGTGGGCCTGTGCTTGCGAAAAGGTAGTTTCTTTCGTCATCAACATTAAATAGAGAGCCAGAGTCGTTCTCTTCTTCAACATCTTTGATAATGGTCTTTTTCTCTTTAACGAACAAATCAGGAGGGGTACCTCCTACGGGACGGCTATTACCGGCCATTTTATCCGATTCCTTGTCAAAAAGATCAGGGTTGCGCCCTGAGATCTTATTGACTGAAGGTAGACATCCTGCCATCAGAACAGAAATAGACACAACAATGTATAAAACTTTGATCATAGACATGCCTATCAGAATTAAAACACCAATTGAACCGAATCTGAATCGACGACGCGAACTCGGATTTTCTTTTTAGTTTTTAGATACTGCGCTTCCATCACCTGGCCGTACCCACCATTAGCAAGCAGTTTCACTTGACCCTGAATGACCATGTCGCCTTTTTGGATAAGGAGCGTGGCAGTCTGGCCTTTTTTGGC
>CAMAXT010000067.1 GCA_945862295.1 Pseudobacteriovorax antillogorgiicola
AGAAAATAACAAAAGTGCGATCCGCGAATTGATGTACCTGGTCGATCAATGGCACTCCGTTGACGACACAATTGAACAATCGGCTTTCTTCCCCTTCGAGGTTCAAATCATGGACCGGGATTCTTATCTGGCCTCTGTCGACGGTGAAGCAGCCCACACGCGCTACAAGCAAAATCAAATTCGGACCGCTCGAAAGCGCGTTATTGGCCGGGTTTTGGAATTACACCGGTCAACTTGACGAGATTTCAAGATAAATATTAGTAATATCAGGGTGCTAATAACTCTCGATAGCACTTGACTTCCACCCTCTCTGCTGAAATATTGAGCGCCATTCGCAAACGTCTCTCATTTCAATGCGGTAGCAGAGAATTATGTCCATCACTATCAATGTTCTACTTATTCATTCCGGCAGCCGTGTGCTGTTACCGGGAGTGACTATGGCTTTGCCTCTATCTGGTTCTATCGAAGAGCTAGGTCTTGATGAAGAAAGCAAGATCGGTGTGATGTCCTCTTACTCTGATCTGATCGGTTGCTTAGCAGACATCGTGGATATCACGATCCTTCCGAACGGTATGCCTGGTGTTGTTGTTAGAGGCACTGACCGCATCCGAGTAGTCGGACGAAAGAGATCTGAAGGTCAATTCACTTATGGTGCAATCGAAACACTCTCACCAGTGGATGGCGATCTCGTAATGTCGCAGAGTTTGCTCTCATCATTTATTGATGCTGTGACCTCAGCTGGCATTTTCCGCCGTCAATATCCGCGGTTTAGCGCTAGCCATAGATTTAATGCTACCGACCTTTACTCCATTGCAAATAAACTCTGTCCTGGCCTTGAACGTGTTAATGTTCTCAAAGCTGAAACCGTCGAAGCGATCTATGGTCACTTACGCCGTAGCATGCCAGAAGCTAGCCTCTTTACCGGTAGTTTCCGGCAGCAAACAGTTGGCATCCAGCCAGTCGTGTAAACAGTTTTATAACGTTGCGCCTGTTAGCTTCGAAAAGGAACACTACCGTGTCAGATAAAAACGTTTACGCCGATGCAAACGCGACCTTTCCAGTGCGCAGTCAGCACTATGAACAAGTGATGTCTTTGCTTGCGACCTCGGACGGTAATCCGTCGTCTATCCATGCGCGCGGTCGCGATGCAAAGGTAGCTCTAGAGCACGCGAGGACTGCTGTCGCTTCAATGCTTGGTGCCCGCTCAACAGATGTCGTTTTTACATCTGGCGCGACAGAATCTAACAATCTACTGATCCAAGGTGTCATTTGGAAAGCTCAGAAACCTGGGTTTCTTCCAGAAGTCATTGTCTCAGGTTTCGAACATCCGTCTGTTATGGCTGTTGTCGCGTTGATGGCTGAGCGTCAGCTTTGCAAAGTCTTGACCGCTCCTGTTGTCGACTATGTAGTCACAACCGGAGCTGTGATGTCCCTAATTTCAGATGCAACCGTTCTCGTATGTGTCATGCATGCTAACAATGAAACTGGCTCTATAAATCCTGTGTACGAAATCGCTGATACAGTCGCGAAGAAGAATCCTAGCATTCATATGCATGTTGATGCAGTCCAAGCTTTAGGAAAGATCGATCTTTCAGAGTATGCGGCTTCAAGTATTCACAGTGCGTCCTTGTCTGCGCATAAAGTTGGAGGCTTAAAAGGATCTGGCGCACTCTATATTAAGACCGGGACAAAGCTTGGTCTTGTCATTGCTGGTGGTGGGCAAGAACGATTTCGTCGGGCTGGAACAGAAAACTTACCGGGGATTATTTCTTTCGGCATCCGTTGTCAGGAACTCCTTGGTCAGCAAGAGACTTTTACTAAGGATATGGCAGCCGCAAAGATGCAGTTCATTGACGGTCTTAAAAATATCGAAGGTTCTGAAGTCCATGGTCAACCAGCGCAGACGTTGCCAAATACCGTTAATTTTCATATCGATCGCGTCGCTGGTGATGACTTGTTGCTTAATCTCGATTTGTGCGGAGTCTGCGCATCGAGTGGCAGTGCGTGCTCATCTGGCGTGACTCGTCCGAGTCCTGTGCTCTTAGCCTGCAATCAATCAGAATGGGTTGCGTTGAATTCTATCCGCATCAGTTTTACTGACACGATCACATCCTCTCAAGTCGAACATATTTTGTCCGTTCTCGAAAGCGTGACAAGCCGCGTGCGTAGGTGAGTGGCAAGGTGGTTGGATTAGATTTCTCTATTCACTCAACCACTCTCGCGCACACAAGGTGCAGGGACTGTAATAAATTACAGTCTGTCCAATGAAGATGGTACGGTTGGATTGTTCTGGCGAGAGAACGTAATTCGCCAGCCGTACCACCGGCACGCAGATTCACGAAGTAAACCTTGAAGGTTGGTTCCGTGCTCTGTGCGGGTGTTTGACTCGACAAACTTACATTCCTGCATGGGATTGGATGCTCCACAAACAAAATTGCGTCTGACGAAAAAACTCCGCTCACCGGTTCTCAAGAGCTCTGATTCTAATTTTTGCTGATTTTGGTTCTCTAAAAAATACCAGCTAAATTTAAATCCTAGACTCTAGCATTCCCGCCAGACATATATAGATTCGGAGAACGCCAAATTATCTTTAGCCAGGTTTTAAAAAACAGGTTTTTATCTATATATTACATATAGTTACAACTCATTAAAATGGCCGGTATTAAAGTCTTCGGTAATTTATACAGGCGGGGACTTGGTTTTTTCAGTATTGTTAAAAAATCGAAAATCTAAGGTGTTAACAATAGGATGGCCTAGGGAGGAACCCGAACGCTTTTCAGATTGGTCTGGGGGGGTTTCTAAGGGAACTTGTGCTACCTATGTAGTCATAGTTAATTTTTTGATTTTCAAAGCTTACAGCTGCTTTGGTCCTTGGTTGTTTGTTCAGGAGTATAGTTTTTGAAAAACAAGTCGTCACCGATGTCGACCGTCCTATGGATAGCCTGGCGATATTTGGTCGCTCGCAATCGCAAAGCGGGTCTGTCGTTCATGACCATGGTTTCGATAGCTGGTGTTGCCATTGGCGTGGCTGCTTTGATTGTTGTCTTGTCTGTCATGGGCGGGTTTGAACAGGACTTGCGCAACAAGATGCTTCGCGGTCAGCCGCATATGGAAATACTAAATAAAAGTAGTGGTGTTGTTGGCTTCAGCTTAAAAGAAACCCCACTCAGCGTTTTCAAAAAGGAAATACCGGAAGCTACTGATATTCAGGCTTATACGCAGTCTGACGTAGTGATGAAGCAAGGACGACATTTAACTTCAGCCATTATTTTTGGTGTCGATCCCGAACGCGATGCCCATCTTTGGGGCTTTAGTGGTGCCATGATCGATGGTGAGTTGAATTCGATCGGTAGTAATCATCCAGCAACCTTAGGCGACGATCCCGAAGTGCGACGACCTGGAATTCTTCTCGGTGAACAACTCGCTGAACAGTTAGGCGCTGATCTTGGTGATGAAATTTTGGTGCTTAGTCCGCAAGCAAATGTCGGTAGCGCCATCGGTGGCGGTACAGTCTCTCGTCAGTATGTTGTGTCAGGAAAATTTCGCACCGGCCTTTTTAATTACGATATGAAGTGGGCAGTTGTTAGCTTGGACGAAGGCCGCAAGTTCATGCCTGATTACGACTACTCTCTCGACGAAGATCAGTATGTCACTGGTGTTGCTGTTAACATCAAAGACCCCATGCGGGTGCGCGAAGTCGCCGAGCGGGTTTTCCCAACTAGCGCGGTTGTCGGGGTTCCAGCGGCTGATTTGCCTAAAAATGTGGCAACAGTACTGTCAAAAGACAATTTAGAGCCTTTAACTTGGGAAAAGGCAAATAAGTCATTGCTCTTTGCACTGAAATTGGAAAAATTCGCAATGGGATCAATACTGATGCTCATTGTGATTGTGGCCGGGTTCTCGATTTCGGGGACCATGATGATGACTGTGTTTCATCGACGGGGGCAAGTTAGTTTGCTGCGCTCGCTCGGGATGAGTCACCGGGACGTTACTAAGTTATTTTTGGCTCAGGGCTTCACAATCGGTGCGGTCGGTATTTTGTCCGGATTCGCTCTCGGTATTGCGATCTGTTTGCTGATAAAAAGCTTTCAGTTCATTCCACTGCCGCCGGGTGTTTATCATTTGAAATTTCTGCCATGTAAATGGCTGTGGTTTGATTATGTGGTGATCTGTTTAGTGGCCTGGATATTTAGTCTTGTAGCGTCGACTTATCCGGCTTTTACGGCGGCAAGACAAGATCCAGGACAGGGTCTTCGTTATTTGTGATGTAATTCGTTAATGAAGGATTGCCATTTGGATTTTTCGAAACAACCAGATACCCAGTCTACTGGTCTAGCAAAGCCAGCTATTTTCGCACGCGATGTGCGAAAAGCTTATCGCATGGCTGCGCAGAATGTCGAAGCGCTGCGTGGTGTTGACCTGCAGATAGCAACCGGCAGACAAGTAGCGATTGTTGGTAAATCTGGTGCTGGGAAAAGCACACTCCTTCATATTTTAGGTACACTGGACCGACCGTCCTCCGGAAGCCTTGTTCTCTCGGGAACGGATGTATCAAATCTACCTGACCAAGTTGTATCTCAGTTTCGCAATGCAACGGTCGGCTTTGTCTTTCAAATGAATAATCTTCTCAATGAATTTACTGCGCAGGAAAATGTCATGTTGCCTGGCTTGATTGCTGGCGCAACAAAAGGCGCAGTAGCAGAACGAGCTTTTAAACTCCTAGAGTCAGTTGGCCTAGGTCATAGAACAGACCATAGACCAGGCGAATTGAGCGGCGGAGAGCAGCAGCGTGTTGCAATTGCTCGAGCACTTCTCATGGCCCCGCCGATTCTTTTAGCTGACGAACCTACTGGTAACCTTGACCAAAAGACGAGTTACGCAATACAGGAACTATTGATGCAGATTTGTGTGGAAAATAACGTGACGATGCTTTTGGTAACGCACGATCCGGATTTGGCAGATCGTATGCCGTACCGTGTTGTGATGGAAGACGGACGTGTGATTGAAGGAGGCCTGGTCTCCTGATGAAATATTTGTCCCCGCGCATTGTTGCTGCTCTCGTGTTGTCGTTCTTGGCTGTCACTGGTTTGTCGCAAGATTCGGTTGAGATCGTGCAAGAGATCACCATTCGTGGCAACGCGAAGGTTGAGAGCGACGCAATTTTAACTCTTTTGAAAACAAAAAAAGCCGATCCTCTTAGACCGGGCGATGTTCAGGAAGATATCAGGACGCTTTACGAGCTAGGATATTTTTCTGATGTTAGATTCTATAAAACACAAGTCGCGGGTGGTGTGGCACTCGTAGTTCAGGTCGCAGAAAAGCCAGCGATTGTTTCGATTGAAATCACCGGCAATGAAGAGCTAACCGAAGATAATGTTCGCGAAAAACTCACAACCAAACTCTTTACTATTGTCAATGAAGCAACCATCACTAACGACGTGCGCGTCATTGCTAAGCAGTACTCTGAAAAAGGTTTCTACCTCGCGAGTGTGACTTACGACTTAACGCCGCAAGGTGCCAATGAAGTCGGTCTTACATTTCGCATCGTCGAGGGTGGGAAGATCCAAGTCGGAAGTGTTGAAGTTTTAGGAAACCAGTTTTTCTCTGATCTAGACATTATCGCTGGCGCGCCGGGACTGGCGTCGAGGCCATATACACGCTCTTCAGCATTAGGCTCATCGTCTCTTTATCAGGAAGATTTCGTAAAACGAGATCTAGAATATATTTCCTACATCTACCGTGATCAAGGTTTCGCCGAAGTGAAAGTGGCGAAGCCATTTCAGTTCATCGATAGTGACCGTCAGTTTGTGCGGTTGACGTTCCAAGTTGAGGAAGGCTTTCAGTATGACGTCGGGTCAATTGATGTGTCTGGTGATTTGCTTTTTGATAAGCAGACCTTGATTAACGAAATGCGTCTGAAACCGACCGAGTTGTTTCGCTATTCAAGATTTACCCGCGACATCGAAACTCTCGTCGATAAGTACGGTGACCTTGGCTATGCCTACGCGGACGTAAATCCAAAGACGACTTTTGACCGCGAGAAAAAACTCGTTCATATCAACTATGAAGTCACCAAAGGCGAGAAGGTTTATTTCGGCCGGATGACAATCATCGGTAACACCAAAACTCGTGATAACGTCATTCGCCGTGAATTTAAAATCGCTGATAGTGAACTCTATAGCGGCACTGGTCTCGCAACCTCAAAAGGCAACATCAACAGGCTCGGTTATTTTGAAGAAGTTCAAATCATCAAGGAACGTGATGAGAAGCAAGCGAATCTACTTAATCTAAATATTAAAGTGAAAGAGAAGCCAACAGGTCAGTTACAGGCCGCCGTTGGATTCACTCCATCAAGTTCGGGCTCGCAAGGATCCCAATGGTTTGGTCAAGGTCGTTATGATGAAAAAAACCAATCCGGTAAAGGCTGGAATACCAATCTAACTGGTAAGTGGAATGGCGAGGAAAACTACTCGCTAGATCTTGGTTTCTCGGATCCTAGGGTTAACGACAGTATCTGGTCGGCTGGATTTTCGGCGTTCTACAGCAACGACAAACGTAAGCAGTTTGACGAAGTTGTCGTTGTCGATAAAAAAGTTGGCGGCAGTGTTTTTGTCGGTCGAGAGATTGTTGAACTTCTACGTGGCCGCGTTACTTACAGATTGAGTAAAACCACAAGTGACGCCGGTGATACCTATGTGTTGCCGCAGTTCACAAGTGAAGGTATTTCATCGAGCCTTATCTTTAGTCTGATCAGGAACAATCTCGATAACTATATCGATCCAACTTCGGGTACAGAGGTTACGTTAAGTCAGAACTTTACTGGAGGTAAGTTTCTTAGAGGCGATCACCAGTACATGGAATCCTCGCTCATTGCTGCAGGCTATTTGCCAATCGATTTCTCTGAAACATACCGTACGTACTTTAAGCTCAATGGTATCTTAGCCTACATCTATCCAATGAATGATGATAAGCCAGTTCCATTTGCTGAACGTTACCGTCTTGGTGGTCCGAACGATTTGCGCGGCTTTGACTACGGAGATATCGGCCCTCGATTTAGCTTGTTGCGTGCCCCTGGTGGTCGACGTTCGACTATCAATAAAGGTGGCGACAAGAAGTTTTTCAGTCAGTTAGAGTATTTCATGCCGCTTATTCCAGAGGCCGGTATCAAGTCTTTGATTTTCGCTGACGTTGGTCGTGTTTACGATGACAACGAACCAGTGGTTATGAAGGGTCTGTATAAGGACGTTGGTTTTGGCTTTCGCTGGATAACGCCGATCGCTCCATTCCGTTTTGAATGGGCTTACCCGGTATTAGAAGGTGGCAAGCTCGGCGATATGGAGATTATTTTTTACATAGGTTACTAACGGTAGACGTTAAAAAGGGAGATTTATCATGGGTAAATTTTTATTTGGAATCGTATTAGTTGCCAGCATGCTCGCTCAGACAGCCGTGGCGGACGTGGGCAAGTTTGGCATTGTTGATATGCAACAAGTAATTTTGAGTGTCGAAGAGGGCAAAGTTGCACGTGATGCTCTTGAAAAGGAAATCAAGGCTAAAGAAGCCGAACTTCTTAAACAAAAAGAAGAACTCGATAAGCTTAACAAAGAATGGAAGGACCAAGGTCCGTTATTGAGTGAAGAAGCTCGGATGAAAAAACAACAAGACTTCCAAGAGAAGTTTCTAGCTTTGCGTAACTCTGAGATGGAATTCCAGGCGAACATAAAACGCAAAGAGCAAAAAGCGACGCAAGAGATCGCTGTCAAAGTTGCAAAAGTTGTCGATGACATTGCAAAGACTAAAAAACTAGCAGCGGTATTCGAAGCCAATAGTGCCGGCCTGCTTTATCTTGAAGCGCCAGTTGATTTGACTCAATCAGTTATCACTGAGTACGGAAAAAAATCAGTAGCGACAGCACCTGCTAAAAAATAAGCGAATCTGGGTTTGGGAGTCGGGAATGGGCGAACAATTAGCATTGAAGCTGCCTTTGGATATCAATGATATTCAAAAATGTATCCCGCACAAATATCCATTTCTTTTGATTGATCGTGTCATCGAGCTTGTCCCGCGCGAGAGCTGTGTTGCGATCAAAAACATCTCGATGACAGATCCACATCTGCAAGGGCACTTTCCCGGTAATCCAGTTATGCCCGGTGTTCTTATGGTCGAAGCGGTTGCTCAGGCTGCTGGCGTACTCGGGCACTTCACCAAAGAGGGTGGCATGCAGCAGTGTTTGCTAACAGAAATCACTTCTGCTCGTTTCAGACGACAGGTTGTTCCAGGCGATCAACTTCGCATCGAAGTAAAAGTACAGAAAAGCCGCGGCGCATTTTTCTGGTTCGAAGCAAAATGCACAGTAGATAAAGATATTGCGGCTGAAGTGACGTTGTCTGCCTACTTGAAATGAATCATAAATCTAGTGCGGCCTAATAGGCAGCCTGGGAGGAAAAGTTTGGAAGAGCTATCCCTTTTTGACATCCCTACAGGTAAGGGCGGCGACCAAGTCAGGATACATCCGACTGCGGTTGTAGAAAAAGGTGCCCAGCTAGGCAAAGGTGTTGAAGTTGGACCTTTTTGTGTTGTTGGTCCAAAGGTGGTTCTTGAAGACTATGTTCGACTCGATTCTCATGTCACCGTAAGTAATAAAACAACTATCGGTACTAAGTCTGTTGTTTATCAATTCTCAACCATAGGTGTTTACCCGCAGGATCTAAAGTTTAAAGGTGAAGACACGGAGCTCATCATTGGGCCAGAAAATTCTTTTCGCCAATATACTAACGTATCTATAGGTTCAGAGGCCGGTGGTGGCAAAACTGTAATCGGCCGCCGAAATTTATTTATGGTTTACACGCACGTAGCTCATGATTGCAAAGTTGCAGATAACTGCATTTTTGCAAACGGTGTGTCACTAGCGGGGCATGTCGAAGTTCAGGCCAATGCGATTATCGGCGGGCATGCCGCTGTTCATCAGTTCTGTAAAGTTGGCTTCCGTTCAATGACCGGTGGCGGCAGTATGGTCGTCCAAGACGTCCCACCGTTCACTATGGTTCAAGGCGACAGAGCAAAACCAATTGGTTTGAACGTTGTGGGTCTAAAGAGAGCTGGTCTGTCTAACGATGACATTAAAGATATCAAAGCAATGTACCGCCTCCTATATAGCGAAAATCTAACTGTTGAAGATGCGCTAGCGCGCATGGAAAAAGAATTACGTCCTACTGAATATTTAAAGATTTTTTCTGACTTCCTTAAAGCTGCTGAGCGTGGTGTATGTCGGTAAAAAAGTCTGAGTCGTATTTTATTTCGGCGGGAGAGCACTCGGGCGATTTACTCGGTGCTGATTTAGTCCTTGCGCTTAAAGAGCGACTTAGTCGCATGACTTCCTTCGGTATAGCCGGTCAGGCTATGATCAACGCTGGCGTCGACCCTGTCGCTCATATATCTGATTTTAGTGTCATGGGAATCACCGAAGTAGCAAAGAAAATTCCTGATCTCAAACTTTTGGAATCAAGAGTCCTTTCATGGATCGAACAAGCAAATCCAAAGTTTGCAATTTTAATCGATAGTCCTGCTTTTCATATCCGCTTGGCTGAACAATTGAAAATGCGTGGTATTCCTGTCATTCAGTATGTTGCGCCGAAACTGTGGGCCTGGGGTGAAAGCAGGGTTTCTAGAGTACGCGAAGCCTTTGAGCTCGTTCTTGGCATTCTTCCTTTCGAAGAAGAGTTCTACAAAGAGCGTGGTGTTAATTATGAGTATGTTGGATCTCCGCAAAAGGACCGCGTAGATAAAGTTATTATCAAGCGTTCAGCCCTTGGCTTACCGGAAAATAGACCTGTTATTGCTTGCCTGCCAGGTAGCAGGATGTCTGAGATTCAAATGAATCTTCCAATTATCGATTCTTTGCGCAAGATGGTATTGGCAAAAATTCCCAATGCGATGTTTGTGGTTCCAGTCGCGCTGAATTTGAACCTGGAAGACGTATTTGCTGTGTTAACAAACAGAGGCGATATCAAAACAACGACAGTAGCAGCCGGCAATGGCGTCGCTGTCGAATCCTGGGACTATGATGGCCTAAGATTTGTAAAGGGTATGAGTCTAGAGATCATGGCAGCTGCTGACGCGGCTATTGTTGCTTCTGGCACCGCGACCCTTGAGTGCGCGTTACTTGGAACGCCGATGACGGTTATTTACCGTATGAGCGACTTCTCCTACCAAATCGCAAAAAAAGTTGTGAAGCTGCAAAGCGTAAGTCTTGTTAACTTGATAGCTGGTCAGAAACTTGTAAAAGAATTCATACAAGATTTTTCTTTTGAAGATGCAGCTAATGAAGTCATTTCTTTAGTGCAGGACAAAGAGAGAAGAAAATTTCTGACACAGAACTTTGAGGAAATTCGCGACCGACTAAAAGGAGCGGCGGCTGAGACTGCGGCTCAGATTATTTCCAAACGATTTGGAGGCAGTCGAACTTCTCAGACTGGTCATTAACATGACGCGCCAGCTGTATAGTCCCGCAAATATATGGCACCAGATTAAGCCGGCAGTGATTTCGCAAAAGAAATCACTTTTAATCGGCATCTGTTCACTTGCTGTACTTGGTCTTTCCCAAGCAGGTTTCCTACTCCTGGTTAAAAGTTTTTTAAAAGCGTTATTCAGTCCAGGAATGTCTTCAACGATTCCTATCGGCGAACTGCTGCCACCGGAAGTGATTAGACGCACTCCTTTCGCTCTCGATTACCCTGTCGCCTATTCTGACCTAGCTGTTGCGGTTCCTTGCGCGATAATTTTCGCAGGTCTTCTGATGTCTTTAGCGCTCTATTTTTATCAGTTTCATCAACAATCGATCTCGATGTTTGTCGCTAAATATCTGAGAGAGAAGGTGTTCTCTCGAATCATGACTCTTGAGTTCAGTGCTATCTCGGCGAGGTCACCTGGTAGCTGGATGTCTTTAGTGATGAATGACATCTTGTTTTTACAGAACAGGTTTTCAGATTTGCTAACGGCGCTTTTCAAAGACAGTGTCGTTATCCTTTCATGCCTTGCTGTGCTCTTTTGTACCCATGCCCCGACTGCTTTTATTCTAGCGTTAGCCGCACCTTTTATCGCTTTTTTCATGGGTCGAACGGGCAAACGTATCGCCAAATATTCTGAAAAATTTCAGCGCGAACTTTCGAGTATTTCTGCAATTACACTCAGTCTTCGTGAGAGGTTTGAATTTATCAGAGCTCAGCGAGGAGAACACCGCGAGCTTGATTGGTTTAACAAACATAACGACAACTACTACCGGATGGTGAAGAAATCTATTTTAGTTCGATCGGCATTTGCGCCTCTGATGGAACTCATTGGTGTATCTATTTTTGCCGGCTTAGTCTTGGGTATTGGCTCAGGTTGGTGGCAGAATGTTACTCCAGATTTGGTTATGCAATTTATCTTTGCTACAGGACTGATGCTCCGTCCACTTCGTGAAGTTGGGGAGCAAGTTGCGCGACTGCAAGAGACGATGGGTGCCATGGCTGGGTGCATGGAGATCCTAGAAAATCGCGAACCTACGGACAGGCTGTCTGGGATTGAGATCGCCGCAGAATCCCCCAATGAAGATCTTTTTCTTGATAGAATTGTAGCGGGATATCAGGGCAAATCGGTGTTTTCTGGTAAGGATCTAAAACTTGGTCCGGGTAAAACCATTGCTGTCATCGGGGCAAGCGGTGCAGGCAAATCAACTCTCATAAAAACTCTTGCGGGCCTTCTTCCACCTATTGATTGGCAAGCTAATCAACTTTGGACCAGTTTTACTTCTCAGACATCACTGGTGAGTCAGGAGCCGTTCTTATTCGCTGATACACTGCGGACTAACCTTACTTATGGAAGTAACGATCGAAATTTTAGCGATGAAGCCATTCTTACCGTACTAGAAAAAGTGCGTATTCTCGATCATGTCAACAAGTCAGAGCGTGGGCTCGACACTCATTTTCGTGCCCTTGGAACGAATCTATCAGGTGGTCAGATCCAACGTCTTGTTTTAGCTCGGGCGCTTATTCGCAGCAAAAAACACTTACTTTTAGATGAAGCAACATCTGCGATCGATTCGGCCACGGAGCAAGAAATTACTGAGTTACTGATTCGCATGTGTAAAAGCGAAGGTTTGAGTCTTTTTGCAATCACTCACCGCTTAGAGTGGTTGTCGCTTTACGATGAAATTTGGTATTTAGAGTCGGGATCCGTGCTAGCAAAAGGGTCACATCGAGAGTTGTTAAATTTTGCGCCTTACGCCACATTTACCTCAACTGCAAAAGGGGTAGCTACCTGAGCATTGAGCAATCGAAACTTGTGTATCCGCAGTCTGAGGATGCGGACATTATTACTAGGATTCTCTCGAAGGCCTTAAGTCTTTTATTTGCTTTCGTGGTCTACCTACGAAGCAAAGCTTACGACTTAGGTTTGCTTGCACATCACACTCTCCCAGGCTTTGTCTATTCGGTTGGCAACATCGCTGTCGGAGGGACAGGTAAGACCCCAGTAGTCATTTCCATAGTGAAATTATTGCAACGCAAGGGTTCATTACCCGTAATTTTGACGCGTGGCTATGGCTCTGGACTAAAAAAGAATGATTGGATTGTACTTCTAAACGGCGCACTTGCAGGTGGGAATACTAAGCCGAGTCAAATACCCGATGAAGCAAGGTTGCAGTCAGTGGAGTGCCCAGGAATAGCGGTTATTGCTGGGGCTAACCGATTTGCTGCTGCAAAGGCTTATTTAAAGACATTTGCAAAGGGCCAAGAACCGTCTCATTGGGTGCTAGATGATGGCTTTCAGCACCGCCGCATCCGTCGTGATATCGATATTGTGCTTCTAGACAAAACTAATCCTATCGGTAGTGGCTGGCTGTTGCCATTTGGTTTTTTGCGGGAACCTCTAAGTAGTCTGAAGCGAGCAACACACGTGTTTTTAACCGGAAACGGAGTCAAATCTCCGGATATTGCGCGCGCTATTTCTGATGTTAAATCTGAAATTCAGATTACAGAAATTTTTACTAAGAGCGAAACAATTGAGATCGATGTCACAGGTGAAATTAAATTCTCTGAGATCAATCGTGACAATATTTTTGTTATTGCAGGTATTGCCCGTCCCGAACGATTCTTGCAAGATCTGAAATCCGACGGAATCGTACCAGCGAAGAAACTTTTTTTGCCTGATCATCATTCAATTGATGCAAA
Organism: Pseudobacteriovorax antillogorgiicola; assembly: GCA_945862295.1. Lineage (GTDB taxonomy): Bacteria > Bdellovibrionota_B > Oligoflexia > Oligoflexales > CAIYRB01 > CAMAXT01. Next base: position 13,209 of record CAMAXT010000067.1, read on the forward strand.
AAAACTTTCCGAATCTCTTGATGGATCTTCTGCAGTAATCACAACAGCCAAGGATTACTGGCGAAATCCAGAGGTTTTTGCAAGCGTCAAAATTCCTGTTTTTATCAAGAAAATCGAGTTTAATCTTCCCGACTCGTTGGTTAACCAGCTTTTTTGAGCACAATTTAAATTGATTCGTGAAGGCAAGTTTGACTAGGCGATTTCGCTAATCACACGGTTTGATTTTTGATGAATTATTGCTAAAAAGATAGTGATTCTCTGCTCTAATTTTTTGATAAATCTCACAAAATTTTTTAAAACTGCGTGTCTTGCTCGTAGGGTTGTTCAATTTTATAATAGTAATAGTCATTCCAATTTGCCTATCCATCCACGCTGAATGTTCCTGCCTAAAGTTTTGACTCATTCCGTCGATTACAAGACGTAAGAAGGTCACTTAGCGCAACGAATGTGTAAGCGACATCCCCCTCAGCTGTGAAGCTGCATGAAATACTAGTGCGATTTTAACTTTGCAACGGAGACTTAAGAAATGAACGAAGCACCAAACAACACATCGGGACTGAATGATACATTCTCATCTCAGCCTGCACCGCAGTCGAATCCGTTTACCGCGGATTTGAAGGGTGAGTTTACCAGTAACTTTGGTACCAACACTAACGCTGTATCACAAATCTTCAAAGAAGGTGGATTTGTGAATCAGGATCGCACCAAGAAATTAATAATTGGTGGTGTAGTGATCGCTGTTCTCGCGATTCTACTTTATGTGTTCTGGCCAAGCGAAGAAGGCGATTCTGTCGCTACCGAAGAGGGAACAGAAGAAACGGCAGCTGACGAAACCGCCGGTGAAGAAACCGACGAAGCTGCTACAGAAGAAACTGATGAAGCTGCTACTGAAGAAACAGCCGAAACGGCAGCGGACCCAGCTGCTACTCAGGCAACTGAAGCATCAACTGCTGCATCGACATCAGCATCTTCAAGTTATGTGCCTTCAAGCTTTGCATCTAGCTCTGGCACAATCACATTGACTGAACCAGCTGATGGTTCATCTCTTAATTACGACGAATCACAAGGCGCAGCTTCATTCAGCTGGAGCGGCGGCGGCGGATGGATTGTTTTCTCTAGAAACCAATCTATGAACCCGGTTTCCTTGAAAGTGCCAGTTTCTGGCAATAGCTACTCATTCCAGCACCCTTGGCCAGGCAAATGGTTCTGGAAAGTCCAAAACAAGTCAGGCAGCACGGAAGTTCGTTCTTTCAATGTTGCTTCTCCAGTTAGAAGAAATGTTCAGCTCTCAGAGCCACAGGCTGGCGGCGCAATCGCGGGTTCTGGCGGCACTATTAGCTGGCAAGGCGATTCAAAGGTTGCTCGTTACCGCGCTGAATTTTCAACCGGTGACTGGGCAAACCCTGCATACAAATTTTCATCTTCAGGCAACTCTGTTCAAACCAATGGCGTACCAGCTGGTCAGTACCAGATGCGCGTAGGCGCTTTCTCCGAAGTTTCCGGTCGCTGGGAATACACAACGCCAGTTGGCGTAACTGTTCAGTAAAAAAGCGTTTCGATATGAATTAAGTCTCCATATCAATACGTTCGAAACTCACCCGTCAGGGTGGGTTTTTTTATTGTCCATGTTTACCGCCGTCTTTTGCTAGAATCGGTTCTAGGAATAGGTGGACCATTAAATGATTGATAAGAAATCGATCCGTAAAGATATCTTGGAACGACGTGCTGCATTGACGCCTGAAGAGGTTAAAAAGCGTAGCCGAGTTATGACGACGCATCTTTTGAGTTGGCTACCAAGAAGTGCGGTCCGTTCCATCTTCCTATACGCGCCGATTCGCAATGAACCAGATCTCACAGGTTTGATTGAGTTATGCCCGGACATGATCTTTTCCATGCCTGTTGTTATCAGCCCGACGCAGATGGAATTTTATGCAGTTGATGCGTCAACGTCCTACACTGGCAATCGCTGGGGCATTCTCGAGCCAGACGATAAAAATCGAGGACAAATTTCAGCAGCCGACCTAAACACGCTTATTATTAAGCCTGCTGTCGCTGCTGATGTGAACGGATATAGACTTGGATACGGAGCGGGGTTCTACGACCGTTATCTTGTTGATAGTAGAGCGAAGCATATGATTGCTGTATTTGCTGAGTTTATTTTACCGACGCTTCCTCATGAGAAGCACGATATCAAAGCAAATTTTATTTTGTCGGAGGGTGGTGTGGGCGAGTGCTAACTCGCCCTTAATATGTGGATAGAACGCTGACCGCTAAGAGTTGTGGACGAATGACGTGAGATTCGAATATGAGCGGTCTACATCCTTGTGAGAATCAATGGAGAACCACAACTTGTTATTAGCTTTACTGCTACAACGACAATTTAAGTTCGTCTATTTAGCTGTCAAGGGTCGTAGGCGAACTTTCTATTTTTAGCCCACCCTCACTGTATCCTACTGAAATCGTGTCGCCATCTTTGATTTTCCCGGCGATTAGTTCTCGGCCGATCTTTGTTTCCAGCTCTCTTTGGATAAATCGTTTCATTGGCCGTGCTCCGTAGACTGGATCATAGGCACTTTCAGCTATAAAAGTTTTAGCTTCTTGGTCTAATGAAACTCTAATATTCCGGTCAGCCAAGCGTTGCTTTAATTCTTCGATAAGTAGATCAACAACGCTGCCAATCTCATTGAGCGTAAGCGGTTTAAAGATAATGATGTCATCGACGCGGTTTAAAAACTCCGGCCGAAAGTGCGCCCGCAAATCACTTTGGACTTTGTTTAGCGCTGCTTCCGGAATATGTCCTGCCTTACCGATAGATTCAATTAAGTGGGTCGCGCCGATGTTACTGGTCATAATAATAATCGTGTTCTTGAAATTGACCGTTCTTCCCTGATTATCGGTACACCGACCATCGTCAAGAATTTGTAACAAGATGTTAAATACATCTGGATGCGCTTTTTCAATCTCGTCAAAAAGAACGACCGAGTAAGGTTTCCGGCGCACTGCTTCTGTTAACTGACCGCCTTCATCGTAGCCGACGTAACCAGGGGGAGCTCCGATCAGACGAGATACGGAGTGTTTTTCCATGTACTCAGACATGTCAATCCGAACAATATTGTCTTTACTGTCAAAGAGCGTTGCAGCGAGCGTTTTTGCAAGTTCGGTCTTACCGACTCCTGTTGGACCTAAAAAGATAAATGATCCAATCGGACGTTCTGGGTCTTTGATGCCTGCCCTTGCCCTAATCACAGCATCAGCGACCCGAGACACGGCTTCATCTTGACCGATGACGCGTGCATGCAGGTGCTCGTCCAATTTTAGTAATTTTTCTCTTTCACCTTCAACTAAGCGGTCTAATGGTATACCGGTCCACTGAGATATGATGCCTGCGATTTCCTCTGAAGTGACTTCTTCCACCAGCATCGAGCCACTGCCAGTTTTATTTTTCTCTGTTAGGCGTTTTTCCTCTGCGTCTAACGCCGCTACCAGTCCTGGCAATTTCCCGTGACGAAGTTCGGCAGCTTTCTCAAGGTTGTAGGTTCGTTCGGCGTGCTCAATCTCTTGCTTCATGCTTTCAATGGCTTCGCGGTGACTTGAGATTTTCGAGAGATTTGCTTTTTCTGTTTCATAGCGCGCTCGCATGATAGTTGCATCAGACTTGATGTCTTGCAACTCGACCTGCAGAGTTTTCAGTCGTGCCTTGCTCGCATCGTCTTTTTCATTCTTAAGGGCTGCTTCTTCGATTTCTAGACGCATTAATTTTCGCAGAATAGTGTCTAACTCCGCTGGTACAGAGTCGATTTCTGTCCGCAGTTTCGCGCAGGCCTCATCGACTAAATCGATTGCC
>CAMAXT010000068.1 GCA_945862295.1 Pseudobacteriovorax antillogorgiicola
ACGGCCAAATGATAGAGAGCGAACCAACCGTCGACATGAGGATCACTCTGACCAAGTTGCAAATGGATAGACTCGACCGGGCCGTCGAAGTTCTAGCGGCTCGGGGTAAGAATCCAGGATTGAATGAAGTCTTAGTGCAGGCTGTGGAAAATCTGCTCCGACGCAGGGACGCCTTGGAGAAAGCTGCGCGTACGCAAAAAATAGCTGAACGCAGAACTAGAGAGCAGCCAGAACCGGCTGCGCCAGCGCAGCCGAAGCATGCGGCTGAAAGACCAGCGTTTCTTTCCACCTCTACTGCGCCAGCGCAGCCAGAGAAAAGAACTCCAGTCCCAAGTCTAGTGCGCCATCAAGTCTGGCTTAGAGATCACGGCCAGCGTACATGGCAACATCCAGACGGCAAGCGCTGCGGTGAGTGTAAGATGGTCGAGCTTGATCATCTGGTCATGGTTTGTCGTGGTGGCGCGCATGAGGTGAACAATCTGACCTTGCGGTGCAGGTTTCATAATCAGATGCGTGCAGAGATACTTCTTGGACGAGATTATATGAATCGGCGGCCGCTTGCTGCAATTTAAAAGCTAAAAGGCAGGCAAAGGGCCCGCCCAGCTAAGTCTTCGTGTTAACCGAATGACATTGGCCGAAAGGCTCCCTTTTTCTTTTCAAATCAGTCAGATAACAGATAGCAGTTGATTAATGACCAGCGGTCACTTATAAATGACTAACGGTCATTAAAGACCTCGACGCAAACCATCGATAGGAAAAGGACTTTATCTTGAAAAACTTACAAGCATCATCATCGAAACAAGTCGTCATTATAACTGGTTCATCGACAGGAATTGGCCGCTCAGCTGTTGAGATCTTCAGCGCTGCTGGCTGGATCGTCGCAGCAACTATGCGCACTCCAGAAAAAGAACATTCCTTGGGAGCACTTCCTGGAGTCGAGCTGAAAGTCTTAGACGTAACAAACACAGAATCTATCAAACAAACAGTCAAAGACATCTACGAACACTACGGACGAATCGATGCTGTCGTCAATAATGCTGGCTATGGACTTGTAGGTGTATTCGAAGACACAACCGAAGAACAAGTCCGCCGGCAATTTGATACCAACGTGTTTGGGCTGATGTCTGTTTGTCGCGAGGTTATTCCTTACCTAAGAAAGCAAGGGTTTGGGCGCATCATCAATGTCTCATCTGTCGGTGGTCGCATTACATTACCACTTTATAGTTCCTATCATTCGACAAAGTGGGCTGTTGAAGGTTTTACTGAGTCTCTGCAATTCGAACTCGCACCATTCGGTATCCGCACAGTTTTAATCGAGCCGGGTGCGATCAAAACGGATTTCTATGACCGGTCTGCCGACCGTGCAGAGTTAGCGGGTTCGTCGCCTTACAAAAGCTACGCCGATCAGGTTTATAGTCAGTTTGAAGCCGCGGCCAAAGGAGCAGAAAGTCCAGTCAATGTAGCGAAAAAAATCTTGCACGCAGCTTCTGTAAGATCACCGAAAACCCGCTATGCGGTCGGTGGCAACGCTCCAGCTCTCCTAGCTCTACGCAAAGTCTTGCCAGAATCCGTTTTCACCGGCATGGTAAAAATGATTTTAAAAGCGTAAAAGTCCCAGGACATACTTTGAAGAAAGCTGCGACAAAATCCAGAGGTAAATCAAAACCTGCACCGCTGTGTTCACGGATTCGTGCTGTTTTAGAAAAAGATAAAGAATCTCGTTACCAAGATTTTCTCGCGGCTGGTTCACGACTTTACAGCCTCAAAGATTTCGAAGACATCAGTGTTAGCAGCATCTGCCAGGAAGCAGGGCTTGCAAAGGGAACCTTCTATCTTTACTTCGATACGAAAGAAGACCTTTTTCTCGAACTAACCCTTTCGCAAATGACGATCTGGAGTGACACCATCAACGTTTCTTTGGTAGATCTTGGAAAAAACCCTGGCCCTGAGCAGTTTGCAAAGGTACTTGCTGAATCATTTCGGACATTGCCGCAGCTGCCGCGTCTCCTGCAAATGCTACACGCAGTACTAGAGCGCAACGCTTCGGAGGAGGCGATCTTAAGATTCAAAACAACACTTGCTGAGAAAAACGAAGTCCAATCAGCAATCCTTAGCAGCATGTTTCCAAAACTATCCGCTGAGAAAATCCACCTGCTGATGTTATTTTGCCAGGTCGCGCTCATTGGCACATGGCAGTTTGCAAACCCACCACCGCGCGTGCGTTCAATCCTAGAGAAAAACGGTTTTGAACGCTTCCTATTTGATTATGAAGCAGCTCTCTACTCCCAGGTTTCAGTTTTTCTCCATGGGCTAAAGTAATCGGAAGTAATGATTCCCAGCAAAAGTCCCCGCAATACCTGTTTCCTAACAGACAACACTTTCCGCCCAAATGCCCCTTCTCATATTTTAATAATTTGTGAATGACATAGAACACGCCTCAACGGTTTCGATTTCAAATCAAAACTAGGGGATTAAAATGAAAAACTTGATCATCGCTACTTGCCTTATGTCACTTGTCGCTATCGGATGCGGCAGAAGCAGCAAAGATTCAGATTCGCCTTCAGACCCAGCTCCAAAAACAGAGCCAGCTAAGACTCCATCTAAAGAACCAGCGAAAACTCCAACTAGTACTCCAACAGACGATTCTAAAAATCCAGACGATGGCAAAAAAGATGAGCCGAAAGTACTTACTTGTGAAGATCAGTGGAAAAAATATGTTGAAATGAACAACAAAGACGATTTCAGCAAATGGAGCATGAATTCAGAGACTTCATTCAATGGTACTGTTACTAAATCGTCATCAACTTCGAAAACTACTGTAATCGCTTCAGAAGACAAAGGCGTTAAGTCTAAGTCTGAAATGGAAATGAACGGCGCAGTCTACCCAAGCGAATACGAACTTACGAAAGTTCAGTTCCTTGATTCTTGCAAAAAACCGGCAAAAGTTCTTGAGCAAGGTGCAGAAAGCATCACTGTTGAAGCTGGAACATTCGACACTAAGTGGACGAAAACTGAAACCGAAGCAGCTGGCAACAAAACAACGTCTAAATCTTGGATCACGACATTGGCATCTGGCGATACTCTGCTCGTCAAATCTGAGAGCGAAACCAAAATGCCGAACGACAATTCCAGCAAATCAGTCATGGAACTTCTTGAAACTAACCGCAAATAATACCGCCAAGAATCAACATAAATTCAAGTAGTTACCTAATCGCCGGCTCAGGCAGCACCAAGTGTGTTGCCTGAGCTTGACTAGTGTTGTCTTGCCGTATATACGCTTGCCCATGGAAACAAGCTTTAACTACCGCAATATGATCAATGACGAATGGTCCGCCCGAAAATGCAGGAACCCTTCGTACTCGATGCGATCATATGCACGCGATATGAAAGTCTCCGTTTCGTTTCTTTCTCGACTCCTTGCAGGCAGTAAAAGCCTTGGCCCCGACCGCGCTAACGACCTAGCACGCAATCTCGGTTGGGAATCGAAACGTCGCTTAGCATTTGTTACCCTCGTCCGCCTGGAGTCAGCCAAATCAGACAGTCTGAAAACAGAGCTCTCGAATGAAGTCGATCAGCTCTTCGCAGTCGATTCGTTCCAACCGGTCGAAGTCGATCTTTTTAAAATGATATCTGAGTGGCATTACAGCTCGATACTTGAGCTTCTTGATACCGAAGGTTTTGACTCGAATCCGCGCTGGGTTGCCAGACGCTTAGGTATTGGTGAGGTCGAAGCTGCATTAGCTATCGACCGTCTAAAAAGGATTGGATTTATAGTCGAGAAAGACGACAAGCTTTTCAAAAGCAACCCGGCAATCTCAACGGGCGGTGTTCCCTCATCGGCGATCCGCAAATTCCACACCCAAATGCTAAAAAAAGCTGAAGTTGCGGTCGAAGGACAATCGCTCGAAGAAAGAGATCTCTCTGGTGTGACCTTAGCAATAGATGTTCGCAAGTTAGGTGAAGTCAAAGAACTCATAGGAAAGTTTCGCCGCGATCTCATCAAATTGGCGAAAACAGATACCAACCAAGAAGTCTATCACCTTGCTATTCAATTCTTCAAAGTGAGTCAAAAGACAGAGCTTCTGACGAAAAAAACCAAACCTCACTAAAATTTAGTGAGGTTTGTACGCCTAAGTCTCAATAAACCAGATGTCCCTATTCTTGACCAAAACGCCAGCCAAGACGTTCACCAGAACCCCATCTAGGAGGCTGCACCCATGAACCTGATCCGTCCCAAGGTCGGCGGAATCCAGCTAGTCTTGGACGCATAAATCCAGACTGTTCATAATTGTCAGCCATACGGTCCTGACGTGCAGCAATGATATTTCTTCCTGGAAACCAACCGCCACGTCCCCATGTCAGGGACATGCCGCTAGAACTCTCAGTTTCAACCTCTAAAGATGCCTCGGAAGTCCATAATTTCTGCAAAGCAGGATCTAACTGTGCGGCAAAAAGATCATGTGCTTCTTTAAACTGACTGTTCATCGACTGCCGACTAACGACACTGCAGTAATAAGAATCTGATGCTTCAGTTAGGATCTGATTCTTAAAAGATAGAGCTTTTTCCGGCTGTGCTTTTTCCCACTGAAGCCAAAGAGCCCGGCGCTGTTCAGCGGTAAGTTTTGGATTAAGGATCTGAGTCGTATCGGGTAACAGAGATTTATATGTATTGAGGTTCATACTTTTATTGTTTGCAACCGCATTGAGTACGGCGATTGTTAGGTCCTGCTTCCACTCAACGAATTCTTGGCTATCGCTGGCTGTAATAACGTAATGATCGCCATTTTCTCTAATTTGGCCGATGCTTTTAGATAGCGCAAGAAAGAACGAGCGGACCGTCGCATGCCGGATATCTTCAGCTTTCGCATTGATATGGACTGTAATCTCTTCAGCCTTTGCCGTCGCAGAAACCTGAACTTCTTTGCGAGACAGGCAACTTGCGACGCCCTCTCGGCTGTCAGTCATAGGGACATTGCATTTAGACGCAATATTGGTACCTACTTCGATACGGTAGCCAAGTTCAATGAATGCATTTTTAAGATTTGCGGGAACACTTGAAAGCGCGTACCCAAGTTCTTCTTTAAATTGATCTGGAACAATGACGCTTTTTGGGAAAAGCGCTTTTGCCGATTCAGACATACCACTGAGACCATCTGAAGATTGACCACATTTATTGACCTTAAGTTTTCCACTGCTCGTCATATTGTCTAACGAATGCAGGTTTGACGAATCGCTCGGTCTGCATGCTGGCATCAGCATGAGCGGTAGGAGAACTTGCAGCATTTTTTGTGTCATCTGTGGCATCAATGTTTTCATAACAATGACTCCTCCGAGTTTTGGTTGCGTGTGTATGCAGGTGTTGTTCTACAAATAGATATTCCACATTTTGAGCCACATCCGGATGCAAGGCGGAGGATGAAAAAAAACTCGTTGTTTAACGTGGTTAAAACGTTGTGGCATGGATACCCTGTTGTAGGTAGATTGGGCGGTAGGGAGACCAAAACAACCCGCAAGTTTGCTACCGGCCTTTATTTATTGATGTTTCATCTGTTTTAGTCTTTAGGCACCACTCAGATGGTTCGAAAAAACAGTGCTTCGGGTGCTAACTATCTGATATCTCCCCAAACTCTAGAAAAGTGTCTTCCTAGGACGTCTGATGTCGTTTTACGGACCACCCTCCACTGTGCAAAACCATGGTTTCGGAGGAACGTATGCATTTTGTCATTTCTGTTTGTATGACGCTAAGTTTGGCTTGGCTCGCAGTCTTTGTAACCGCCAGTGGATTACAAACGTCTGTTGAAGCGGCAACATTAATTCAGACGAGCCATCTAGAGGAGTACAAAGCACATCTTTGCGGCAGCATTCGAGCGGCCATCGCCAATTTAGAAGGCGCGAATGAGTTGCTGCAGTCTCTCGACGAAACTCAGTCGTATGAGTATCAAATGGCCGCGGAGTTTTATTTACTACCTTTGGAGGGCGTCTTGTCCTCTGGCTCCTTGCCTTGGGGCGATCTCAACTGCGCGGATAATGTCACCACGCTCCATAAACAATCGGTAGGAGAGACCCCACATAACTTGCCTAACTTGGTTTACCGCCTGAGCCTCCGCGATGATGGTTCGGCCAATGATTAACTTTTGCCTTTCCCTACTGGTTGCTGTCTTGCTCAGTGTGCACCTTCGGGTGCCCTTCGCACTGTTTCAGATGGTGCGAAGGGCACAGGCAGACTTCGATGGTCAGATTTACCAATCTGATTCTTGCCGCTCGCGCTTCGAGGTAGATAACACGCGGATATTTACCTTCTCTGAGCAGCAAGACATTCCTTGTTATTTTGAGCGGATCGATTTCGGCACCATCGATACCAGAGGTTTTTGGCCGAAATCTGTTTGCGCCTTGCTAAACAAGGTCCATGGAACGTTACCTTCTTCTGGAGAACAGCGATGCGACTTTCAATAAATGGATGGCATCCGATTGCCTCCCACCTTGTATGCATTATCACTGGGATTGCTCTTTCCAACATCCTCAACAGGCAAGTGCGAGCATCGAGCCCTCCGAAAGGCGAACTGAATTTTTCGCTTAATAAGGAGCAGACCAAGACTGCGAAATCGGTTCCGAGTGAAGGAGGTTTGGTGAATATCTATAAGATTGGGCAGAGCCAGGTTGGGGAATGCAGGATGTTTAAGAATGCGCTCAGTGTTAATCAGCTCGATGGAAAGCTGTATTTTACTACCATCATCGACGAGCAGGTTGGTTTGCAGCATTTAACGAAAGAAATGAAGCTTCGCAATAAGGTCGGAATCGACAGAAATCAAACCAAGGTGCCACTGTGTAGAAGCAAACCAAAGGTGCAATATGGCTCGTAATCGACTGCTTCGAAGATACATAATTATTGTCCTTCTATTGCTGTTTGCCACGTCCGGCCACGCGAGCATGAAGAACATGCAAATGACGGTTGGTGAATCAACATCAGTAGTATTCCCTGCGGGCACAGAACTTAAAATATCCAAAAAAGGTGTCATTGATGTTTTCCTGACCAACGAAACTACCTGGCAACTGACAGCGCTACGCCCCGGTCTCGTCATCATCGACGCGCTCGAAAGCAGTACGGGTAATCCCTTACTGCCGCGCCTATTCATCGAAGTCAAATCAACGTCCAAGTCGGTTGAACCAAGTCTCATCAGTATAGATTTACCAGACTGGATCTGCGGGAAGTCGGGTATTAAATGTGACCGCCAGTCAGGAATTCTCACTGGAAAAACTGCTGACTGGCAATGGTACATGCGCAAAGCGACATGGTGTGATCTTTCAAAGCAATGCCTGTCATTTATTGAGTTGAGCGAGAAAGCAGCTGAGAGTTTGCAAACATTCTTACAAGTAAAATTGGGTCCCTCTTTTATGGTGACATCTAACCAGAACGGTCAAACGAAAATAACTGCAATTTGCGATGCGGTAACGCCGCAGCAGCAGGCTGAAAAGATCGAGCAACTCCTGCCAGGCATCTTGGAGAAACATGTTGCAAGCTTTTCCTGCGCTCGTACCCAGGAAACTTTTGAGGTACGAATCAAAGCCCGCAGAGTATCATCGACCTCAGGAAGCACTATTGGCTACAAAGCAGAGACTACGCACCAGATTAGAGGCTTTCCACTCGCGTCAACTATTGGTTTAAAAAATTCCTTAGTGAATGAGAGCCTCTCTTCCGAAGGCGAGATCATAGGAGAACCGATGTTCCTTGCGTCTGAGGACGTCGAATTTCAAGCATTAGTTGGCGGAGAACTTCCGTATTTAACCCAAAGAAACGATAACCAAGACTATCAATGGAAAGAATATGGATTATCTGTGAAAGGGACGCTAAAAGGAATCCATAGTGGGAGGATTCGCACACACTTGGATCTTTTTCTAAAATCGCTTAACGATCAAACCTCTGGCAGCTTGAGCACCAGTAGCCTTAAGTCAAGTGTCGATACCGCTGAAAATACTTGGACACTCGTCGGCGAACTGGACCTGCATTCTTCGTCAACAAATCTACGCGAGACACCTTTTTTCGTGCGCCTGCCCATCATCGGACCGTTGTTTCAGTTGATGTCGACGTCCAAAGACAAAAGTAAACTGCAGGTTTGGATTCAGGTCAAAAGACTACAGAGTTGATTCAGGGAGCGATCAAATGTCGATGATGAGATCAAAACTGTACACTTGCCGAGGGAATGTGTAGGCCTTATCAGAAGACTTAACTTGCTGATGTTTGATTTCAATTTGATGGCGCACGCTGGTGGTCCAAAGAAGTTGCCAACCAAGATCAATGTCCATTGAGGTATCTTTGCGGTCAAAAGACGGATCGGAAAAGGTTCTTTTCAGATTGCTGAGATCTAGACTTAGGTGATTTCTTCGTGTGATCCAGTAGCTGTTCTCTACGGTAATTTGCAAGTCTTTGTAGTTTTCAACCGACGTCTCTGACGATTTATAGGTGCTCGAATAATCTTCGACGTTGAAGCCAAGTCTATAAGTACTATCTAGGGGCACAATACTAAGGCCAAGCGCTCGGTCCTTACTTGACCGATCAGTCGGGGCAACGATTTCCTGTCTTTTCGTGTCGTACTTATCATCCCAAAGAGGGAAAGGGTCCGAATTAACTAGATTACGGTGGTATAGCTTCAAACCGAGCCACAGCGGCATCGCTATTGAAAAGCTATTGCCTAAAGTATCCTGTGTACGCTTGGTGCCGACAGAATCAAGTTGGCCCCATGCCGCGATGTTAAAGACAAGCCAAGGTGTGCCGCCACTGCCGATATTAATCTGCAGGCCGAGATCGAGTTTCTGCGATAGTTGAGCAAAGTCTTTTAATAACTTATTAGTAAAATCTTTGCGATCGAAGGTCATTCCGATTTCGAAATGACCTTCTTCAGCTTTAAATGGCCAGATGCGAGCTCCACCGGCTGTATTTACGAACCAGCTCTCGCGAGCACCAACCTCTGCCATAAGATCACTTTCGGGTGCCAAGCGGAAAACGTTGTTATCAAAACCGGCGCCCAATTTAAGTTCAAACTGTAACCAACGGTCTGAGTTAACTGAGCTCAACATGTTCTGAGCCATAGTTGTGACAGCAGGATTCTGGTCTTCCCACGTCGCATAAGTCAGTGAATTTCTCGCAGCCACCATGTTTTTAGTGCCGACTAAACAGCGACCGCGGTAAAACTCAAGCAACTGAGTATTAGGAAAATCCAGATTCTCGGCTTTATCGAGAGCGTTGAGACAGTCCTCCCACTTCAAGTCTAAGATATTCACTACTGCTTCCAAAAAGAACGCGTCTGCGTTTTGGTCATCAACTTCTTTCAATGTCTCTATCACAAGTCTGGCGTCAGCAATCTGCAGTAAGCCGAGGTAAGCTTCTGCCGCGACAACCAATGCATCGCCGTTTGTCTTCACACGGATCTCTTTATTGACAGCTTCGATGGCAACAACAAAATCAAGTTTGGTCAGACTTTCCTGCCCAACATTCAAACTATTTTTCTCGGCCGCAGCAAGGTTCTCACCTAGGACGGTATGGCCGGCGATCGTTTTATCTTTTAATAATGTCGAGAAGCCGTAATTAGGAGTTGATTCACGGAAGACTTCACCGAAGAGAGTCGGGCTGCCAACTTCTTTTGTTGGTGCGATTTTTTCGCTGCGAGAAATTTTGACCATTTCGCCGGCTGCTAGAAGGAGCTCATACTTAACCGCTCCTTTTTCCTTTTTCTTCACATTTTTCGCCGTGATTTTCGCATGTCCACGAAATACACCCACGATGTATTCGTCCGGATTATCTTCAGTAGCTCTAACAAAGAAGTCAGCTTTCTCGTCACCATCGACTTGCAGCCAATTGCCGCCGACCACGCTCCAATCTGGAGCTTTTGCTTCAAGCTGCCGGCTGCGCACCGTACCTTTTCGCAAAGCGATTGCTCGTCTGCCGCTATCTGACCCGGCAAGAGCGATATTTGAACTCGGCAGCAGATGATGAATCTCTTTGCCTTTCGCAAAAAGTTCCATGCGAGATCCAGGTTGGGTTCTTAGCTTCTCTGTCCATTCCATTGCACGCGCAAGAGGACCGACCACCTGCACCTTTCGGTTGTGGGAACTAAACCCGCGACCCATGGTCGTCACTACTGCGAAGCTGTCGCTTTCGAAGACTTCAATGCGCTCTTTCTCGCGCACTAATTCCGGAGTAACAGGACCAATCTGATAGCCGGGCGGAACGGTGAGAATCTTTATTTTATACTTTAGAAATAGCGACCCTTTGCTATTAAAGACAACGAAGGCAATATTGTGCGATCCTAAACCCCAGGTTGCAGTGTTGATTTCGCATTCGAGCTCGCGGCACAGGATTTCTCCGCTTTTAATCCATTTGACGTCGATGTTTTCGCCAGTTGCTTCTACTAGCAATTTGACGGAATCCCCGCGATGAACGGCAAAATTCAACTGAGAGTACGCTTCGATTTCGGGAAGTACTTCGTCAGCAAATAGGAATGGCATACTCGTTAAAAAAACGAGCGCACAAAAAACGAAATTGATTGCGACCTTTTGCAAGTCGCTCTCCTCGCATGGATAAAAAATAATTAGCCGATACTTAGAGCCGCCAATTTCGACTCTAATATCCGTTATCTCTTTATCTTTTCGGCTAATTTCTTCGCAACTAAAGGTGGGACAAGTAATGTCATATCGCCACCATGGATGGCAATTTCCTTAGCAAGACTAGAAGATATATGACTAAATTGAGGACTTGTGGGAATAAATATAGTTTCGATCTCAGGTGTCATCGCTCTGTTCATCAATGCCATCTGGACTTCGTAGGCGTAATCAGTGGTCGAGCGAATACCTCGTATCATCGCAACTGCTTGCTGGGACCGGGCGAAATTAACTGCTAATCCAGTAAAAGTTTCTATTTTAACATTTTTTAGATCTGACGTGCAGGAACGGATTAGTTCGACTCGTTCATCGGCAGGAAAAAGTGGATTCTTTTCTCTGGCTACTCCGACAGCAACGATTAGTTGAGGAAAAAGCTTGCTCGCTCTTTTAATGACATCGAGGTGTCCTAAGGTTAGCGGATCAAAACTTCCAGCATACAAAGCTAACGTTTCTTTCTTATCCGCCACGGCTATTCTCCTTCGCATTCGAAAAGACTAAGCATAGTATCGCTGTAAGTTTTCTGTTTAACAAGCTTCCAACCAGAAACGCCAGATGCAAGGCGGTCCAAAGTCGGCTGACAGTTGTCATGCTCAAGCATTAAAATAGTATCGGGGTGACTGTTGGCTCTAAGTGGTATCACCAAGTCATCGATCCATTTAGCGACGTCAATATATGGAGGATCGATAAAAATCACGTCTGGTTTGAAGATGTGTTTGAGACGATCCCCGGTTGAGCTGGCATCAGATCCTAGTACGTGGATGCTAGGCACTTCGAGCTGCTGTTTCTCCGCACGCCGTTTCAGTTCCGTAACGTTGTCGTGCAGGCATCTAAGCGCTTGCTTACCCGACTCAACAAACACGCAGGCTTTGGCCCCTCTTGAGAGCGCCTCAATACCCATAGCGCCGGCACCGGCAAATACATCTAATACATTTGCGTCATCCAACCATGGAGCAAGAGTGTTCAGCGCCGCCGCCCGAACCTTCGCAGACGTCGGCCGAGTCGAAGCTCCGCCCGGCACTTTCATCTTCATACTCTTCGCCCAACCGGAACCTATGATCATGCTAGCCCTTTAACGTCCTGAAATCACTCACGCCGGATTCTAATACGAGGGACCCTGCGGAACCATGCCTTTTTTTTTGTTTTTTTACTTGTAAAATTAGCGTAATAGCCGCAACTTCGGAATTCGTATTGAACCATTTAAATCACAGCGTGGAGTCAAAGTAATAGCCTATGAACATTCGCCAGATTCAAGAAGCCCGTGAACTATACGGCATCGATGAATGGGGTGCCGGATATTTCGGTATTAACGACGAAGGACATGTCGTTTGTCATCCAACTGGTGAGGAACACCTTAGTATTTCTCTTCCAGATGCGATTCAAAAACTGCGCGAAAAAAATATTGCTACGCCATTGATTCTCCGGTTTCCGCAAATTCTCGAGTCTCAACTTGAGCGTATGCACCTTTCGTTTCGCCAAGCGATCAACGAGTTCAACTTTAAAGGCCGCCATATGGGCGTGTTCCCTTTCAAAGTTAATCAGCGCCGTGAATTTATTGACTCTGTCGTAAGTTGTGGACAAAAGCTTGATTACGGCTTGGAAGTTGGAAGTAAAACAGAATTCATCGCAGCTCTTAGTTATCCACTAACTGAGAACTCGCTGTTGATTTGCAACGGTTTCAAAGACCACGACTTCATCAATATGGCCTTCATAGCGAAAGCAATGGGACGCAAAGTCATTATTGTTGTCGAAGGTCCAGACGAACTAGAAATGGTTCTCCAAACCGCTAAAAATATGCGCCACCTTCCCGCGGTCGGTCTGCGTATCCGTCTTTACAGCCGGGGCGCTGGTAAATGGGAAAAATCATCAGGTGACTATTCGAAGTTCGGTCTTACAACCAACGAGGCACTAAACTGCCTTCAAATGTTGCAGGACGCTAATCTGATGAGCAGCCTTCAGATGTTGCACTTCCATATTGGTTCGCAGATTACTGAGATCAAGCGCTTTAAAAACGCAATCAAAGAAGCATCTCGCGTTTACGCAAAAGTTGTAAAAATGGGCTTTACGCCACAGTTTTTAAACATCGGTGGTGGTGTTGGCGTTGACTACGATGGTAGTAAAACCTCATTCCAATCCAGTGCCAACTATACGTTGCAAGAATTCGCCAACGATGCAGTCTACGTTCTCGGTGACGTTTGCACGAACGAGGGTGTACCCCATCCGACGATCGTTACAGAGAGTGGGCGCGTTATCGCGGCTTATCACTCTGTCGTTATTACCGACATTCGTGAGGTACAGGGCGAAGAAATGTTCCCTTCAGAGTCCGCCATTCCTGAATATTCAGACGGCGAACAGCACAAGGGAATCAAAGAGATGAAATACGTTCTCGATAACATCAATCGTAAGAACTACGTTGAGTTCTACCATGATGCTATTGAATACCAAGAAGAGCTTTTTACATTGTTTAATCTTGGCTTTTTGAATCTTCAAGACCGCGCCTATGGTGAAGAACTTTTCCGTCGTATCTGTCGCCGCGCACTCTATTTCTCGTCGTTCCAACGGCATCAGCTCGAAGAATTCGACGATCTGCAAAAGATCATGGTTAGTAAATATTTGGCTAACTTTTCTATGTTTCAGTCAATTCCTGATGCCTGGGCAATCGACCAGCTTTTCCCAGTTATGCCGCTCGCACGCCATGACGAGAAACCGTCGCACAAAGGTACCATCGTCGACATTACTTGCGACTCTGACGGTTGCTTAGACACGTTCGTTGACCGCGCAGATGTTAAATCTGCTCTCGATTTGCACGTGCCAAACGGACTGCCTTATTATGTTGGTTTCTTCCTCGTTGGTGCGTACCAAGAAAGTTTGGCGAATGAGCACAACCTTTTCGGCGCCATTCACGAAGCTGAGATTCACATTGATTCTGACGGTCAGTGGGACTTCACAAAAATTACCGAGGGCGACCCTGTAGAAGAACTCTTGGTTTCTAGAAATTACGACATGGGTGAAATCTTTGGTAGCTACGAGCAACAACTCAACAGAGCTGTTGAAACAGAGTCTGTTACTAGAGCTGAAGCCGACAGCTTCTTGAAGTCATTGACGAAAGCAGTTAAGCAAGTCCCCTACCTTAATAGTTAATGAGGATAGTGGGCGCAAAAAGCTCAGCATACGGGAGATTGGCCAATTCCAGCCCCCCTCAAGACCGCTCAAAGCAACGGTCACTTTTTTCAAATAATCCAATCATCTCGGGCCACTAACAAGTGGCCCGAACCTTTTACCTCAAGTAATAAACGCCACATCCGATCCAAATATCAAGAACCATTGGGATACCAGTCCCTCGGCTGAGAGCAACGGAGTTTGTATGGCAAATATTACTTTAAACATTGAGAAAAAAGGGCAATGGGAACACATCTCATATACTGGCCCTATCAATGAAGACACCGAAGTACATTTAATGCCAGTCGTCAGCCAACTTGGACCTAATGTGATTTTTAACTTCCGCAAAGTTGAATACGTAAACAGCTGCGGTGTGCGCGCATGGATTAACTTCCTTCGTGAAGCAGAAAAAGGCCGAAAAGTTATCTTTGAAGAATGCACTCCAGAGATCGTTGGCCAGATCAATATGATTCCAAACTTTAAAAGCACTGCGCACATTCGCTCAGTGTACGCATCATATGCTTGCGAATCTTGTGATAGCCAAAAATGGGTTCTATTTGAAGAGGGAAGAAACCTTCCTGAATCATCTGACTCAAGTATCGAAACTCCGGCTTGTGAGAAGTGCAATAAAGCAATGGAAATGGAAGAACTAGAAGACGAATTTTTTGCTTGGCTTGATGCCGCTGGCTAACTAGTTTAGGGAATTGTGGATTCGATGGATGATAGTTCTAAAAATCTAGCAGAAGTTTCAGAAGTTACTGAAGCATTCAAGCAATTTGAACACTTCTGCAAAGCCATGCTTGACGGTTGGGTCGTTGTCGACACAGAAGGTCGCGTTGTCAAATGCAACCAATTTTTCTCTAATTTAAGTGGTTCAAAAACCAAAACTATTCTTAAAGCTAACTCTTTAAGTGAGATCATTACCTTTGAACTAGCAGGCAAAATGCTTGAGATCAAAGATATGGTCCAATCTCCGGCTCCAACCCGATACGATGAAGTGATAGGAAATATTTCATCAAAACCAGAACGACCGTTACATGTAATCATTGGTCTATACCCTTTCACTCAAAATGGTACTAACATTGGAGCGTTTATTTTGGTCCGCGACGTAACGGCCGAAGCAAGCCTCCAAGGAAAATATAAAGATAAAGCAACTCAGTCGATCACCGACGCTCTTACGGGTCTCTTTAACAGAAACTATTTTACCCAATACCTTGAGTCACAAATCAAGACCCTGGAAGCATTTCCAGACGAAGAACCGCAAAAACAGATGTCAGTTATCATGATGGATATCGACTTCTTCAAAAAAATTAACGACAAATTTGGCCACGCAGCTGGTGACCACGTTCTTAAACACACCTCAGACCTGATGAAAAACTGTTTCCGCAAAACGGATGTTGTTGCTCGTTACGGTGGTGAGGAGTTTCTAGCTATTCTACTAGGTACAGACAGTGGTGGAGCAGCGATAGCGGCCGACAAACTTCGGGCTTCCATTGAATCTTATACATTCAATTTTGAAGGTACGATCATACCAGTGACGATTTCAATTGGTGTAGCACAGATTAATTTAGGGAATGAAACAGGTGAGCAAGCTGTTAATCGCGCTGACTTGGCTCTTTACCAGTCCAAGCACAATGGGCGAAACCAAGTATCGATCCATGACGGCCAAGTGATCGTACCACTCAGAATCAAATCTTCAGCAGCTTAAGCAGGATGGCAGGATGGCAGGGTGGCAGGATGGCAGGATGGTGTCAGGCACCGCTTGTAAGTCCCTGATGGGTCCCGGAGGGAATAACCCATCAGGGACTTACAAGCGGTGCCTGACACCACCCCCCCCCTCCCCCTAAATCAATGTAGTACTTCGCCCTTGGCGCCACCGCGCTCAAGCCATTCATCAGCCATTTTTTCAACTTCAAGATTGAAAATTTGGCCTTTCATTTGAATAGGAATGCCTTCCCATTCAAATGGTGCCCAATCGATCGGCAAGTAGACTTCGCCGCCCTCTCGGAAAAACTCTTCAAAGTAAGAGTCGATGTAATCAATCAAAAAAAGTGCTGCATCGTGACGATTGAGATTGTGATCAATATCA
>CAMAXT010000069.1 GCA_945862295.1 Pseudobacteriovorax antillogorgiicola
CGGTATTATTGATGCGGCTCTAGATAGTGGCTTCTATAATATTCAGCCCCTATTGGTGGGCACACCGGGAACGAATCAAAATACTGGCGTCGAAATTGGCGGTCTGCAACCGATCGTGCCGCCTCTTGATTCAAATATAGTGTCACCAATTGCTCCTGTAACACCTATACAACCGGTACAACCGGTACAACCAGCGGTGACCCAACCAAGCACGACACAACAACCTGGTAATCAGCAGCCCATAACCAACCAACATCCTGGACAGCACCCCCAACCAATGTTCCCGATGGACATGGGCCAGCAGCAGCAGATCCATTACCCGCATATCAATAACTGGCCTGCCCATGGCGGCGGTGGCGGTGGGTTTGTCGGTTGCGGCGGTTAAACCCCTCGTTTGGTACTTTGATAGCTCACATTTTTTATAATGATAAGCCCTTCGAATCATTGGGCTTAATCCATTTCTGTTGCAGACCTTAAAAAAAACTCACAAAATCCCTTTATCTATTCAGGAAATATTGGCAATAACGGGATTTTGCTTGGGGGCAGATTATGAGTAATAGTTTTGGTGTGAAACCATTGGTTCTACGCTGGACGCTGTTGATACCGCTCGCAATGCAGTATGGCTGCAGCTCATCTTCTAGCAGTCTTAGTGACGAAGAGAGTAGCGAAGAAGTTTTGTTCATCGTTATGGGCGGCAATTCTTCTTGTCGCAACGATGAGTTCGGCAACACAAGATCTCCGCTCGGTACTGATATTCACAATTCTTTCAAACCAGTCCTAGAAGAAGTCGAAGCTGACGGCCGCTTTACCACGAAGTGGATTGTATCTTGTCACCGCAATAGCAATGCAGCGGTACACTACGCAACTTCCGAATCGATGAACCAAGTTTTTGAAACCACTCCGGAACAATTTATATCGATGATTAATGGTCGTTACCTGCAAGGGACGGCCCGTTCGACTTTTATGGCTGGCCATTCTTATGGTGGTTGGTTGACAATGAAAACGGCGCTGGCTGCTATTCCTGAGCAGAAGTTTGATGGCGTTTTTACCATTGATCCGATTAGCCGACCGCATTGTACATTTACGAATCCAGGTGGATGCACATCTGCGCCACAGGATATTTCGAATGCACAGAGGACATTGATAAGAGGTGTTTCAACGTTCTGGGCAAATTTCTATCAAACCAATACTTTTTATCTGCACTCAGCGCCTATGGAAGAAGCGCATTTTAATCTTAAGATTAATGCGTCCCATACTGCGATCGATAATCACGAAGCAGTTTGGTCAAGCTTCCGCAGCACTGTTATCGACAGGCTGGCGATGGCGAATTGATCTAGGAATTTTAGAGTCAATTTTTTAGCTGTTTCAGCATTCTGATACGTTGACCGCAAGACCGCCGCGTGATGTCTCTTTATATTTGGTCATCATGTCGGCGCCTGTTTGTTGCATGGTCTTTATTACCGAGTCTAACGAAACATGATGAGTGCCATCACCGCGCAAGGCGATTCTTGAGGCATTGATTGCTTTGACTGCGCCCATCGCGTTGCGTTCAATACAGGGGATTTGCACCAGGCCACCGATGGGATCACACGTTAATCCTAGGTTATGCTCCATGCCGATCTCAGCGGCCTGTTCGACCTGCTTCATCGTACCACCGAGAGCAGCCGTGAGACCGCCGGCGGCCATCGAACAAGCAACTCCAACCTCCCCTTGGCAACCAACTTCTGCACCGGAAATCGAGGCATTTTCCGCATATAAAATGCCGATTGCACCCGAGGTGAGAAGGAATTCAAATATGCCTTTTTCACCAGACTTCGAACTAAAACGGTCGAAGTAGCGCATACACGCGGGCATAATCCCCGCCGCGCCGTTTGTCGGTGCGGTCACAATCCGAGCGCCGCAGGCGTTTTCTTCGTTAACAGCTAGGGCGTAAAGATTGACCCAATCTAGAACATTGAGTGGATCGCGCAGTGCTTCTTCCGGCATTTGCGTTAGACTTTTATAAAGATCAGGTGCGCGACGTTTTACTTTCAGCGGGCCGGGTAGGCTGCCTTCCATCCGGCAACCGCGGTCGATGCAGCCTTGCATGGTCAGCCAAATTTTTCTTAAGCCGTCGTCAATCTCGCTATCACTGCGCCAGCAGCGTTCATTTGCCCGCATGAGATCGGAAAAGCGCAGGTTATTGTCCGCAGAGAATTTAAGTAGGTCATTGCCAGATTTAAACGGGTAAGGGACCTGGGTAACGTCTTTTTTTAGTTTGTCTTGCGCTGCTGTTTCTTCATTGACGACAAAGCCACCGCCAATCGAATAATAAACGCGGTCATGCAAAAGATCACCTGCGCTATTCCACGCAAAAAAATGCATGCCGTTTGGATGAAAGGGCAGAGATTTTCTCCGAAAGAATTCGATGTCTGTCTTTTGGCTAAAGCTAATGGGATGTTTACCCATAAGTCGCAACTTATTTTCAGCGCGAATCTTCGTTAGGCGCGTTTCAATCGTATCTGGATCGACAGTATCAGGCAGGTCACCCTCAAGCCCAAGATGTAGTGCTTTGTCGGTGCCATGACCAATTCCTGTTAGTGCCAGTGATCCATATAAATCAATTTTAATCCGAGCAACTTTGTCTAAGCATGCTTTCTCCTCAAGTCCTAGGAGAAACCTATGAGCTGCTCGCATGGGTCCCATAGTATGCGAGCTGGAGGGTCCGATGCCGATTTTAAACATGTCGAATACGCTGATAGCCATCGTTACACTCAAAAAATATGGTTAATATTTACATACAGGGACTTTTCTTCGCCTTGCAAGGTTTTTTCGATACCGATCACAGTGGCTTGATTCCAGATAATTCTAACACCTGTACCAAAAGAGCGGCGCCATCCGCTGGTTGTTAACTTTATAGTTTGATCGTAGACCCGACCATAATCACCATACACTATTGGAGTGAAAAGAAATGTTTGATTGCCCGTAGTAAGCGTCTTTGCGCGCCAGCGCAGCTCTGAGTTTACTTGAGCACTCGCATTGCTTTTAAATCTGTTTAGCCGGTGGCCTTTCAAGCTCGATCGGCCTCCAACAGCTGGTAGTTTCCAAAAAGGAACGTCGCCTTCCGACCAGACGTATTGTGACTGGGCTGCAAGAATAAGGCTATCTGTCAATTCATGAAAGGTACGGGCATTGGCATTATAACGAGCAAAATTAGTATTAGAGCCGAGTTCTTTTCTAGATGAGAGTAATGAGAGAGCTAAAAGCTGTCCTTCTGTTGGATCAGGCTCAAAATTGCGGGTGTCTAAGCTGAAGCCGATATCAAAAGAGTTAACGGATCCACCATCATAGCCTGGGACGTCTTTTGTTGAATGGTCTTCAAAAAGTTTTGTGTTTTCCATTACAGCTTTGGTCTCTCTGCTGCCCTGGACCGCGTCTACCTGTTTGCCTGAATAATCTTCAACAACGACCTGCGACCCAACCAGACCGACTTTCAGGTAGGTGTAAGGAGTGAAAACCTTTATTTCATCGCTAAGAGAAAATTCCGTTTCGGTATGAATGTATTGGTTGTAGCGGAAGTAGGTGCTGCCATCAGCTAGCTTCTCCTGCATCCTTTTTTCGTAAGCGGTGAAATCAGTCGTTGTTTCCTGTCTCGTGCTGACATCTTCTGGGTATTTCAGGTGCGCCATCGATGCTTCAGTCGTGCCAAAATACTGTTCAGCAATATTTTTTGAATAATAAAACGATGGCTTGAGACGGTGCCTAGTCGACATGATCTGTGGTGCGTCGAGATCGATTTTAAGTTGGCTTAGACCCTTAGTGCTCTGTATTGCCAGCAAAGAGATTTTTCTCAGATAGGGCGTGTAGTCAAATCTAGGATCGGTGCGGTTACCGTTCGTGTAATGGAAAAGTACGACCCCGTAGATAAAGCCACTGTCTGGGCTAAAGGCAATTGCAGGCACTCCGGTGATGTAGTTGCCTTCACGTTTTTTTGCGAGGATATCATCGGGCAGTTTTCCTGGCTCTTCTTGAGCATAGGAATAGGGACTACAAAGGAGCGAAGACAAGACCAAGGCTATCTGGATCGGTTTGAACATGGTGGTCCCCAGCTGAAGTCAGTCTGGAAATTCTACCACAATTCTACTCGCCGATCCTGGATTGGGTGCGTCGAATCATGACGCTATCAAGCGGGGATTGATGATGGATCCTTACCTGGCCGCTGGTAAGATGATAAGGAAGCAGGGTTAAGCCGGATTTGCCGGGAAAACTTTTTTTCCAGCGTTCGGCGATAGTTTTAGTCGCCCCTTGTTTAAATGCCGGCTTTATGCGCTCCATTTGCTCAGCCCGTTCAGCATCGGTCGGATGGGAGTCAGAGGCATAGATTTTGTGAAGAAGTTCGCCAATGTCGGCTAATTCAATATCTGGATATTCTTTGTCGTCGATACTCTTAGCTACAGTGCCGCCGCCAAATTTTTCAAACAAGCTTGTAAAGCCTTCTTCAACCTCATCGGCCGTAAAGCCTGAGTTAGCACAGATGCGGCCACCGACCACGTCTGCTTCGCTTTCAAATCTTTTTTGAAAGGCGACAAAACCATTCCAAAAGTCGTCCCAGACCGGCTTGACCTTGATGTAATCTTCTTTTTTATGGCTAAAAATTTTTTTAGTTTTGTCGTAATTTGCTGCTACTAGTTTAGAAAGCGTCGAATCCAAGGTGTCTGATTTCGTTTTATTTTTGTTTTCGTAGTCGTTCATTTGCGCTTCTGCACGCGAACTGTGATTGCGGGTAGAATGTGCAACCTCGTGGCATAGTACCATCGCTAGACTGAGGTTCGATGCGAAATCAATAATACCGCGGTTAACAACCACTGACTGATTTAAAGCAGAAGCATTAGGTGTCGGATCCGCGGTAACAGTTATCGTGAAGTCGCGACCTGGCCGATGCGGTTCCAGAGCCATCATGGCGTCAAGCGTTTCACCAATGAAATCACGACGTGCGTTCTGAGTTGCATCCTGGGTAGCAACCTGCGCTTTGGTGCTAGATTCTTTATAGTCCATGACCAACGGAGAAAGGTCTTGGGCTTCTTTCAGTGTAAAAAGATGTCCACCGACGCTAGCCTCGCCAGATTCTGGTGCAACATTATTTTCACCAGAGATAGCTCCCCCACCAAAGTTTGATCCTTGGATCCGACTTCGTTCGGTGCCACCGCTGCCGCAAGCAGCTGTAAAAATAAAGGCTATTAAAGATGTGCTAGTCTGTAGTCTCATCATAGGAGACTCATCGGAATATTAGCTAAAACTGCTTCGTTTTTTATTAAACCTTTTGAAATCACAGGTTAATTTGCCCGGAAAAAACTGCGCACTCGGAACTAAAGTTGGAGGCTACCGGGCTTTTCACTGGAAGCCGGTTTTTTCCAAAGTTTTTCGAGGCGTTGATCACGTCCGCAATTGAAGCGGTAGTATTTATAGCGGATGGGATTTTTTTTGTAATAGTCTTGGTGGTAATCTTCCGCGAGATAGAATGTCCCTGCTTTTTCTATTTCAGTCAGAACCTTCACGCCCAAAAATGTTCCAACTTTTTCTTTTGATTCTTTCGCGAGCGTTTCTTGTTCAGTAGAAAGAAAGTATATGCCGGGTCGGTATTGGGTTCCTTGGTCGCAGAATTGGCGATCATTGACGGTTGGATCGGAGTTTTCCCAATATATTTTTAGAAGTTCTTTATAGGTAATTTTTTTCGGATCAAATGTGATCTCGACCGCCTCGGCATGGCCTGTTGATCCTGCAGAGACTTGCGCATAAGTCGGGTTTACAACTTGACCGTTAGTGTAACCTGAAACGACCTGTAATACACCTGGGCGATCTTCGAAATCACTTTCGGTGCACCAAAAACAACCTGAGGCGAAGACTGCTTTCTCTGTTTTTTCCCGTGCTGCATTTTCACTCTTGGCTAGTACCTGTGGAGCAAAAGCCAGAATTAGGCCGATTAGATATTGATTGCGCATAAGTAAGCTCCGGCTGAGGGTATGCCAAAATTATGGCACAATCATGCTTTTATTGACCTAAGAAAATGAGGAGTTTGTTTTTTTCTTCTTCAGAAAGGTATTTTCCTGAATTTACAGGCGGCATCGAACCATTAGAAATTCTTATTCCCGGCGCTGCTTTGAATGCAGATTCGCCGTCGATGTACGCCGACGATGTACCACGGCTGTTTCCTTGGCTGTGACATTCGGAACCACCGCAAGAATTTTCTAGAATTGGATTGATGTCAGCATTGAAGTTGTAGGTAACGGTATTAGTGCTGGTGACCGTACTGCACTTGAAGAGTCGTAAATTTTTAAGGGCATCACTACTCAGAACAGCTTCGATCGCTTCCTTTGGTCCTACATGATCGAATCCCAACCGCCGTTGAGAAAAATTTGTAGAAATCTATGAGGTGCGCCACCGGATTGTGCGCTCGCAGTCTTAGGATAAAAAGCTGTTACACCCCTTAGTAATGGTACTGCGAGCGATGTTTGCCCAAGTAGCTGCAGAACAGCTCGGCGGGAAAGTTTTTTTGGAGGTAGTTTCATTGGTGCCAGAACTCCTGTGAAGCGAGCATGGCGTACACGACCGCAATCCAACCTGCTAAGTTGTAGCCCTCTGCATCAGCGGCATCAAGGAAAGCTGATTTGACTGCTGTGATTTCTTCTTCGGTCGGTGGCCTTTGGTAGAAGCGGTAGAAAAATTCTTCGACCTGATCATTCCAGCGACTTTCGCCGGCTTTAATATTGTTCTGGACGCTAACGGAGCTGTTTTTATCTGAGTCCCGAAACGGACGGTCAGCATTTAAGTCGCATTTTGAAAAAACAACTTTTGCGCCGTTGGGTTTCAGCCACTCTTTATAGAGAGCAGCTTGTGTTAACTGCATGGCGACAACCCGCGCGACGAGAAGTGTTTGTGCCTTTGTTGAACGGTCGCGAATCGAGGCTGATTCGAAATCGATACCACCGAGCGGAACGCCAAATAGCATTTGTAAGTAGTCGTGTGTTTGACCAGAGTCTTCGTTGTAGAAACGTAGTTCGTCTGGACCAGCGCCTTAGTTTAAAGCGAGAGCGATGTTGTTAGACAGCTGTTCAGGCGTACTGCGTGTTAAAGCGAATCCTGTACCAGATGTTTCGGTGACGGTCGTTGTCGTGGGAGCAGAGGGTGTAACGTAGGAGTCGCTTGGTTGTTCACCAGACGTTGGAGCCCCCAATTGTACTGCTGCTTCAGGTTCGTTCGACTCGGTAAATTCATTGCAGGTGCCAGGCATTTGATTATGCAGGCCGCGGCAAGCAGTTTTTTTAACCCAACAGCCAGAAAGCGTCGATCCAATGAGGACGACTAAGCCAGCGTTTTTAAGTTGGAAAACAAATGCCATCTGCACTCCGAGTCACTAGACCTGGTCTAGTTCGGAGCACATACGGTAAAATATTAATATTTTGATTTTACATTAATAAAATCAATGATTTGAAAAGAAAGAAGGTCCTAACGGCGTCGAGAGTCGACTTCGATTCTGAGGATGTTTTTTCCATTTTTACCGATGGAGCTCAAATCATTTAGAAGTTGCTGCTCGCCATCGACCTTAGCTGAATTTGGCTTGTTTCCCGGTTGGCGAATGCTCTTTCCAGTGGTCTTTTTTTTAATTTTTTCCGCGCTCATTGGTTTCTCCTGTGTGACGATTTGGGTGCTGAACAGGTTGTGTATCGCCGAATTAATGTTTTCCTTATTTTCGCAAAAACGTGAATAACTTCCAACTCTAAATTTGACTATGTTTTATAACATATTGTATTTTTTAAAAAATATATGCATTTGGAATGTGAGCAATCAAGGTGAGTTTGATAGTGAACCGGAAGGTTGAGTATGAGAGTTTGCAGCTTTAGCGACTTGTTCCTATTCTCTAGGTGGCTTCACCGAACAGATCCTGAGATTAGTAAACTAGCGCGCATTTACTTCAAAGATTAACTGAAAAATATATAAAAATAATGTCATCGGCGATCTGTCTTGAATGACGCGTTAATTTTCTATTCAGGCGTGACGCCATCTCTCCGATCTCAATTGGTACCAAACCTATAGGTCGCCCACGGCCATGTGATGTCCGTGGCCTAAGTTGCACCCGCGAACTATAACTTTGCCATGGATAAAAACTCTCCGATTCTCTGTCCCTCACGGGTTATTCGTACGCCGGATGGGACCGCTGAGGCGCTGAGGAACGGAGACGCGGAGGGTGATTTAAGAAGCCAAAGAGCAATTTATCCAGTCGACTACTGACACCTCTTACCCCAAAAAACTTTTCTCAAGGTCTATAGCGACTATTCATAGAGGCATTAGCGTTAGGTTTTATTCTTCCTACTTTTTGAGTCAGGCCTACCGACACATTCGTAGTGAAACCCTTCTTTGTTTAGATCGTCTAAGCTGTATTGGTTTCTTAAGTCGAAAACAACCGCTGTTCTTAGTAGCTCTTTTGCTTTTTGCCAGTTCGGTCGTTTGTATTCTGGCCACTCGGTGATAAGGACCAAAGCGTCCGCCTGTTTAAGAGCGTCATATGCTGTTTCGACGTAGGTCAGGCCTTTTAGATCACCGACCTCTTGTTTAAAATTAGGCGTGCCCTCTGGGTCGTGCGCAGCAACTTGCGCGCCATTTTTTATCAGCTCTTCAACGATGGTGATAGCCGGTGCTTCGCGAACGTCATCGGTGCCGGGTTTGAATGCCAAGCCCCAGATTGCGATTTTCTTACCGCTCAGATTGCCAAAGTGATCTTTTATCTTCTTGAAGACATAATGTTTCTGCAGCTCGTTGGTTTTCGAAACAGCGGCAAGCACTTCGAGTTTTGTGCCGTGTCGTTCGCCTGTTTTGATCAGAGCTTGCACGTCTTTTGGAAAGCAAGATCCACCGTAGCCTGGGCCAGAGTACAAGAATTTTTTGCCGATGCGAGGGTCTGCACCCATGCCTAGGCGAATGTTGTCAATATTTGCGCCAACGATGTCACAGAGCCTAGACATCTCGTTCATAAAACTAATGCGCGTTGCTAACATGGCGTTCGCGCCGTACTTGGTAAGTTCGGATGAATAATGATCCATGATAAACAGTTTGCCAGGATCGTCGGTGATGAATGGCTTATACATCTCGCGAAAAAGTTCTTCCGCTTCTTTAGATTTCACGCCGACGACGATGCGGTCTGGTTTCATAAAATCGTCAATTGCGGTTCCTTCTTTAAGGAATTCCGGATTGGATGCGACGGTTAGTATCAGGTTTGATTTGCGTGCGGTTAGTTCTGCTTTTAGAGCTTGATCAACGAGATCGCATGTACCAACAGGCACGGTGGATTTGACAATAACGAGCAAGTTACGCATCGCGTGTTTGCCGATATCTTTTGCGACGCCTAGAACATATTGCAGGTCTGCAGACCCGTCTTCTCCCTGCGGTGTGCCGACAGCGATAAACACAGCGTCGGAGGCATTAGCAGCTGTTGCGAGGTCTGTTGTGAAAAATAGGCGTTGATGCTCGACATTTCTTTTGACGAGTTTTTCCAGACCTGGTTCATAAATCGGGAGGATGCCGTCGTGCAGGTTTTTGATTTTTTGTAAATTATTGTCAACACAGGTAACAGTATGACCTACTTCCGCCATACAAACGCCTGTCACTAACCCGACATAACCTGATCCGACTACACAGATTTGCATACCTTGCTCCAAAGAAAATCAGACATGAAGTTATAAGTGGAAGGAAGCAAACCGGCAATGAATACTGAAAAGTTATGCCTGCTGAGCAAGCAGAAAAGGATGGTAAGGCCTCGTAATCTAACTAAAATATATAAAAAACTTTAAGCGGGAAAGTTTGCGTCCCAAAACTACGGGTGTTATACTTTTACTATGCAGTTCCCTTCAGAATCCAAAGTTAAATCGAAACATAACCGCTGTGTTCAGTCAGGAAGCAGATGATGTCGGATGATAAGACCATAATCGCAGAATCGCCGAACCTGACCATTCTCCAATCGCCAAAACGAAAGAATGCTTGTCTAGTTCAGTACAGTGGTTCACGCCTTGGTAAGCGGTACCCTTTGGTTGAAAGTCCAATGGTAGTCGGTCGTTCGCCAACAGTACAGATCGTCATCAACGAAGCGAGTGTTTCTAGGTCCCACGCACGTTTTTTGCTGCAAGGTGATAACGTCGTTGTCGAAGATATGGGAAGTTCTAATGGAACGTTCGTCAATGACCTTAAGTCCGAAGGTGGTGTACAACTGAAAGACGGCGACATCGTCCGTTTAGGCACTGTGCTCTTAAAGTATTTTGCCCATGATAACGTCGATAGCGTCATGCACGATAAGATTTACCGGATGGCGACGATCGATGCGGGAACTCAGATTTTTAATAAGCAGTATCTGATGGATGCCCTTGATTCCGAGTTCAAATTCAGCAAAACCTATACCCGCGAACTCTCGATTATTTATTACGATCTCGATCATTTTAAGCCAGTAAATGACAATTATGGTCACAATGCTGGTGACTTTATTTTGCGCGAAAGCTCAGCTCTCGTTAAAGCAGCAGTTCGAAAAGAAGATATCCTAGGTCGTTATGGTGGTGAAGAATTCGTCATTATTCTACCGAACACTGATGGCCGAACAGCTGCAGAACTTGCTGAACGAATCAGGCAGAAGCATGAAGCTCATCCATTCTTGGTTGAATATGAAGATGCAGGCGCAAAAAAAAGGGTGACCCATCGTCAAACCATTTCCATGGGTGTGCAGCAATTAAAGACATCTATACCGAACGTTAAAGAATTCCTCGAAGCCGCTGACAAAAAGCTCTATAATTCAAAACATACGGGACGCAACCGCGTCACTGCCTGAGCCCATTTATATCCGATATAAAACAGGCTGATGGTTCCGCTTATCAGCTATTCCCGCTTTATTAACCAGCTGGAGAACCCATGCGTAGATGTTCAAAAACTAAGTGGATGCTGACAATGGCCGCCGCCGCTGCCTTTTTGTTGCCGATGAGCGGCTGCGTGCACTCGATCGACAGCGACATCGAAGTTGCGGATGCTCCTGAGGATGACGCTGCCTACGATGCGGTGATGCAAAAATCGACGCGAGTAAAGTCAGTCTTTAAAGATTTTGAGAACAGATACCAGATTGCGACGACATACCTGTCTCCTGAGTTTCGTAATGCCTTCTCCCAGCGGCTAACCAAAGTCTATATGACTGGTGCAGGGGAGTTTGAAGAGGCCAATGCCAAAGCTGGTTTTTTCGTCTCGCTAAACGCTCCGTTTGACGAGCGCGCCGATCTTGCCAACCCGCAGCATTGGAGTGTGCTGATGAAGACCGCAGACGGCTTAATAAAGCCCGTTGTGGTCAAGCGTCTCAGCGACAAAGAGAGATGGCGGGCGTTCTTCGGAAGCGTTAACACTTGGTCGCACGACTATCTGATAGTTTTTGACGCTCCGGGTGTCAATCCTGCGTCGGCCGACTTAGTCGAAAAAACAACAATCAACATTGTTTTCGCCAACGCCGACGGTCAAGTAAGTCTGACTTGGTAAAACAAGGCAAGATTTTTGACGATCACCGAAGTCAAAAAAAGTTCACGCACCCAATGTATCTAATGCATTGGGTTTTTTTTTTGAGATGTGTGTTTTTTTGTAAAAGCCGCACCCCCCAAGGATTTGACACACCACACCCCCACGCTGATAAAATACTAAGTACCGGTAAAAATACCACGTATACATTGCTTCACCCTCTGGTTAATTGGAGAGACGAGCTTATGTCAAGATACCGTCAAACTGACGTCGTCGTTGAGTTGATCGAGCTTTGTCAGGACCGCATGGACGAAATTCGTCAACAGTTGTCGTATTACCGTGCCAGCGTATACAAGGATGAGGCTGCTAGTCATATTGATGGATTGATCGTTCAGCTTCGCCTCATTGGCGGTATCTTGAATGACGACCTGTTAAAAGAAGCGTTCAAAGACTTTGACGCTGTTGCCCGTCGCGGGATTCAAAATTATATCCCGGGTGAGTGCTCATTTTCTCAGCGGGTCACTATGCTCTTAGCATCAATGGGCGAACATTTGCGTCGTATACACGTCGCAAACTTTTCAAACCATGGCGACAAGACCTACGCCCTCGAGTTTGCTAAAAATTTGCGCAAACACCGAACTGAGTTGCTGCAAATCTGCCGTCAGGGCACCAGACATTGGGCATTCTTCCAAGCTATTTGAGTTTTCCTGTTTGGCGATTTCAGATTGAACTAAACTAAACCCTCTTTAGGATAGTTTTAGCAAATCTGAAATCGCCGATTTTTTTTTTACTGGGTGGTTGTTGTATGAGTCCCTTCTGGCGCATGTTGTTTTTGATCCCAGTCTATTTGTTTTTGACAGCCCTTCCTCTTGCTACCTCCATTGGTGCTAATCTCGAATACGAGTATGCCCTGCTTGTTGGCTGGCTTTCTCTGATCTTGATTCCAATCGCTGCGATCCTAATGCCAAGTCAATGTTTACCACGTTCTGATGGCCGATTTTATGCGGCACCTGCGCTTGAACTCTTTTGGATTTTTCTGATTGGGCCCGCTATAGCTTTGCTGTCGCCGCTCTATATGTTTCTCGCAGATCTTTGTCCTTGTAGCGGCAGCGGCTTTGGCTTTTGGATGGTCATCATGGTGGTGCCAGCATGGGTGCTTGGCCACGCCATGTTTTGGGGCGGCTTACGGCTGCGTGTACACGGTGTTTCGCGGCTATATCTGGCACTGATGTTGATCATTTTAGTGGTCGCTATGGTTTCATTTGACGGTCTGAGCCTTTGGTTTAATCCGCAGAAGCGCATTGTTTCTTTGTTCGGTGGGTTTTTGCATGGACCAGTTTATGACGACTTAATCGCAGTCGATGACGGCATCGCTTTAGCTCGCTTGTCCCACTTCCTTTTAGCGACGACCTTACTTCTTCTTGTCTGGTGGCAGGGCCAAAAAGTTCTGATCGTCGGAGCGCTGCTTGTTGGCATAGGATGGTTTTCATCTGGCATCATTGCAGGTAGGTATCCTAGTACGTCTCTCGGTAAACCAGTTTTAGAGAAACTTCTCGCTGGTAAAATTGAAGGCGATGGTTTTACACTTCATTACCTTAGAACTAAAGCCACCAAAACCTCCAAAACGACTACACATCCCATGCGCTACCTGCGGTTAGCTCGTGATACGACTTTTCATATTCAAGAACTAAGAAAATCTCTTGCAGCGAAGTCCTACCCTCATATCGAGGTTTTTGTTTATCCCGATGAGCATAGTAAAAAACTTTGGTTTGGTGGCGGTTCAACTGACGTTGCTGATGTTAAAACCCCATCGATTCACATCGATGACAATTCTTGGCCACATCCAACGCTCAGACACGAACTTGTGCACGCACTCGCTTCCGACATCGGATTTCACGGATTGGGCTTCCATCCCAACATGGCTTTCACAGAGGGCTTAGCAGTTGCGCTTGCACCCGATGGTCGCAGTATGAGCCTCGATGATGGTGCTGCGTCCGTGATTGACTCAGGACGGATTTCATCGGTTGAAGGACTTTTTTCACCTCTTTTTTGGCAGGTGTCGGGGGGGCGAGCCTATACGGTTGCCGGATCATTTATAAATTATTTGATTGATACGTCTGGCGCGGGGAAAGTTACTGCCCTTTATGCCGGCGAAAGTTTCGCAAAGGTGCTTGGCCAAAATCGGGACAAAGTTCTGCAGGAATGGAAGACGCATATCTTGAGCAAATTCGACAAAGAGCGGCACGCAGTTTTTTCGGAAGCACTTTTTCGATACCCTGGACTTTTCGGCGATCAGTGCCCGCATAGCAAAGTCGATCTCGAACGCAGCAGAAACGCAGATATTTATGTCCGCCTTCGCCAGCCGTTGAAATGGGATCCAGGGCAAGATTATCTCAATTGGCGCACCGATCTAGATCCAGGTGATCATGATAACCGACTGCGCGTCTGGCGTAAGGCAATCAGTGCGGTCGCCAGCGAACGCCAGCCATCGATAGGGCGACTTGAAACTTGGAAAGAAACTTTGAAGGCGTTTCGTAAAGTACCACCCAAAACATTAGAAGACGTTGAAGCTGGTATTCTTGAAAGTGACATCGCTCGCGTACTCGGTCAAACCGAGGAAAGCCTCACCATATTGCGTGAGCTGGTCGAAGCGGCCAAGAAAAGCTTCTTTGGCTTTTCGTTTCAAAGGGAAATTTCAGCCAGATTGATGATTGAGGAGCAGTTAAGTGTCGAAGCTGGCCTGGAATGGCGGCGGTTACTTGCCGGGTGGCGCCGTCAGATGCCGGATGAGCAACTTTTTTCTGGTCCTTGGATTACGACCTATCTCAAACTTAGAAATATTAAAGCCAGCAAGATTACAAAGGAAGAACTGTTAGAGGTCTTTGCTTTGGACATTGAAAAAGAAGGTCTGGTAACAACCTTCAAACATGAATGGTTCAAAATTATTGCGGGCAAACTCATGACTGCTGGTGAATTCGAAAAAGCTGGGGAGGCCTATCTTCAGGCACAAAAATTCGCAGAAGGGTCGCTTTCTGAGTTAATGGGTGAACATGTGAGACGAGCACAGTTCTACAAAACTCAGGGTTCGATTATGACGGCTGAGGAACCAGTGGCCGAGGGCGTTTTTCCTGCAGAAAACTAATGCTTAAAGCCAGTTGCCGTCTTTCGGAATATAGCGTTCCGGAAGAGTCTGTTTTAAGAATTCTGAAGGCTTCACTGCAAAGCAAAAGTAAAAGATGTGCCGAACAGCAGCCACGCCGTCTTTCCAAGAAATCTTTTTTCCTTGCAAATAGTTGCGCGGGAAGTAAGAGATCGGTAACTCAAAAATTCTTAGTTTTAGTTTTGCGATCTTGGCTGTAACTTCTGGTTCGAAGCCAAAACGTCCCGACTCAAGGTTTATATTGGTTATGACATCTCGTCGGAAAAACTTGTAGCATGTTTCCATGTCCGTCAGATAGAGACCACTGCAGATGTTGCTGAGCATCGTTAAGATCCGGTTGACCAAATAGTGAAACGTTCGGTGCACCTGCGCACCAGATTTTTTAAATCGCGAGCCAAAGACGACATCGGCTTTGTTGTCTATGAGCGGCTGGAGCAATGATTTAATATCGGCCATGCTGTATTCAAAATCTGCGTCCTGGACACCGATAAAATCCCCAGTCGCTAAATCGATGCCAGCATGGATGGCAGCGCCTTTACCCTTGTTAACGCTTTGGTGCAGGATCTTCACATCGGACTTGAAGACATGATTATCAATGATGATGCCAGAACCGTCGGTAGAGCGGTCGTTAAC
>CAMAXT010000070.1 GCA_945862295.1 Pseudobacteriovorax antillogorgiicola
CTTGCACAAGTATGGTTTAAAGAAAATAGTGGGTCAAACCCACCTCGCTTTAATTCTCCTTGACCCACGACGCACCCACGCCTTCCTTTAAATGCTACATGTGGAATTCCTGGCAAGCATTCCTTGAGATACTTCGGATATCTCGGTGACTCGTCACTTTTAATAAGGACTAAACTTTCAAACTTAGAAATTGTCGCTAGTGCTTTGCGCAAAGCTGCTGGTCTATGATCGGCCCTATAGCCATATTTTCGTCTTGAAACCTCCGCTAAATGGCCTTTTGCTGGCATCTGGGCTGCTTCAAAAGTCAGTATTTTTCTTGTTCCTTCTTCTACCGCAACGACGATCGAAACCTGCTTACACTTTGTGTGTTCAAACGTCTCCATTTCATTTGTAAAAAACTGCAAGAAAAAAATATAGGGGTCCCTTCAAAGTGGATTTTTCATCCCTTCGTCTGCATAAGTAGCAACACCCCAGCTTGATTCTACCGTCTTTTTGACTTTACCTTCATTCGTTTGTCTGGGCCTCGTAGGCCATGACGATTTCAGATTTAGGTTGAGGTTGGACAGTCGTCAAATATGGACCTTATGCTTTATGTACACGAGCATTCGTGTTCGCATTTTTAATGGTCATGAGATGGAATGGTCCTATTCCTCAAGTCTGGCAACAGAGGTATTGCGACATCTATTGCCAATGTTTAATGACGTATAGTCGCTAACTGGTCATTGTACTTTATCTCTTTCTTCAATGTTACGAGAGCAATTGCGGCTATTTTTCTAGCCAATGCCTTCCTGGCTTTTTTATGATCGAGATGTTTTTCGATCACTAAATTTCGATAGTATGCTTTTAAAGCATTTTCTTTCGGAGAAATCACGATTTTAAGAGCCGCGCCCATAAATGCATTTTTCAATTCTGATCGACCCTGTGGGGTTCTTTTCGAATAGATAAAACCATCGCTGACATCTTGATGTCTAACGAGCTTTGAATACGCCCAGAGTTTATGTTTGTTTTCGAAACGATGTCCCGTGCTAATGTAGGCCGCGATTGTATGGGCGCGGATGGGCCCAATTCCTGGTATCGTCCTAAGATTGCGAATATGCTGGTTGCGATACCTATTATTGTGAAAATCTTTTGCATAGCTGCTTTTTATAGTTTCAAGAGCTTCGATATGATCGATGATTCTTTTGGCTACTGTCTGCTTCGGAATGCTTTTAATCTTATTTGATTGTTCGATTCTTTTCGATTT
This sequence comes from Pseudobacteriovorax antillogorgiicola, assembly GCA_945862295.1. Taxonomy (GTDB): domain Bacteria; phylum Bdellovibrionota_B; class Oligoflexia; order Oligoflexales; family CAIYRB01; genus CAMAXT01. The sequence continues at coordinate 1,244 of CAMAXT010000070.1, forward strand.
TAATTTGGTCAAGTTGTACTCGATACCTTCACTGCGAAGGATCGCCTTGAACCTATTTTTCTGTTGAACGATAGAATCGACAATACCTTGATAACTAGAAACAACGGACCTTAAATCCATCAATCCTTCGTCATCATCGTGATGCACTGGCGTCAAATTCTCTGCTCGTAGCTGCTTTACCAAGTGCAATGCATCGCGGTAGTCCGTCTTAGGGCCAGATTTCTTTGGCAGATGTGCAGCGTGGCAAACAATCACCTTTTTGGCATGTGGTTTGATCGTATTATAGATCCAATGTGAAATATTTGTTTCCTCAAGTACAACGGCTACATCGCCTTCTAATGATTTCACCATTGATTTCAAACCTGATTCTGAAGTCTTGAAAAACCCTTCTCGAACGATTTTCCCTGAACTGTCCATCGCTACAAAAGTACATGTTTTACTGTGGGCATCTAATCCGATATAGTGGTCCATGCAGCTGTCTCCAATGTTAAAATGTCTAGTGGTATAAACAATTTAACTGGCCCAACCGAAAGGTCACACGGCAATTTGGGGCCAGCTGCAGTTTTTTATATCGTCGTCAAAGACAACGACGCGCGGCTTGCTGTTGGCGAGTACTTTTTGATTCTGGCGTCTCACCTCTTTCGCAGTTGCAATGAGAAGCCTCGCTACTGTGTCTCTATGAATTTTTAGCTCAATAGCAATTTCCCTTTGTAAAACGCCTCTGCAGAACTCGCGAAAAATCCTATTTCGCATGTGGTAGCGCCTTAACCGGTAGCCAGGTTTTAACGTTTGTTCTGAAAATGTCTTTCGACAACCGTGGCATTTGAAACGTTGAATCTTCCTGCCACGCTTGGCGAGGAAAATACCTTTTTTCGTTATTTTAGACTTAGCATTCCCGCAATGAGGACACATAGAACCTCCATTTCGGAGGTTCTCTCAATTAAAATTAGGTCTTAGAAGTGACATAAGTTGCAGGTAGGTCCAACCATTGAGGCCAGTTTATTACTCTTTCGACTTTAAGTCAGTGACAGTAAAATCTTTCGGAAGTTGAAAGATGCTGTCTTTAACATTTATTTTCTTAATACTTTTTGTTTTGATCGTCTTAGTCATCTCTGAACCTCCCTTCTGACCCACCATTTTTGCAAGTTCGCCCCCCATATTCGTTGAAATGAATTGAGTCGATTCAAGAACAACACCGAGCTTTCCGTATTTAATGGCTGCTTTTAGATGGTCATCGTTCTTGTAGATTGATTTCATAGCTTTCACGTCAAACTTGAAGTTTTTGAAAGGTTGCAAAATTCCTGAGGACTCACTTGCTGCACATAGTTTTTCCTTTGTCTTCAGCGAAGACTTAATTGAAACACCTACAGACATGCTTGATTCTATGTCTTGCCTCACTGCGAACATATCGCATTTTTTACCAAGAACTTTCTTGGATTTACCTAAAGCTTTGACTTGCATTTGTTTGACATCTGTTTCGACCACCCCCTGGGTGATCGAATTGGAAAAGCTGAGGAGGCTTTCCGGAGTACCGCGAAAGCAGGTACCTTTTTGTGAATCTTTACCTGTAGTACAAACTAATATAGATTCACCGTCAAAGATAACTAACTGCTTTACTTCTTTGTCTGAATCTTCATCAACGGGCGTTGTGTCGAGTCGGTAGCGGTTCGCTGCAATTGTGATGATTTTAAGTGTTTCGACTTTCTTTTTGCTCGTTTTATCGATGCTAACTTCTGTTTGTCTGATTTCCCAGGCAGCTAAAGCAAATGCTTCTAAACTAGGGAGAAAAAGTGACCAGAATAGCAACGTTCTGATGTAAAGCATCAATCAGCCTTTAACATTTCAAAAATCAAAGTAAGCATGCAAAACGCTGAGTGTATCTGCTGCTTTTCTAGTTCCTGTCTCAAACCGTCGCCAGATTTCAAACTGGAGCCATGGTATCAAGTGAAAGTCTGCAAACACACTTCGTCTTAAACTATCACTGCGGCCATCGTGGAGTTCTTCCATGACCACGCCGGCAAGGATGCCTCGGTAGACATCAAAGGCTGCATTGTATTCTGTAATAGTGAAACTCTTACGGCGTTGTTTGGCCCGCAGCAATCGCGCTGATGTCGATATCGTCATTCGTTCCTATGCTCTGGTCTTCGCCGCCAGAGATCAGACGCAGTTTACCGCCCACCTCCTCGAACGCGTAGTCTTGATTCCACCCGTCTGAAGACTCGCCGAGAACAGCATCTCCCTTCACGGTCTTGACTTGATCCCATTTGAAGGTGTCGACGTTTATAGGCCGCATCCGATTCAGAGTCTTAAGTAGATACAATCCTCGTTCGATCGTGACGTCGCGTATGATCCTCCCGCAAAGCTCCATGTTGATTCGGTTTAGGCACTCCGGCCATTTGGTTGCTGTTTTGTAGACGAAAGAGCGCACATCTGTGAGTGGGACGCCGTTGTCGGCCATGGTCTTTTCTCTAATGATGAGTGTACGGTCTATGGCCTTTCTCCATGATTCGTTGCCCATGATGCGAAGATTCATCGCATAAAGAGCTCGAGACATCAGGCACTCTTCCGATTTGCACTTTTTGTTGTCAATGAGTTGTATCAAGCGCGCACTATAAATAGGCCTATGTAGATCTTCGTAGAGCCCGGCCAATATCGATATGTCCACGCCGTACTTCGCCAGAAACGACAAGCCAAGCCGCTGTTTCATAGCTGTGTAGGTAGCAGGGGAGCAGGTCGCCGGTTCTATGGGTAGCGAAAAGAGTCCCCACGATTCACCTAGTGTTTGCGAAAGACCTTCGACTATGCCTTTACGCTCAACCGCGCTGAGACTACGTTCGAAGTTCATGCGCTTTGCAGATCCGTTCAAAATCATTTTGGTCGCTTTCAGGATCGATTCTCTCTCTAACTCGGAGAGTGCAAAGCGCTTGATGAGGTCGTCGATATAGGGGCTGGCGACCGCTAGATTTGCGGCGGCATTCAAACGCGCCTCGTCGTCTTTGCTGTCGTTGAAAGTCGCTATGACGGTCCGCAGCTGCTTCCCTGCTTCGGCAGTAAGCTCCAATGCTAAGGCGTCGGCTGCTGCGACTGCGTTTTGCACTTCCTTTTTCAGGGACGCATCCGTGGCCTCGCCTTTAGCCGCGGCGGGTATCATAAGCAAGGCTAGAAAACAGAAAGACCTTTTAGACATGCGTGTATCTCCTAAAAAACAAGTCCATCGCTTGACTTGGCAAGCAATCTATATCCTACGCTGCTTAAGTGATGTCGCTAAACTTGGGTTGACTTTGAGTTTCGCCAATCCTGATCTTTTTGCTTTTCATTCTACCTAAAAGCAAATTTCGCCTCGGTCGACCATTTCAACGACTTTTGTGACTACCCTAAAGCTCGGGTTAAGCCAATCCGAATCCATCATCTTTTCTCACAGTTTCGCAAGCTTATTGTAAATCGATTCAGTTTCCTATTCTATCCACGTTTGCAAGAGCTTCGACCAACTCTTCCGCATTACATTGCCTGCCTCTTTACAAAGGGTGAAACCCTTTTTGACTAACCTCGCTAAAACATCCCGATTAGCTGAGTGAGTGAGAATAAATACTCGATTAAAATATAGTCAAGCTGTCTACAGCGACATCTTCAGCTAGTCCTGAAATGTGCTTTCGAATAATATCTCTTTCAGAAACCATTGTGGTTAAAGTCATAAACTTCGTTCCGATCGCAGTGATTTGCGCCTCAGTCGGATTTTCACTTAAACTGATCCTAGCCTCAGCCCAAGCCTCCATGATTTTACCCATATTTTCCATCTGCTGACGAATAGAGTCCTGAAATTGCAAAGCCTCAACTATCGGCATGATCACTTCGTTAACGCTACGATTCTGATTCACAAATCCGAAAAGTGCGTCGATTAGTTTTTTCAAGGTTTCCGCTGTTGGCTTATTACTTACCTCAGCAACAAGAGTCTGTAGATTTTGCAAAGCTTCCACAGTGTCAGCTGACATTTTTGAAATCCTGCCTGAGTCTTTTATCAGCAAGTCAATTACCGATGACATGGAGCTTACTGCAGCATCACTATCAGCGACGCATTGCTGCATCATGCTCTTAGAATACTTTATTAAAGCTCTATAATAATTATGGACTGGGCTCAATGTTTGCTCCTAAAGGACATTATTGATGAGCGCATTTACAATATCGAATCGAAAAATGTGATTTGTTCAGTCTCCCCAACGGGCGCTTCGCGCCCAAGAACTATCGGAAAAAATATCTCTCTTTCAAGTTGAGTTGCTAATCTGGCACCAATATCCTCTGCAAGACATTGACAGTCTTCTTCAGTTTCAGGAAAACTCTCGATACTTATTTTCCATGCGTCAGCTATACGATTAAGTCGCTGCTTTATTACGTCCTCAAACTGCATACTAGTTAATACGGGGACAAGCTTATCTTTTAGACCGGTTTCAAGCTGCACAATTGTCTCCAGCTGTTTTTGGACGCCAGATAAACTTAGACGAGTTCGTTTACCATCCTCACTTTCTGTGACGCCTTTGAGTGCATTAGGATCCCGACCGCTGGCTAACTCAGCCTGAATAGCTTCGACAAGTTGATCAACCTCTCTATTCATGGCTTCTTTGCTTGCAGCAACATCACCTTCGGTAAAATAAAGGTCATAAAAATCGCTCACAGATTTTTGCTGCTCGTCACTGAGATATTCTCCACTGTTGCTGATGATTTTTTCAACCGCAGCCTCTGCAGTGGCGCTAGTCATTGACACCCAGTCACATATAATCGATAGATAGATCTTATCGATTGTAGCAGAACCCATGACATCTCCTTTGCGGCTGAATCTCTAAAAAGACTGTTGATTAATTATAGCTGAAAAATCGACTGAAAGCAGATTTCATGCATGCTTTGAATCAGCCAATACCGCCCAGACCTTTGGGTAATCTCGTTTTGCTAAATCGCAATTACATGCGAAAACGAAAGTAATTACCGACCGTAACTTGTGGTTGATTTTGAAAAAAAATGAACGTTAGGACTCGGGATCTGCCACGCTTGGCCTTCGATGAGAGAGGTCGTGCGAATTTGTTCCTGCCCCACCCCTTTTTCATCACCAGTAATAATTGTGAAACTATCATCGGTGGTGGACCAGGTTTCAAAAAAACGGTAAGTTTGTTAGTTTGCCAGCATTTCATGAAGAGGACTTACTGGGGCCACTGTGGCGTTATGAAGGTCGGTAACGCTGAAAGTAAGCTATATGTTTTTGTGATGGTTTTATCTTATTCAAGAGCGGTTTACGCTGAATTCACACTAAACCAAAAGACCGCGATATTTCTCCGCTGCCACGAACGAGCGTTTGAATACTTTGGCGGTATTCCTCGGATTATTTTGTATGACAATTTAAAGAGCGTGGTACTGGATCGCCGCGGTAAAGATATTCGTTTTAGCAAAGATGTTTTAGATTTCAGCGGTTTTTATTGTTATGAACCTAAATCTTTGCAAAAACTTGAGGAACTGATCACCGACCTACAACATTGGTTTCTGGATATTTACTGGAACTATGAAATTCGAAGAAAGAATGATTGATGGGAAAGTGCGGGTGATAGCTAGTGATGCAAATCGGGTATTCGTTGTCTTTGAGGTGTCTAAAGCCGATCTCGGGGCAACTGAATAAAGAATTATGGATTCTGTACTTGACCTCGCTCCCGCCGCCGTCTCCGTGTCCTCGGCAATTAGCAAGGGATAGTCCGACCAAAACCGCTAGTGTTACTCTCATGGTTGCACCCGATACTATAATTGTGGAAATCTGACTCCAAGTATCTCTCGACGTCGTGACATTCACAACTACTATGGGTCGCCTCGGCTCCTGCTAGTTGCCGCTTCGGCTCCTGCAGCAAAATGGCTCAGCGCGGAGAATCCAGGGAAGTTGCCGATTTATCGACGGATAATCGCATTTTTATGTTTCTGTCGATTCACGGCTCATGAATCATAGACCATTCCAGGACACTACTCGGCGGGGAGCGACGGCTGATCGGTCGTTCTACGGTGCATGGGGCAAACATTGTGACACATACGGTCTGGCGTCATGCCGTTGAATTCGGCCGAGTACTGCACAAAATAGAGTCGTCAACCAAAAAGCCGAGCAGGGTGTAACTGAAGGAGGAAATTCGTTATTCTTGTTCCCTGACTGCTTAATCCCAGGCGAACCATTCATGCTTCTCAGTATCGAAGCTGTATTTTTCAAACATCCCACTGTTCGCGGTGATCATGCACACATCTTTTCTTGCGAACGCGTGCTCAGTGTATGAAAAGCTTATGCCACCAAATTTGCCGCGACTTTCGCCATATGCGTCCAACGCAACTGCCTTCAGCGCATCCGCCGAACCGGCGACCAACTCTTTGATGTCTGTTGGGCACCGTCGGTTAGCTTCGTGAAACTTGGCCAGTGACTGTGCAACCGGGCCAAGAGCTGATTCAATTCTTTGACGACCTATTTTCAACGACCAGTGCGTATACGCCACGCCGAGGAACATCAAAATAACAAAGACCAACATGAGTCGTTTCATGGCCTGAATCACGAACGTATACCTTTCTACAATGCGCTGCTAGATAAATAGATTTTAGAGAAAGCCAAATATGAAGTCCATTGCTGTTTTTTCGGTGTCGCGTTACTGAATAATCCCCATTCAAAATCACTAAAGTGGATGATGATATAGGACATGCTGATGCATTTGATTCCATGTAGTGAGCCTCCAAAGCTAAATTTTGAAGCTCAACTTCACTGTAACAATAAAATTCGGCGGGATTATTCTCATGACCACCCCAATTGGGGATTGTATATCGATTATTTTTTGTCGTGCCAATAACTGCGAGAAATAAAATCCCACCAGGTTTTAATGCTATACGTAAATGGCGCAATGTTTGCAGAGCTAGCTCATGAGCAATATGCAAAAAGCAAGAGTGCCCATAAACGCCGTCAAAAGTCCCAACATCAAAAGGTGAAGTCATATCAACGTAAGATGTCGCGATATCAGGATAACGTTCGTTTACAATGCTCAGAAAAGGCTTACAAAAATCTGTGGCTAATACATTGAGGCCTGCATCATGAAAACGTTTTGAATCGGTTCCTGGTCCACATCCAACCTCAAGTATATCTTTTCCCTTTAAAGAAACTAAAAAGGCATTTCTACAAGCAAGACGGTGCTGAGGATCGTCCTCGCCAACTTCGGGTCCAGCATATTCTCTGGCAAAGGTTTCGTAAGTCTGTTGATTTCGCGTATTCAATTCCTGTGCAGTTTTATGCATAACAGACACCTTTTCAAAAAACTCTGGAAAACAGCAAATCCCAAAACAAACCGACTTTTCCCATCTATTGCGATGGCAGCGTGAGATTCTCTGTCAAGTCGTCCTTAGTTCCATATTTGCCATCGGGGCCAAGCGATTCAAGGATATAACGCTCTTCTATTTGTTCGTAGCGAAACTCTTTGCCCCAATTATCTCTCAAACGCTGAGGTTCTATGTACGGACCTCTCCAGGAAGATTGGCCTGTCGGATTTTCAATTAGAGCTTTTAGTCCCTCTTTTGTCGTCGGATATTGGCGGTTGTGAACTTTGTATATTGCCAGACTCTGTCGGACGATCTTAAAATTATAAAATTGGTCAGTCTGTGGTTGCATGGCATTTTCAAACCAAAATACATAAAAAATTCTGCCACCAAACAACATGCAAGCAAATGAAAAGACTATAAACGCCTTAGTCAGCAGCCTTTTCATAGTCATTTACACCTCTTGTGATAACAGTATTCTTGTGATCAGTAAGTGGCAAACAAAATTCGCCCCTTGTTTGGTTTTACAAAATGCAAACCAATCAAGGGGTGAAGATAAAACTAAGCATGTTGATTGCGTAAAGCTACGCGCGTTTCCCGCCGTTTTTTGCTTCTTCTGTAATCCGGTCTTGCAACGTCATAAGACCCGCAATCACCGCTTCAGGCGTAGGAGGGCAACCTGCAACATAGATATCTACAGGGATGATCCGGTCGATTCCTTGCAGTACGTGATAAGCACGGTAAAAACCGCCGCTTGAAGCACATGCGCCCATTGCCATAACCCACTTAGGTTCTGCCATCTGGTCGTAAACTTTTTTGATAACAGGAGCCATTTTCTCCGTAATCGTACCTGCGACGATCATCAAGTCACATTGACGAGGAGAAAATCGCACTACTTCAGCACCAAATCGACTGATATCGTACTTGGGACCAACAACGGCCATGTATTCAATACCGCAGCATGCTGTTCCGAACGGGTATGGCCAAAGGGAATTCTTGCGTGCCCACGCGAAAAACTCACTAATCTTTGTAGTGATGACAGTATTTTCTAAAGACTGAATTGGATTTTTCATATGTCCCTTTGAACTCCACCAGACCGGCGTTTAGGCGCCCGGCACTCTTGCACAACAGATTCAACCTCAGTGACTCCGGACTTCATATATTGACTCTTTTCAACGATTTCAGCCAGTATAATTCCAGATAGGGTTGCGCTAACAGCACTAGTGATCTCTGACCAGGCGTCCTTCGAGCTGCAGTAATGTTCAGCACTGCAAGCAATCCCACCCTCCATACACTGGACAGGATGAAACGCATCTTCAACCGACGTGAAGATCTCATAGATGGAAATTTTATCAGCTGATTTCAATAGCTTATAGCCGCCGCCGCGGCCGCGTGTGCTCTCGATCATGCCAGATTCGCGCATCCTAATTAGAATCTGATCCATATAATCAAGTGGAATACCCTGCCGCTGGGCAATATCTGAGCGATGAACAATCTCATCAGGATGCATGGCAAGGTCCATGAGGATCTTTAAGGCATAGAGTGATACCTACATAATGGCTCGGTACCGACCCTTTTTCATTTGATGGCCAAAAAGAAGAACGCTAGTCTACGCCCAGCGCGCTTCCGCACCGGCAGCCCGAACTACGATCAGAAGTTAATGGGATGGGAGTGGTCAGAAAAGACAACTAAGAATCCAAAAGCAATATACGACACTTCTTTAGATGGGTTCTCAAACGCAGGCCACGAAGGCACAGACGCAGACGGTATGTGGGAGAACCCAACCACTAAGGAGAAGTTCAAACTTTCTTGGAATGTCGATAACAACGCAGAAGCAGCAGCACTGAATGACCTACTGGAATACATGAAAACACTGTAACAATTCTGTATGCCTAAAAAGAATTCAGAGAAGTGTAGGCCAGGGATTTTCACCCCTGGCCTATCACAGAAACCAAAATGCAGCTCTCACCAAATTATTGATAACAACTATTACAAGAAATCATCTGCGACTTTTGCGACATCAATTCCAAGAAATTTTCAGCCAAGTTTCAATTGAAAAATATATTGGGTGTTTGCAGTTGGTTACTTCTCATAAATAGCCTTCATCTTGCTAAGCAGCTATAACTAAGATACCATCTGAAAACATCAAGTTTACTCACGGATCGTATGCATCACCACAAACATCGAAATTTATTAGCTGTAGTAGTCATAGCGTTGACTGCTTATCTCAGCGTAAATATTGTGATCCATGGAAGCAATAACTCCAATCCGACAGTAACGATAACGACCGAAGATCGAGCTCTAGAGGAGCAAATAGATGTAATCAAAAACAACTACGTTTCATTCAGTTACTCAAATACAAACTTGAATGAGAAATCACTGATTACCATTGCTATCGTCGACTACATTGACAATTGCTATTCAATAGATCTACGTTCTGCGCTTTTACGTTACATATCAAAAACCGCTCCTCCTATGTTTCACGCCTGAATCTCTTCCAATAATTTATCAGAAGATGGCTCGCTAATTTGCTTAGTTAGCGAAAGCGTTCTTAGCTGTTTGAATATCCTATTGTCAAAAACCCCAACGAAAGCAGGATGACCGTGGAACAAGAAGCCATTTCGGCCGACTACCGGCAGGAAAGAAAAATAAGCCAAGCTAACACTAGGGCAGCGCGACAAGAAAAACAAAGGAGAACCCGACCAGGTCATCTCGGAAGTCTAGATGAATATTTGCCCTCATACTCTTCAAGCAGCTCAGCGATCGATGATGTTTCGGCCACATCAAAAAAATCGGTGTTCAACTGGTCAAATGTAAAACGAGACGCTCCTGCTGGCTTTATCACAGGACTCATGGCAATCCCACTTTCAGTTGGCATTTGTATCATGTCAGAATTTCCGATTCAGATCGGACTCGCCACAGTTATGACCGCGTGTATTGTGAGTTTCATTTGTTACCTGTATCGACCTGGAAATCACGTCGGTGTACCAGGTGTCGCGGCGGGCTTAGCGCCCGTGTTAGCCCTAGGGGTACATAAATTTGGCATGGAAAATATGCCCTGGCTCATATTCCTGACATCAGCAATGCAGTTTTTGATCTGGAGGTACAAACTAGAGAGCTACATTTTGAAAGTAGTTCCGAGTTTTCTTATAGAAGGGCTGCTTGCAGGAGTTGGAATAAAAATCGCTATGAAGTTTCTACCAGATACTTATGCAGTCGTCACAGCTGATGATGTATTTTGGAATTCGTCGCGTATCATTGTTGCCAGTGCATCAATGGCAGCACTTGTTGTCTTTTTGTATTTATACAAAAAGTTTAAAGACACTTGCCCAGGAGTCCCGTATATCGTTGTAATTGCAGCAAGCATCTGGTTCAGCACAACCACTGCAGTTCCAATGTTACATTTCGAACACGTTAATTTTTCCTTTGGATTACCAGTACCTAGTTTGGGAAGTCTTTCTCCCGAAATACTTGGAACAATGCTCCTGTATGCGCTAATGCTTGCGGTAATCGATGTCATTGAACAAGTGATGAGTAATGCTGCGATTGAAAAAATTGATCCTTTTAATCGCAAAGCTAACTCCAACAATAGCCTTCTCGTCATGTGGATGGCTAACATGGTATCCAGTCTGTTTGGTGGCATGACAAGCCTTGATGGTCTTGCAAAAAGTTCGACAAACCGCATGGCAGGTGCAGTTACAAAACTATCGGTACTATTTGTGGCTGTCGTTGTCGGAGGGGCGCTAGCTTTCCCAAATGTACTGAATGTTCTGCCCATATTTGCACTAGCAGTGTTGATGATTTTCACTGGCTGGAAAATGATCCTTGGTCTTTTTCATGTTGCAGAGCATGGACGCTACGAGTTCGGTCTCGCTCTAGTTTGTAGCGTTCTAGTCTTCCGCCTAGGAATTTTTGAGGGACTCATTATCTGCTTAGCGATTCACAGCGCTATTAACCTAATCATCTATAAACATGAAAAGATTCCTTTCTTCGATGTCGTAAAAAAGTTTGTGATGCTGTTCGCAGACGATGTACATCCACACGACAGTGAAACACTACATGTGGAGAAAGACGCAATTTCTGGAGGTCTCCGTTACAGAAGTGTTACGCGAGAGCCATCTGCTAGTAAATGTCTAGACAGCTTCATTTGCGATTGGGCCGATGGAGTGAACAATAGAAATCTGCTCAGTGTCGTCAGCACCTACGACGTCAATGGTCTCCTTTGGGGAACATTTGCTAAAGAATTGCGAGCAGGACATCAAAATATAAAAAAATATTTTGATCATCTTTTTGAACTTGACGGTTTAAATGTCGAATTTCTTTCCGGAGAAACCAGGAGCTACGACGATATCTATATAAAGTCTGGATCTTACAAATTTTCTTTTCAAGCAAAAGGAGTACGTAAAACAGTACCAGCGCGTTACTCATTCGTTTGCAAAAAGGAACGTACGGGTTGGTACATCGTCGAGCATCATTCTAGCGAATTCCCAGCGTAAATTTTCAAAACATAATCAAAATAAAGGGCCAAAAATGAACGAATTTCACATTAATCCAGCTTTGATCGCGGCAGTGGCAATTGTAATTGCAGCCTATTTCAGTATCACAATAACAAAAGAAGGCCAGGTTGGCGTTGTTGTATTGTTCGGAAGATACAAGCGACTCCTACGTCCTGGCCTTAGCTTTCGTATACCTTTTGTCGAAACAATCTACCGACGCTTGTCTCTTCAACACCGTTCAGTCGAGCTAGAATTTCAGGCCATCACTCTTGATCAAGCGAATGTTGATTTCAAAGCCCTAATCATCTACGGCGTTCAAAACGATGAGGTCGAGACCATCAAAAGAGCAGCTTTCAAATTTATCGATGAACGTAGCTTTATGCAGTCGTTAATTAGGAGTGTCGAAGGATCGATCCGAGCGTTCGTTGCAACAAAAAAACAAAGCGAGATCCTAGTTCTTCGAAAAGACATTGTTGATGAAGTCAATCTCAATATCGAAAGCGAGTTGAACGACTGGGGGTATCATCTCTACAATCTTCAGATCAATGATATCTCATTCGACGAGGCAATTGTTAGGTCAATGGCACAGGTAGTTGCAACAAATAACATGAAGGCTGCGGCTGAAAACGAAGCACAAGCCCAGTTTATCTCAAGGACACGAGTTGCTGAGGCTGAAGCTCAATCAAAACGAGTCATTGCCGAAGCGGAGTGTGATGTTGAGCGATTAAGAGGAGAAGGAAATGCTAGGCTTCGCAAAGAGATGGCTCTTGGATTCTCAGATGCAGCAGCAATCATTGAGGGCAGTGGCGTAGAACCGGCAGCGATACATTTTGAAATGTGGCTCGACGCAATGAAGCATGTAGCCGCTCAAAGCAATGGCAATATCTTGTCATTTGATGGCTCAATGGAAGGCTTTGAGAAAACGATGCGTCAAATGTCTCTTCTGAGCAAGGTCGAAAAAGTGGCGCCTACAGAGCTGCATACCAACTAGGGTGTAGTTAGAATCTTCACTGCGAAAAGTTCACTGAAAGTTGCGGGCTTTTCGCATTTTTTTGCAAGATGTTGCGAAATATGCATGTTTTAGGAGGCATACTCATTGGCAAATAAATCGGCTTTAGTTCGCTTCTTTTTCTAATTATCTATCTATTTTTTACAGGCTAGTTCTTTTGCGTCCTGCAGTCCATCGTGATCATTATCGATACCGTCAAAGCAAGAATTCTTCGACTTACTAGACTCGGCATTCGGGGTTTGTTCCTCGGCATTGATTAAAGTCTTCCAGAGGACTTCAAAATACTGCTGTGCTTCTCTTGCTAACAGCCCATTTCCAACAACGATAGTGTTTTCATCATTCTGGCGCGAACCTGCTGAGGTCCAATTCATAGATCCCATTAAAACTTTCCAGCTATCTGCAATGCCTGTCTTCAAGTGCATTTTTCCACCCCAATTTTCGATGCGGAAGAAATTGTGCTTGTTTACTAACACCAGCTGGCACTGGACCGCGTCTCGTCCCATTAATCCACGGTAAAATATCACTACCGAAAAAATTGTAGATGAAGGGTAAGCCGATATAAACTGGCTCGACAATTTCTGGTGTTTCACTGTCTTTGAGTGACGTCGCTTGCTGACTTGAACCACAGCCAGATAAAAGACTGGTGGATAATATAAAAAGCAGAACACTTGAAAAGGGGAGTTGCAGCAGTTTAATTTTATGTTCTAAATGCATAATGCCACCCATAAAGGGACTGATGATTGCCGAAACAATCGTCGTCTAAATTTTTTTCCTACTGCTGGTGCAGGGTGGCGGCAGTAGAGCAAAACAGTGAAAGCTAATAATTTTATGTCGCGAATACTGGCTGCTTGGTCAGTATAAGACACTATTTACTGATAAAAAACCAGTCCGCCAAATATGCAGGAAGCCAAAATGGCACTGAGGGAAGCGTTATCCCCAGCGCTCCGCGCGTCGGCGACCATACACTTCCCTCACTACTTTTTGCTCGTTCAGCGCAATAATTAGTGATAGGTGGCATAAACCTGCTTTTTTTCAATTCTGATTTGTATACGTAAATACAGCTGGTTACAAGAATGAAAAGCCACCGCCACCGATTTAGTTAATAATTACGATTGATTATAGACAGTGGCCGTATCGGCTACGCTGCCCGGT
>CAMAXT010000071.1 GCA_945862295.1 Pseudobacteriovorax antillogorgiicola
CACTGAAACATCAGGTCAGGAACAAGCAAACCTCAATTCGGCATCCCTCAAATCAATCGAGAGCTCTTGGTTAGAGATTTCACCTACCTGCAAAGCACGGGGTTTCAATGCCTCACCGACTTCTTTAAACCTAAAAGAAGCGGCGCCAACAGCTAGAAGCATCTACGCATCGTTTGGGGCATAAGATGTCAGAGTTAAAAGTCATAGACTTTTCGCCGGAGGAGTTAACCCTCCTTCGGGACCGCTTTCATGCACTAGGTGAAGTCACACCCTTCACAAATGCACCAAAGCTTTGCTCCCTCATCGCAAGTTACGGAATCGCGCGAGAAATCGGTACGATCAATGACGAACTAGCACGCTTTATCTTTAACGTTGACACTGGAGAACCAGTCGCGCTCTCTTCGCTACGCGCCGACATGATTGAGTGGCGTGGCCTAACGGGGATTCGCGTCACATCCTCGGAAAGCCCGCGCTTAGAACTTAGAACTAAAGGTTTTTACGATCTAATACACCCAGGTCTATCTACAAATGCGGATCAAACCCTCTATGGACTGCATATATTCCCAGAAATTATTGCTCGCATAGCACAAGAAGAAGGCGTTGAGCTCGTGATCATCAAATCTTGGGGCGTAAACTCTATATTTGGTGGCTTTGACCCGGCCAAAAGCTACTACCAGACAAATCTCTGGGAAATTGAGAACAACGATGTCTTAAAATTTTCCGATCTAGTACGAAACGGTCAGGTAGCATTGCTTGGCACCCATGATCTCATTGCCCATATTGGTGGTATAGATGAAAGACATTGGCCAGAGTTGAGACAAACAGCGCAAACCGTTTTTCTTGCCGTTGAAGCTTACTTTTTATCGACAGCAAACCCGAGCATTGCGGCTCTTATTCTGCCTTATACGATCGGTGTAGTCCTTGACGATCTAGCCCAACCACCAAGTTACGGATCGGAGGGTCACAAAGCCGTTCTTTCCGAGCTTTTGCACCAGCTGAGCGAACAAATAATTCCACCAAATCTCAAAACCCTTTTAACAGCATTTCCAAAAAGTTTTCAAAACATCATCGACCTCTCGCGCCGAACCGGTATCGAGAACGATACTCATCTCATTAAGTCCACTATAGATCGCATGATCAACGAGATTCAGGGGGCTTCGCTCACTACTTCTGGGCAAATCTCAAACTAACAACAGCCCATAAATCGTCGAATCCGAGATTCTCACTACGAGTTTCATTATTTTTATCAAAATAACCAAAATAAACATCCTTTGGTAAAACCGAAAAAAAAGAATCAAGTTGTCATCTGGTTTGCCGATCCAGCAATGAAAGCATGAATTAGTAACTTTTTGGACAATACACGAATGGGTATACGAAAAGGAAAGCTGGCAGCGACCTCTCCTCAATCCGGAGAGCAGGTGGAATACAAACACATCGCGCAGATCAACGGAACACATCCATTGCAACAAGATGTACCCTTTAGTTATATGTCATACGCAGCTCGCCAGCGAAAAGACGGCAAAGTGGTGTTCTTCAATTTCAGCTTAGCAAAAGAAATGGGTCTAATACCTAAGAATCATCCGCAGCAATTAAATCCAGCATTAAAAAAATCTCTTATCGAAGCCTTCAGCCAAATCATAGTTAACGAATACGATATTTTAAACGATGTAAAGATTCCAAAGCGTGACATCAAAAAACACCGTTATATGGCAACCCGCTACCTGCAGCTGCAACACGCTGACCGCCGCGGCCTATCGTCCGGTGACGGCCGCAGCATCTGGAACGGCATTGTCAAAACGCACGGAAAAACTTGGGATATCACCAGCTGCGGCACAGGCGCGACCTGCCTTTCGCCGGCATCGGCAACGCAAAAAAAGTTTTTTCAATCTGGTGATCCAAATGTGTCCTATGGATGTGGCTATGCTAGTGTCGAAGAGGGTTTTACCGATGCTCTTTTCAGCGAATCCCTATGCATCAATGGCGTTGCGACCGAGCGCGTGCTTTGTATTATTTCTTTCGGCGATAGTTACGGGGTAAAGGTTCGCGCTGGCCAAAACCTACTGCGTCCGTCACACTTTTTCCTCCATTTAAAACAAAATCAAGTTGAGCGCCTCCGTTCGATGACAGACTATTACATCAATCGTCAGATCGCTAACGGCACCTGGACCCCGGTACCAAGAGGTGAGAATAAATACGACTATTTCCTTACGAAAATGACGGAAACCTTCGCAAAAATTTCGGCGCAATTTGAATCCGAATACATCTTTTGCTGGATGGACTGGGACGGAGACAACATCCTAGCTGACGGCGGCATCATTGACTTCGGTTCGATCCGCCAATTCGGACTTTTTCATCACGAATACCGCTTCGACGATGACGACCGCTGGTCGACCAATATTAAAGAGCAGCGCTTGAAAGCTCGCAACATCATCCAGACTTTTACACAAATGGTTCACTACATAAAAACAGGCAAGAAAAAAAATCACCGGTTATTCTTCAATCACCGTAGCTTGAAAAACTTTGACAAAATCTTTGTTAAACACAAACAGACGCTGCTTCTGAAGAAAATCGGCTTTACCGAAGGGGAAGCTAATTTTTTGCAAGAGCATTGCAAAAAAATTGTTAAATCTTACGAAAAATCCTTTTACTATTTCGAACGAGAAAAATCTCGACGCGGCGAAGTAAAAGTTCCTGATGGCATTTCATGGAACGCGGTTTTTTGTTTGCGCGACATTCTGCGTGAATTCCCCAGTCTTTTAGCAGATGATATTGATAAACGGCTGAACACTGCCGAATTTCTCCAAATTATCAAATCCGAATATGCAACTAAAAAAGATCTGAAAGCCTCTCGCGGACGCGTCATTAGGGCGGCGAGATTCCAAGAATCATACGTCAAACTAATAAAAGCTGCAGCCTCCTTCCAAAAAGAATCTCCGGAGAAAAAGATCCGGCAAATCGCTAAACGCGCCGCAATTATCAACCGCTATGAACGCATTACCGGTGACGGTGTCAGCACAGTCGGAGAAATTCTTGTCGAAAACATGGACGACCTTTCTAGCACTGATATACAGCAATTTATGGAAAAATTCGTTGCTCGGCAAAATCTTAACCCAGACGCCCGCCAACACCTAGAGCTTGCGCATTCTCACAAGAAGACCAAGGTCGGAGAGCTTCTAGAAGAAGCGCAAGAAGCAATAAAAAATTGTCGCGAGGGATTGTGATTTTATAGACTACCGGTTTACCGGCGTTCAACTTGGCAATAATACGCGCATATGAAGGGAAAGCGGTACATGAAGCTCTGGCTGTATAGCAGTGGTGATATCGAAAGCAACCAGCATATCGATCAGCTCTTACTGAAGCAGATAAATAAACGTCGCCCTTCGTACTGTTTCATTCCTTCCGCGTATGAAGATTTTGACTATTACTACGACGAGTTCATCACCCGTTTTAGCAGCTATAGCCAATGTCAATTCAATGCGTTGCACCTCGACCGCCAGCCATCTGAAAAAGAGATCATCAAATCGTTAAAAACAGATTTGATCTACCTATCTGGCGGTAACACCTTTCACTTCCTCAAATACATACGTAGCACGGGCATCGAGAGTAAGTTGCGAGATTTTTTAAAAGCTGGTGGCATCATCGCTGGCCACAGTGCCGGCGCTATCATTATGTCCCCAAACATCAATACTGCCAGCTACCCGCCGGACGACAGGGATGAGAACAGGGTGGGACTTACGAACTTGCGCGGGATGAAATTTTGTTCGTTTGAAATATTTCCGCATTTTTATGTGCGCAGCAAGATTCAGAATCAAGCTTTGCTAGACGCCTCTATAAATTTAAAGCATATGATCTACGGATTACCTGACGGCGCCGCTATAGCAGTCAACGGCAGCTCGGTAACATTCCATGGACCCGTTGCCTGTTTCGCACAAGGCATCCGCTCAATTATTCGTACATAAAATCGCAAAAATTATTATCGGCAGGTTGCAATGATGCCGTTGCCTTCTTGATCGATGATTTTGCACGCGCTCGGCAGCGGTTCATGGGCAGTGAAAATACCGTATGAACTTTCTGCGTTGCCCTCTCGCTCATGAAAACAAACTGCTGCTTCTGAAAAAACCTTGCCAAACCCGCGAAATACATACCCCTGGTTCCACGGCCAATCCGGATTTCGTTCCTTAAGTAGCTGACAGTCTCTTTGAAAGGCTAAATCAGGACTATATACGGGCAAAACACTTCGCAACTGCGACCGAATCCCTTCAATCATCGTCACCAACGCTGAAAGAAAACACAGTGCGACAACCAAAACTTTAATTTTCGAGGGCAAGCGACCTGACTGCACACCGTAGTAAGCGTTGACCAGTAACATTGCCAGTGTCGGCGCTGTACCAATGAAATAGTAGGTATGCTTAAAAGAATGAGCGCCAGCTAAAACTGCCAAGCCGAGCATTTGCATGAAAAAAACTAACAGCAGTTTTTTCGCTACCTTTTTTTCTTCGAGCCCAAGTGCCGGCAAAACAACAATGAACAGAGCTAGACCAGGTACAAAAACTAGATCCGATGTAAGAAATTTCAGTAGCCTTGCCGGCTGAGAGAAAAAATCGATCAAACTAGCAACCGGATCGCGTATTTCAACGGCAAAAGGCACATGGACATCTTGCAGTGTCCGGACATAATCCAGCCCAACTACAAAAAAAAGCACCGTCAGAAGCGCTGCTGGCACGGCCCATTTAACCCAGTTTCGAGCAAAGAGAACAGGGTTTGGATGGAGCAACACAAGTCCAAGAACGACTATGCTCGTCGGCTTAATTAAAAGTCCAACTGCAGTAAAAATAAATGCTTTAATAGTCCACGATCTCGTCCACGCAGCACTCAGGCCGATGAAAACCAAAATGAAAGACAGAAAGTCCGGCATAAACTTAAATATAAAAGATGAAGACAAAGTGAATAACGCCAAGAGTAGGCAGACCAAGCGCATGTTGATCGCTTGAATGCGCTCCTTGTTCCAAAAAAGCGCTGCCGCGTAGAGTAGCGATCCGCAAACAGCATACATAAAAAGATGGGCAAGTATGTGACCCCAAACTTCTCCGGCAGCCATGAACGGTGCGGCGAGAAGATTATAAATTGGCAGCTCCATCGGCGTGATGCCAAGGGCGTCACCGCTATTTAGTACCGCCGGTAACAACTGGGTTCCTGCTTCTCCGGTCTCGACAGTCCATCTTAAAAAATAACGAACAGCTACACCGTAGGTATCGTTTTCTCGCCAACGATGCGGCAATTCATGGGGCAGAAATGCTTTAATAACACCAGAAAGTAGTCGCAAACCAAGGCATGCAAAGAGGGAGTTGAGCAGCCAGCGATCAACGTTTTTCACGGCCGCTGCCTTATGAGACTTTCTTGAGCGACCGAAGCCACTAGGACGCCGTCCTGAGTAAAAATCTGACCACGGTTAAATCCACGGGCTCCAGATGCAGAGGGGCTGTCTTTTGCATAAAGCAGCCACTCGTCGATGCGGAAATTTCTATGAAACCACATGGTGTGATCGAGGGATGCGACCTGCATCTTAGGCTCCGCGTAAGACTTGCCGTGCGGCAAAAGTGCTGTCGTGCCAAGTCCAAAATCTGAGGCGTAGGCTAGAAGTGCAAAATGAATCTTAGGATCAACAGGGAGTTTTTCTGCAGCTTTTATCCATGAATAACGGATCGGGGGACGTTTACGAGGACTAAAAAAATCAATCGGATCGATGACACGAATCTCAATGGGTCGGTCGCAGGTGAACTTCTCTCGGATTTTTTCCGGAATTTTGTCTTTTATTTTTCGAGCTTCTTCGAGTTCTGAAGGGATACCTTCTGGACCCGGAACATTTGGGCGCTCTACTTGGTGATCGAAACCAGGTTCGTCCACTTGAAACGATGCGGAAAGATTAAGTATGGCCCGGCCGTGCTGTTTGGCGACTACACGCCTGGTACAAAAACTTGTCCCGGTTCGGATCTGATCCACTTCGTAGTAGATCGGGGCTTTTGCGTCACCCGGTCTTAAAAAATAACTGTGCAAAGAATGCGGACGCCAGTGTTCAACCGTCTGCCAAGCGGCCATCAAGGACTGACCAAGGACCTGCCCGCCAAAGACCGCAGGAAAACCAAGGTCCTGACTCTGTCCGACATATACATTCGTTTCGACATTTTCAAGTTGGAGCAACGCTACCAGATCATTCAGAACGCTCATGTTGCATTGTTCCTTTTCATCTAGCATACAACGATGAATTTTTGCGGAGCATATTTGCGGCAACTACTATTAGTATCATAGGGCCGGCAATGTAGGCTATCTACTTTTTTCCTTTAAAATCCGGCAATTGAACCAACTTTCCTTTGTAATGACCAAGCCTCGTGCCTATACTCCTTCCGATTGAACAACAACCATCCGACATTTCAAGCCACAGGGAAGCTCCATGCAAGATAATCATGTTGTGAATGTGTTTAAGGGCCTCGTTATTGACGGCGTGCATAAAGCTAACAGCGGCCATCCAGGTGGTCCGATGTCCAGTATGGACTTGGCCTACATCCTTTACTCTGAGAATCTAAAGTATGATCCAGATGACGTTAATTGGATGGGGCGTGACCGTTTCATTTTAAGCGCTGGTCATATGTCGATGTTGCAGTACGTCATGTTGCACGGTGTGGGTTGGTTGACCATTGATGATCTGAAAAACTTTCGTCAGCATCATTCAAAAACTCCAGGTCACCCGGAAAACTTTATGACACCAGGTGTTGAATGCACAACCGGTCCACTTGGCCAAGGTGCAGCGATGTCTGTTGGCTTTGCTATTGCCTCACAGCAACTTGCCGCCAGCGTTGACGCTGATCTTTTCCGCTACAAAACATGGGCAATCGTCAGTGATGGTGACTTGCAAGAGGGTGTAGCCATGGGTTCGGCGTCACTTGCCGGTCATTTAAAGCTAAATAACTTGATCTGGATCTACGATAAAAACTACGTCCAACTTTCTGGACCAACAGATAAGTGCGTGACTGATGATGACGAGCAAGTCTACCGCGGCTTTGGCTGGAACGTCATCAAGATCGATGGTCATAATCATGATGAGATCCGCGCCGCCTATAAAAAAGCTTCTGAAAGCCAGGAAAAACCAACCATCATCGTTGCAACAACAGTGATCGGTAAAGGCTGTTACTCAATGGAAGCAAGCTCTAAGACGCACGGTTCGCCGTTGCCGGCTGAAGAACGCACTAAGACCAAAGAAAAACTCGGCCTGCCTGCCGACAAAGATTTCTTCGTACCAGACGGCGCGATCGCTCACTTCCGTAGAAATTTTACAAAGAAACGCGATGAAGCAAAATCGTGGAAGGCTGCACTCGAGGCAAAACTGAAAGACCAAACATTCAAAAAAACTTGGGACGCTCGGTTTAATATTCCAAAAAATTACAGCCATCTTTCAGAGATCAAATGGGACAAAACTAAAGAGATCGCAACCCGCAATGCGTTTGGTGATATCATTAAGCAATGGGCAGCAGAACTTCCCTCACTCTTTGGCGGCAGTGCCGACTTAGAGCCGTCAAACATGACAGGCGCATTTGCCAAAGCCGTCGGCGACTTCGATCACAAAAGCCGCAAAGGACGCAACATGAACTTCGGTGTTCGTGAGTTTCCTATGTCTGCTCTTTGTAACGGCCTCGCACTACACGGCGGCTTCATTCCCTTTGATGCAACCTTTCTAAGTTTCGCTGACTACTCTCGTGGCGCTTTACGCCTTGGTGCGATCCAAAGATGCCGCGTCATCCACGAATTTACCCATGACTCTTTCTACTTGGGTGAAGACGGCCCAACGCACCAGCCGATCGAACAAGTGATGGCGCTTCGCCTCATTCCAGACTTTTACGTCATGCGTCCAGCTGACCCGGTCGAAACCGAAGTGCTGATGCAGAAGGCGATCGAGCTCAAACAGCCAAGCGCACTTTGTTTAACGAGGCAGAAAGTTCCTTTTTTAAAACTCGAAAGATCCGCTGTTAACGATGCAGCAAAGGGCGCTTACGTCCTGCGGGATACACCGAATGCTGATCTTCTAATCATTGCAACAGGCAGCGAAGTTTCGCTGGCCTTAGACGTAGCTGATAGACTTAAAGACCGGAAAGTCCGGGTGGTCTCGATGCCGTGTTGGGAACTGTTTGAAGATCAACCTAAGCAGTACCGAGATTCGGTATTACCGCCTACAATCAGTAAACGAGTTTCTGTAGAAGCAGGTACAACAATCGGTTGGGCAAAATACACGGGTCTAAACGGCTTAAATATCGGTATCGATCACTATGGGGCTAGTGCACCAGCAGAGATCCTCGCCGAAGAATACGGCTTTACGACCGACAAAGTTTTGAAAAAAATTGAAGGCCACAGGTTCCAATAAGGAGTAGCGGATGAAACTGAAGATCAGAAGAGCGGCGGTACTAGGCTCTGGTGTTATGGGAGCTCAAATTGCAGCCCATCTTGCGGCAGCAGGTGTGCGAACCTACCTATTAGATCTTGCGTCTGCAGAGCCACCGGTGGACAAAGCCATGGCAAAGGCGGTCGGGAAAAATTTTCGTTCTGCCCGGTCTGTTTTGGCAATTGAAAATTTAAAAGTGCTGAAACCGTCGCCCCTTTACTCATCTTCAGTGTTACAAAGCATCATTCCAGGAAACTTCGATGACGACATGTCAGTCATTGCGGATTGCGACTGGGTCATCGAAGCTGTCATTGAGCGCATGGATATCAAACAGGATTTGCATAAGAAGATCGCTGAATATGCAAAGCCTGGTATTCCAGTCACGACCAACACATCAGGTCTAAACTTAGCTGAAATCGTTAAAGACCTACCGGAAGCCTACGCCCAACGGTTTTTTGGTACGCACTTTTTTAATCCGCCGAGATACATGCGTCTGCTTGAAATCATTCCTCATGTTCAGACCAATCCTGAGCTACTCAAAGCAACGACCGACTGGATCGAAGAGCGCCTTGGCAAAGGCATCGTCCACGCCTACGACACAGTTAATTTTATCGCCAACCGTATTGGTGTTTTCGGTACCCAATCGACGCTCAAACACATGGCTGCTTTTAAGATTAACGTGGAAACAGTGGATGAACTCACCGGTCCGCTCGTAGGTCGCGCCAAGTCTGCGACTCTACGTACCATGGATGTCGTCGGTCTCGACACGTTTATGGCCGTTGCCCGCAATACCTATCAGCGTGCACCCAATGATCCGTACCGCGATTTATTTGTAGGACCAAAATGGATCGAAGAGCTGATTGAAAAAGGATCCCTCGGTCAAAAGACCAACTCCGTTGGTATCTATAAGAAAGACAAAGACGCCAAAGGCAAAACAGAGATTTTGTCTTACCGTCCTGAGTCAAAAACTTACGAATCAGCAAATCCGCAGCGTTTTGCTTGGTCTGAAGAAGCGGCAAAAGAGCGTGACACCGTCAAACGCATCAAGCTCATCTTGAGCAAAAATGATGACGGCGCGACTTTCGTTTGGAACTGCTTACGCGATGTCTTCAGTTACTCATCATTTCTTCTCGAAGACATCGCCGGCGGCTTACCACAACCAGTCGATGACGCCTTGAAATGGGGATTCAATTGGGAGTACGGGCCATTCGAACTCTGGCAGTCACTCGGATTTGACGACATCCTCGCTCGTATGAAAAAAGACAACGCCCCTCTTCCATCTTGGATCAAACCGGGCATCAAGTTTTACGGTAATGATCCAGCTTCTGCAGCTTGGGCGCAAGCCGGAGGACCTGGCCAGCAGTTTCTCGCAACCAAAAACACGATGGTCCCAGTCCCAACACCAAGTTGGAACTACCGATTACCGCAAGCTGAGAACAAAGCTGACAAGCGTGTAGTCATGTCTAACAAAGGCGCAAGCATTGTTGATGTCGGTGACGGTGTCGCCACCCTAACCTTCCACTCAAAAATGAATGCGATCGATCACGACCTGATTGAGATGATGCAAAAAGCTGTCGCTGTGGTTCACAAAAGCTTCGACGGCCTTGTTATTGCAAATGATGCGCAAAACTTCTCAGCTGGTGCAAACCTAAAGCTGATCTTAGAAGCGATCACGACAAAAAAATGGGACGACATCGACCGCCTGCTCCGCAACTTTCAAGGGGCGTTGCAGCTCATTAAATTCGCACCATTCCCAAGTATCTCCTGCCCAGTCGGCATGACTCTCGGTGGAGGCTGCGAAGTTGCCCTTCATACTACTGAGCGCGTCGCTGCTGGCGAGACCTACGCCGGTTTAGTTGAAATGGGCGTTGGGCTCATCCCTGCAGGCGGAGGTACAAAAGAACTCGCACTACGCTCTTACGAACTTGCAGAGGCAGGCGAAAAAGGTGACCCGATGCAGTTTCTGCAAAAGGCGTTCTTCCTTATCGGTCTTGCGAGGGTTTCGAGTTCAGCGCACGAAGCTGTCGAAATGGGACTCTTCCCTAAAACAACCAGCATTTCCCTTTCCAGAGAACACACGATGGACATGGCCAAGCGGCACGTGATTGCCATGGTACGTGACGGCTATATTCCAAGAAGCCCAGTGACAGCCCTGAAAGTTGTCGGCGATCCCGGCATCCAAACGTTTCGGATGGCGCTCTACAACATGGCTGAAGGCCTACAGATATCACCTTACGATGCTTTCATTGGCACCAAAGTTGCGACTGTCCTCTGCGGCGGCGAAGTGGACGGCGGTAGTATCGTCAGTGAACAGTACCTTCTCGATTTGGAACGCAAAGTTTTTATCGAACTTTGTCAGCAAGAAAAAACAGCGGCACGGATCGAATCAATGCTGAAAACTGGAAAACCGTTGCGCAACTAAAACTCTTCGTCCATCGAAAGGACTTCGACATGAAAACAGCCTATATTGTATCGCCGCTGCGTTCCGCCGTTGGCAAAGCATTTCGCGGCAGCTTGCGTTCGAAAAGACCTGATGATCTCTGCGCTGACGTCATCCGCGCTGTTCTAAAAGACAGTAAGATTGATCCTAACTTGATCGACGATGTCATTCTCGGTTGCGCGATGCCGGAAGCAGAGCAAGGAATGAACGTTGCTCGTTTTGCTTTACTCCTCGCCGGACTTCCCGAAAGCGTTCCAGGCGTGACTGTGAACCGTTTCTGTTCCTCTGGTATCCAAACGATTGCGATGGCTGCAAGTCAGATAAAAGCTGGCGATGCGCACTGCATCTTAGCCGGCGGTACTGAATCAATGTCGCTTATCCCCATGATGGGCCACAAAGTTGTCGGCTCACGTGAAGTGATGGATAATCACCCGGCGTTCTACCTGGGAATGGGCATGACTGCTGAAAACGTCGCGACTGAATATAAAATCAGCCGGGCCGACCAAGATCAGTTCGCATACGAATCAAATATGAGATCGTCGAACGCTATAGAAAAAGGACTCTTCAAAAAAGAGATTTGTGACGTCCCGGTAACATTCCGTACACCAGGCGCGAACGGTGAAGCTAAAATCGAAACCATCAATTTCAATACAGATGAAGGCCCTCGCCCAGATACAACGGTTGAGGCTTTAGGAAAACTTCGCGCAGTCTTCAAAACAGGCGGCTCAGTCACTGCTGGCAACAGTTCACAAATGTCTGACGGCGCGGGAATGTGTTTTGTTTGCTCTGAGGAATTCGTCAAAAAGCACAACCTAAAACCGATTGCGCGTCTCGCAGGTTATTCTGTTGCCGGTGTTCCGCCTCGCATCATGGGCATCGGCCCGATCGAAGCGATTCCTAAAGCTTGCAAAGCTGCTGGCATTACCAAAGATCAAATTCAACGTATTGAGCTTAACGAAGCATTTGCAGCCCAAGCGTTAGCGGTTGTCCGCAGCCTTGGCCTTGATCCAAGCAAGATCAATCCAACCGGTGGCGCGATTGCCCTTGGTCACCCACTAGGTGCAACCGGCGCAAAGCTCACCGCAACACTTTTACACGGCATGCAGCGCGACAAACAAAAGTGGGGCATGGTTTCCATGTGTATCGGAACTGGTATGGGTGCGGCTGGTATTTTCGAAATGCTGTAATTCAGAATGTCAGCTCAAAGTCCGACGACCTCCGCCGGACTTTTTTTGTTAGAACCTGCCAACTAAAATTCGATCATCAGAAAATTCCCGTAGATTACACCGCCAATATTGGCAGCCATATCTCCAGCATCTATCAACGCTTTCTGCTTTGTCGCATCGTCAATTTCCTTGGCAGCTCCTAGTGACAAAAGCAGCGATGAGGCGATAAAACGCGCCGTTCCAGTAACTTTTTTCTCTGGATGCAACCACTGAAAAAACTTCAGTGTCGTTGCAACGCCAAGGCTTGATACAGCAAAATGCGCCGCCTTATCAGTTTGCGGCGTATCTACGGCTATGGCGACTTCCCCAAAACAAATCATCCAAACAACCAGCAGTGACCCAATATATCTGTAAGACCTCACTCAAACATTCCAGTCATATGTTATTTCATCCATAACGATGTAAGCTTGTTTTTCACAAAGCGAACTTCCAACCAATCGTCAATGAAGCCAGCCGAGCAGTCACACTGCACTTCCGCTAAATGCTCTCTAACAACACGCAATTTAAAGCCATGGGCTGCTTTTAAAATAGGAATCAAAGTCTCTTTGCTCTTCCCAAGATCGATGCTTTGCAGCAGTTTCTTTTCTTTAACACTCACTAGGGCAGCAATAACATTGTCAAACCCGGATGATGAGCGCAATAACAACTGCGCCCGATCTGATCGGGAAACCACTTATAATGAACAATGTCGCTAGAGTCTATATTAGTTTTTAATAAAAAATCCAGTATTATCAATATAATAATATGATGTATTAAAATTAATTATTGATTTTTATTACAATCTATATCATTATGTATAAAGCACACAGCTTTCTGTGTGAATTACATGCAATTGCTGCTGAGTGCCTTTGTCCCCTTCCCAAGGAGTGCCGAATGACTGCTTTTCTGAACTCGTCCCGTTTCCCAAGTTCCCTCAGTTCCCTCAGTTCCCTCAGTATGATCACTGCCATCACCCTCTTATCGGTCGGGTGTGGTGCCGGATCCAAACAAAGTGAAACCAAAGACACAACGCCCACTGAACACTTTGGTAAAGTGAATTCCTGTACGGATGGCGACACCTGTTCCATCAAGTTAGACAACGACCTGAGCAATCTAAAGGTCAGACTGATCGGCATTGATGCGCCAGAAACAAGCCATGGCCCAACTGAGGATGGCCAACCATTCGGTCAAGAAGCTCGCGATCACATCAACTCTCTAGTTAAAGGAAAAGCTGTCCGCATCGTCGCAATCGACACCGATCGTTACGGTCGCACCCTCGGCGAAATGTACGTCGGGACGGTCTTAGTAAATGTCGGAATGTTAAAAGCAGGTCTAGCACAGACCTACATCTGGGATAAGGACGACATCAACGCGAATACCTACGTTTCTGCGGAAACTAAAGCGCAAAAAGACGAAAAAGGTATTTGGTCACTTGATAGTTTTGAATCTCCAGAAGACTACCGTCGCCGTCTGCGTGAAGCTGCGGAATAAATTGTCGACGATCTCGGCATAAAAAAACAAGCTATCTCAAACCGAGATAGCTTGTTTTTGTTTACGAAAATTTTACGATAAGAACGGTTTATAGAAAGCTAGGAAAGCGGCAAAAGAGCCCGCGATAATGACAGCAAACCATACCGCTTTGGTCCATGTTGGTTTGTAGCGAGGAATGAGAATGACGACACCAAGAAACAACCAAACTACCATTTTCAGGATAACCCAGATTGGCCAGCTACCACCCATAAGACCAATCCGCGCCATGAGGCCAAATCCAGCGACAAAAACTATCAATAAGCCAATGCCGTGCAGAATGCTGACGAATTTCTTACCAACAAATTGCTTGCTGCCACCTAACAGCCCGTTCAAAAGGTGCGCTCCAATAGC
Organism: Pseudobacteriovorax antillogorgiicola; assembly: GCA_945862295.1. GTDB lineage: Bacteria > Bdellovibrionota_B > Oligoflexia > Oligoflexales > CAIYRB01 > CAMAXT01. The sequence goes on from CAMAXT010000071.1 coordinate 13,955, forward strand.
GGAAATCACCATAAAAATACCGGTAAGGTGCATGACTTTGTAAAACTCGTAGGACATATATTTCCGCCAGTGAAGTTAAGGTGTGCGCCGCTTTAAAGCGCCAACTTACTAAAGTTTTCACAAAACTTTCACTGAAAAATTCTAAGAGGTTACTAATTTTTGAAGCTACTTGCTGTAGCTCACTTCGTCGATGACCTGGGAGATAGAGCCAACGACTGAAAAGGTCTTAAGAGAGATTTGGCTGCCGTCGATAGTCACCTTGGAAAACCCAGAAAACGCTGGGACGGTATTAACGCTAGCGGGCACGTTAGGATAAGCAAGGAGCGCTCTCAGCTCCCAGCTTCTACTTGCAGGTGCAAGTTGCGATTCAGGAAAAGCACCACCAGCGGGTACTATCAGATAGCCGGTGCCCTGATCTGACCTGGTCCCATATTCTGGGACAGAAATCGGTTGCGACGTCCCCATCTGGATCGGTTTCATCCGTTGATAAAGGTGCTCGTGCCCGCCAAAGTGCCAATCAATCTCTTGATCAAACATCCGTGTCGGTGCCCGGTAGACATACTGCCCGCGCCAATGCCGGTTACCCGCATTGAAAGGTGAAATGTGCCAATAAGCAAACCGCCAACGCGAGTCTTCAGGACGATCATCTCGCCCGGCTAAGTGCCGTCTCAGCCATTTATACTGAATGCCGTCTTCTCTCAGTTCAATCGGACGTTCGCTGTTCATTGCAAAAAACGTTGCTGGCCCAACATCAAATCGGTAATGGGCAGTATTACTGCTGATACCAGGATGACTAAAATAATGTTGAAAGGAATCCAGCCAGAGAGTAAGTCGGTCATTGTAAGAGAATTAGCAAAACTGCCGACTAACGTGTTGCCACAGTGTGCGACAGTGTCGCATTCCATAAAACCTGGGCGATCGACATGCTTATCAAGAAGTTCGATTGGAATCTGCGACTTAAGA
>CAMAXT010000072.1 GCA_945862295.1 Pseudobacteriovorax antillogorgiicola
CCATGCCAGTAAATACGCCCACTAGCAGCCAACGCCAGCGTTGACCATTTAATGCAAGAATAGCCTCCGATACAGCAAGCACCCAAAAAAGAATGAGCACTGTATCCGGGGTTGTTAGAAAGCCGCCGATCAGACCAAACATATTGAACTGACAGCAGATGACAGCGACAAGTAGAGACTTTTTATCATTGATGCCAATGATCTTAAAAAACCTAATGGCCGCTAAAAGGGTCAAAAACCCAACTATGATCGTACCGAAGCGACTACCTAACGTACTGGTGGGAAAAAGTTGATGCCCATGCGCAACGAGAGATACCAGTGGTGGATGATCAAAAAAACCTAAACCAGGAAACTGTGACCACATGAAGTAGTAAGCTTCATCGAGAACCACGGGCATGGTTGCGGCAAATAAAACCCAGAGCAACGTACAGATGAAAGAAACTACCAGCACCGCATGTTTTTTGAGAAAAGACGTAGCCAAGTTAGTGTTGTCCGTTACTGAGTGAGAGCGCGGTTTATCTTGTCAATCAAACTGGTCTGTCTTGCCATACTGACTTGGTTGTCGATGGAGTAGTGCAAGGCTTTGCGTGAACCGACAAAGATCGCCATTTTCCGCGCGCGGGTTAAGGCGGTGTAAGTTAGATTTCGTTGCAACATAATGTAGTGCTGCATGCTGCACGGGATGATCACAACAGGAAACTCACTGCCTTGCGCTTTGTGAATCGTAATGGCGTAGGCCAAGCGCAAGTCGATCGCTTGGTCATCTTCATAGGTCACGATGCGGTCCTCACCATAAGAAACAATAAGTTTGCCGCCTTCTACATTCGTATTCACAACAAAGCCGATGTCACCGTTAAATACGCCGAGGTCGTAATTATTAACGCTTTGGATCACCTTGTCACCAGGTCTAAGTACCGTGTTGCCACGCTTATATTCTTGCATCCCAGGTTTAAGTGGATTGAGTAGATTTTGGAGATCAGCATTAAGGGCCAGTGTTCCAAGATCGCCGCGGTTCATAGGTGTAAGGATTTGGACGTCAAGCATCGGATCAAACTTATACGTCCGAGGAATGATTCTCTTAGTTAGATCAAGGATCATGTGTTTAAGATCATCACTCGAATCGACTTCGATAAACTGGCAGTCGTGCGTGGTGTCGTTTGTTAATGTTGGACGTCGCCCTGAGTTGATTGAGTGCGCCGCTTGCACGATTTTCGAATGGGCAGCCTGCCTAAATATTTCAGAAAGGCGTGTGCAAGGTACTTGGCCTGAATCGATTAAGTCGCGCAAGACGTTTCCAGGCCCAACAGACGGTAACTGGTCTACGTCTCCAATCAATATAAGTTGAGCTGTAGGAGGAACAGCGCGAATGAGTGCATCTGCGAGTCTAATGTCCAGCATCGAAGCTTCGTCAACGATGATAGTTTGTGCTGTCAGAGGATTATTTTCATCTTTTGCGAAAGTATGGAGATTCGGAATCCATTCTAACAAGCGGTGGATTGTCTTTGCTGGCGATGCGGCAACTTCAGTAAGCCGCTGCGCGGCACGACCGGTCGGAGCTGCGAGCAATACGTTTTTCCCCATGGCCTTGAGAAGACGGATGATCGTATTGGCAGTCGTTGTCTTACCGACCCCTGGTCCACCAGTTAAAATGAAAAAACGAGATGAGACAGCCTTGCGAACAGCATGCGTTTGTTCGGCTGAAAGAATCGTCCCGGAAATTTCACTGTATTTTTTGACCCAAGCATCAACTCTAGCAGGATCGGAGTCGAGTGGTGACTGCAGAAGTTTTTTGACACAATGAGCGATATTCCATTCGGCTACTAATACGTCGGAACGAAAATGGGCATTAACTTGCTGACCATCGTCGTTTAAGAGTTTTTCTGTGATGATGTTGCCAGCGTCGTTAAGTTCGCTGATACAGGTAGCGAATTTAGCAACGATTTTATCTTCTGGCAGCATGAGACATTCGATGAGCATCTGTACTAGTTGTTGGGAGGAAACGTAGCAATGACCTTTTTCCTCAGCCTGTTGCATTTGGAAAAGAATCGCTGCGCGCACACGCTCAACAGAATCGGCAGCGATACCCATACTACGTGCCACGCGGTCAGCGGAAACGAAACCGACACCTTGGATGTCTATAGCAAGGCGGTATGGATCTGCGGAAACGATCTTGATAGCTTCACTGCCGTAGAATTTATAAATCCTAGCAGCGAAGAGCGGTGAGATATCATGGGACGAAAGAAACATCATCACGTTGGCTACGCCGCGCTGCTCTTTCCAACCTTCAATAATAGATTCAGCTTTTTTCCCACCGATACTTGGAACTTCTGTGAGTCGAGATGGATCTGCATCTAAAATGTCGAGAGTGTTTTCACCGAAAGTTTCGACTATCTTAGACGCAGTCTTCGGCCCAATCCCTTTGATCAGCCCAGAGGCTAAGTACTTCTCGATAGCGAGAGTTCCGGTCGGACGAATCGGTACGCTTCGGTCGATCTTAAATTGCTGCCCATACGTCGGGTGCTTGCTCCAGGTGCCAAACAGCTCAAATTCTTCGCCTTGGTGGATGGCAGCAAAGTGGCCGGTAGCCGTTATCTCGCTATTATCATCACAATTCCGTGCTCTTAGGACGGTCCAGCCGTTGTCCTCATTGCGGTAGGAAATCCGGGCAATCTCGGCTCGGAATTGAGTTGGTTCTTTCTCTGATATCGACAGGTTACACCCCTCAAAGGCCAGGCCGCTTCGGATGATGAAATCGGAATCATTAGACTTATCAAATTGGCGCTTTGGATTGAAGCGGCATTCGTTTTGGGTAGTGGTAAGCCTCTCTATACATCTGATATTATAGCCTAAAAATCCTCACTGAATTTTTTAGTCCATTCTCATTAAGATCGCGTAACATAGAGTTAAAGGTGTAGTCCTTCCGCACCGATCAAATCAATATATCAAAGGGCTGCCCTGAGGATGTTGATGAAGAAGCAAAAGTTCAATTCTAATATTCCCCTAAAAAATGATCTCTGGCGATCACGCCAGTTTATTGAGCCGCTACCATATTTGGGAGGTTGTTAATGCAGTTTCAGTTTTCTTTCAAACACATGGATTCATCACAGGCACTTCAAAACTACGCAGAGGAGAAAATCAAAGAGAAGATCCTAAAATTTGCCTCAAAGCCAATCGATGCACATGTGATTTTTTCAGTCGATCGTCATCAACACAAAGCTCACCTCAGCTTAAAAGGCGGGGATGGTTTTAACGTAGAAGTCGAACACACTTGCGGCGATATGTACGGTTCTGTTGATATGCTGGTTGATAAACTCAACTCACAACTTAAAAAACAGAAAGACAAGCTTAAAGACCACAAGAATCCTAAGCTGATTGATAATCTACGCGTCATTGCAGACACGACAGAAATTGAAGTGCCGATCGATGCGGATGATTTGCTGAAATACGAACAAGCGCGAAAAAAGGTCAATGCGCACTAAACAGCATTGAATATTAAGATAAAGACCGGTACTTGAGACCGGTCTTTTTTTGCGGCCACTATTGGTCGCTGGTGAACGATGCGGAAAACGAGGAAACGTTAAGCGTAACATCTTTTTTCTCTTGGCGGACTTCGCCAAGCGTACCCTGTCCCCTTTGGTAGAGTGCTCCAAGACTCAAAGACCAACCTTCAGCTCGGTACAGAAACATTGAAGTGACGCCGAGTGAGTCAACATAGCTGTCAGCTCTTCGGTACCCCGTTGACGATAACGTATTCGCTTGGTCCATCGTCGAAAACAAACCTAGTCTCGTTGAAAAAATACTTGTGATTGCAGTTTCAATTCCTAACGCACCATCAGCACCCGATCAAAACATTATCGCTGATGATATTGGACTGAGAAAAAGCGAAATCTGATACAAATAAACTTAACACTGAAATTAAGTTGATTCTTCGAATGGAGATCTCCTTTCCGAGACACTATTTTTTATCGAACCAAAGGGACCAGCGTTCGTTAACTTTTTTCGTAATCAGCACGTCTTCCACCAAGGGTGGGGCATGGTGCGGTTTAATCCGGGCATCGATGATCAAACTACCTTCGCAACTCCAGTGTTTAAAATCTATATAGCTTTTTATTCCGTAGATATCGTGGCTAGGATTGCTTCTTGTGAATGTTACCCAAAGAAAATTCTTTAGAGATGCACAGGTGAATTCAACATCATCGGCAACGACAACTAGAGGGATGCCTGCAGGAAGTTCTTTCTCACCCGTGCTCCACTGTTTAAAGTCTTCAGCCGCTTTATGATAGTTCTTAAACGAATTGCCTTTGACAACAAGAACACCTGGTAATGCGAATTTTGGACTTTCGATGTTAAGCGGAAGCGACTGCAGATCGGGAAGTTTCGTTGTTAGTTCACGCCTTTTTTTACCACGTGCCGCGATAACGACTTTGCTCCCGATGTTGAGACCGGTTCCTGAATAGTCGAGGGTGTCCATTGTCGTTTTAGTTTGAAAATGCAAATCGCGTGACCAATCAACACGTTCAAGCATATGGGTTAAAAAGGCTTGCTCATCATTGATATCGAGGTTTGGCGCATCATCAGCTGCGCCGATCATGAGATACTTTGCAAGCGAAGCTTGATTGAATCCAAGGATGGCATTTGCTTGCGTTAAAATCTCCTGAGGCCCTGATTCTGAGTAGGGGACATAGCGTTCACTTCCAAGTGCAAATAGCAGCGGATGAACACCTGCGGCGTCTACCGCGTGCATCGCTTTTACACCTGGAATTGACGCGGGAACCATTGGTTTTGTCAGTTCATGAATCATTGCACCGAACGTAGTATCTTCCTGAGGCGGACGACCAACAACAGTGAAATGCCATATCGGATCGTTGCGGTGGAAAACCTTTAGCACTTGCATGAGAGGAAACTCGTGTTTTAATGAATAATAGCCAAGGTGGTCTCCAAAGGGACCTTCGGGTTTTGTTACCTTACCGTCAATGACGCCGAGGATACAAAAATCACAATCGCTAGCGATGGTCCAAGGAGCATATCCTGGTATCTTGTAAGATTGATGACGGAACATTCTTCCAGCTAACATCCCTGCAAAAACAACTTCAGGTAGTCCTTCGGGCAGTGGCATGACGGCTGCGACGGTGTGTGCCGGTGGTCCGCCAATAAAAATTGCAACATTGAGCGGCTTTTTTAGTTCTAGAGCGCTTTTATGATGCACACCGATGCCGCGGTGGATCTGATAGTGTAGGCCAATTTCTCTGCCAGCAATGTAGTCGTTGCCAGACATTTGCACTCGGTACATACCGATGTTGCAGCCCATGATGCGCGGATTTTTAGGATCTTCAGTATATACTTGGGGCAGAGTGATGAAAGGACCCCCGTCGTCCGGCCAGCTTTTAATTTGCGGAAGTTTGTCGAGTGTTGTCTCGTTTTGCAGAACAGGCGCGTTAATGCTTCGTAGTGGTAAACTGGTGAGGCCGGTTAGAGGTGCATGCCAATACTTCCAAAACGATCTCATTGCTTCGGCCGGATCGGCTTTTATTCGTATCGCGGCTTGTGTTCTGCTCCAAGTTTTTCGAAAAATATAGCGCGACCGGTCCATGGTGCCAAAGAGATTTGACACAGCAGGGAAGGAGCTACCCTTAACATTTTCGAAATAAAGTGCCGGTCCGCCTTCGCTGTAAACCCGCCTTTGGATCTCTGCCATTTCCAAATTAGGATCGACTTCGTCCTTGATTCGTACGAGCATCCGCTGAGATTCAAGGTCGCTTACACAGTCTCTTAGGCTTTTATATGTCACTAGCGCTGACCATCCAGTTTGGCAAATGCTACATAGAGAAACAATTTAGGTAATCAGGATCTAACATGTAGAAATTATGATGTAAAACACAATACGGCAAAAGGCTGATTCCAAGCTCTATTTCCTTAGTGCCAGGATTTTTTCAACTAAAACTTCATGTTTGAATGGTTTGGAAATGTAGTCATTGCAGCCTGCTTTTTTCGTCCGCGGCTGCTCGTCTGACATAGTATGGGCGGATAGAGCAATAATGGGTGTGAACGATCCCGCCGCCCGAATGTTCCTTACAGCGTCGTAACCATTTAGACCAGGGAGTTGGATATCCATTAGCACGCAGTCAAAGTACGAACCGAGAGCCTTCTCTACCCCAGAATGACCATCTTCGGCCGTTTCGACGAGTGCTCCCGCATTGCGAAGCACCGTTTCAATCATGGTCTGGTTGTCCGGGTTGTCTTCAACAACAAGAACCCTTAATCCGGAAAGTGGGTGACCCATTGGAAGATTATTTGTTTCAAAAATGTCGTGGTATCCGTCTGTATCTTCACTTGCTGTGAAGAAGAAACTAAAAGTACTGCCTGTTTAACATCGACGAGCATGACGGTTGTTGCAGCGAAGAGCATTAGTGTGCCAAAGACGTTAAAGAGAAGAAGCCTAATTGGTACAGTTGGCTGATTTTTTAAATCACTATTGGGCCGGAACCTAATGGCAACAGCCATGATGTTTGCTGTCATTGCCGCAGTTAGTATGTTGACGAAATTTTTTAGAACAATCACGCTTGTGATGTGCGACGGTGAATCTGCGGCGAAAAAGTACACAGCAATAATAAGATTTCCAATAGTACCCCAATATACAGCTGTGGGTAGAACCAAATTAAAAAATTTGCTGGGCCGCCGTCTAAGCCAGAAACCAACAACCAAAATGCAAGTCGTCTCCGAAAAAAACCAAGCAGGATTGTTCCACAATACGAAAGTGTACATCGCCCCTATGACGGCACAGGTTAGACCCCATCGAATACCGAATAGTCTCAGAGCTAGTAAAGAGAAGATCGGGCCAAAAATAAAATGAATACCCGGAGCGATCTCTAGGCAGAAATAGTTTCCTAGGAACGTCAGACAAACGAGGACCGGCGGAAGGTATTTGTTGAGCCTCAAGTCGCTGGCAGAAGGTTTTTTTTCAACATCTTTTATGGTCGGCCTCAAGGAGTAATGTTGGGCGATTCTAGCTTTAAAGGATCAAAGGGCCAACGTTAAAGGGATGAAGGCAACATTTGCCTAGATATGACCGAAAAGAGGTCTTTCCTGCCGGTTAAATACCATAAATGATTCGTGTTAAAATAAAGACAGTGCACCTGCGCACTAGTGGATTTAGAAAAGGTTTCTATGAATCCCTTCAAGTCATTGCTTACGATGATGTTATATTCCAGCCTTGTCCTATGCGCGAACGAGGCCAGAGCCACGTATTTGCTTTTTCCGGGAAGTCAGTCAAAAACATCTGCTGGGGCGGGACAAACAGTTTCACGCGGCCCGGCAGCCCTTTTTTACAATCCCGCGAATCTTATTTTTTCAAAATTTATCGAACCGTATGCCGAAGTTTCTCTAGCCAAAGTATCTTACCAATACCAACACACTGAAACAGAGACCTACGATCCAGCCGCTGTGGATGTCACCGCTCCGCCGATCACGATCGGCATCGGATTCAGGCCCGTTCCTAGTTTTGCCTTAGGATTGGCTTTTTTTCCGACCGGAGCGGGTGCTGTTCAACTCATCGAAGCAGTTCCGCTGCATTTGGGCGGTGGTGTGTATAAGCTCAGTGATGTGATTAATAAGCAGACTGGCAATAAGATTGCCGCCGGTGCAGCCTTTCGTTTTGCATTTCCTTTTACGATCGGACTTGGATTGATTCGAACGTCTGAGGAAACACAGGTCCAGATCTTTCCCGTAGATTCCGAGGATGCGTTGTTTGATGCGGCGTATACCAATGCTGCGAATCAATTTTTGGTTGGCATGAGATCTGAACTTTTTGATCGATACCTGGTTGTTGCATTGAGCTATCGAACGGGTGCAGAGAAAAAATATATCGGTGATATCATCACAAGTTTAGAACCGGGTGTAGCAAACGAATTTACCGGTGTTGGTTATCTTCCTGGTGCAATCGGTTTTGGCTTAGAAACCCGCTTTTCGTCAATTGGACTTTTTTTGGATTTCGTAAGAGAAACTTGGAGCGGCGCACGAACAGTTTACAAGGGTGGTTTTGGTCCGGAACCAGATGAATATGATTTTATCGATTCAAATAATATTTCATTGGGATTGAAATGGTGGGTAGCGCCCAAGCATATGATTCAAGTTGGGTTTGGTTCGCACGGGGCGAATACGGGCGACGGTACTGAGGTTGGGACATCTGCAGCTGGGCTGCAGGATGAAGAAAAGGCATTAGTCATTGGCGGGCCGCCATTTGGCAGTCTTGATGCTGTCCCACGCACCATTTTTGCTGGCGGATACCGCGCAAAAATTACTGGTACCGGCTATTTTCAGACTGGATTAAATTATCAAACAGGTACGAGAATTATACCTGAGGGGTATGGGCAGGAGGGCCAATACACTTTGAAGGTGATTCTACTGACAATCGGTCTTGCTTACGGTTTCTGAGCTGATCCTCAGTTCACTTAGCGTCAGCGGCCGCTTTATGCATTTGTTTGATCAAGTCTTTAGCTGTCGTTGTGATCTGGCCCTCTGCCAATTCCGGCACACCTTTGTTTCCAACTTTAATCTTAGCAAGGGTCAACAGGTATGAGCCTTTACTGGTCTTGATACCAGCAGTCAATAGGCTAAAGTCTTTCACGCCTTCGATTCCATCAATGATGTACTGTGTGTACATGTAAGAGGAGCCTTCTTCGAAAAGAAATTGGTCAGATCTTGAAATGGATTCAGTAACGATGCTGACAATTGCGATTTTTTTCGTGTTCTTCGATCGTACCTTCCAACCGCGTACGTGATACTTGCCGTCTTTTTTGTATTCGTCTTTAACTTCGAATTCTGCGGTTGCACCTTGTGCTTCTGCTAGTTTAATCTGTGCCGCTTCATCGCCAGCTTTTGGTCCAACTTTGTCAAAGTGTTTTTGAATATCAATTGGAATTTTTATGCCGACTGCAAAGAATGCTGTCGAATAGGTTTTATCACCAGAGATTGGTTCGATGTTGGTTAGTTTAGGACTGCCAGAACCAGTAAATGCTTTCGAAATCATAGTTGATTTCATGAGGGTTGTTGCTTTGCCGTTGTCGCACATTTTTTCGAAAAGGTCACTGAGCTTTGAGCCGACAGCTGCAACTTCGTCGGCCTTAACGCACCATTCATCGAGGACGTCGCTGCTAACAGTTTCACCCCCACCTTCGGCTTCCCCTTCGCCTTCACCCTCGGCTTCGCCTTCACCCTCACCTTCAAGCGCTGCCTTCGGTGCGGTTTTTTCTTTTTGTTGAGCACCATTGTCACAACCAAACATCCAAGTGGTTGCGATTAGTGCGGCCAAAGTGGCAACGTTTGTAATAGTCATACTCAAAAACCCAAAGCCTTTCGTTAAGGGTTAAAATCTTCCGATAAAACGACCGTACCACCGTCTTCGAAACCGGTATTGGCGACAATGACCTTGATGTCCTTGTCTTTGTGACTGATGTACATCGTTTGCGACGGCATGAGTCCAATACCAACGGTATCTTTGACAGATCCGAAATCGTACGTAATCTTGTAAGCCAAATCTGCTTTCATCGTTTTAGTCTCTTTGCCAGCCCCAACATTTAATGTGAGTGTCGGATCGATTTTTTTGAATGTGACTTTTCCTGTAAATTTTTCGCCCTCTGGATAATCAGGATCCTGAGAGCCGACGATCTCAGCTTTTATATTAGAGAACACACGGGTGTCAGACAGTTCGGCTTGATAGCGCTCTGGATCAGCTTTGGGTGAAAGACTACCTGGTAGTGCAGGTTTAAATTTTACGACCTTGCCTAGGCCGCCTCTTGTTGTGGAGAGTTCTTTGACAGGAAGGACCGTACAAAAAATACCTTCCCAATCACCCTTAGACATCAGTGCTTGGCGTTCTGTTGTATCCATAACCGTCATTAGGCTTGAACCCCGGTTCGGTGCAGCTTTTTCCCAGGCGGGTTTTTCTGCTTGCTTAGGTACACCGACGATTTCAAAGTCAGTGCTTTGATCGATCTCTTTCATAGTCGCTTTAAGTGTTACAAGCGTTGTGACAGAGACGCGGTAGTTGACGTTGCCGAGAAGTGGAACTGCCTGGGCCCCGGTGAATACTTTCGGCCAACCGCGGATGGTTTTATCAACAAGAACCGCATCGGGATCTTCGAGTTCTTTTGCAGTAACGCCGCATTGACCCAGAATGGTTTCTAAATCGAGGGCTGCAGGTTTTTCTTCTTCCTCGGCCTCATCGAGTTCTGCACTAGTTTCTTCTAACTCTTCTTTGGGTTTTTGATTCGAGTTTTGAACTGCTTTGCTGGAAGAGCATCCGTATGTCGTGCATATCGCTGCGATAACAAACGGCGTAGAACCGTATTGTTTGCGAATTAAATGATGTAGTCTTCCTAGCTTCATCCTAATGATCACTCGCCAGTCTTCGTTTTTCTTCACCTCCCTTATCGGCATTCGACATAGGGTCTTTAAGTTTAAAGATTTCCTATAAATTAAGGCAGTAGTTACGGTTTCTTGAGGGGAAGCTAGAACGAGTAGTTTTCAACAAAATGGTAGAAATTGCCGCTTCCTAGACGCTGATTGGCTGCTCAGTTTATAATGGGTATACACCCTGAAAAATCACTCTCATCGTGATGTTTAGACGTTTCTTCCGCTACGAAATCAGTACGCGTCTAAATACGAATCTAACTCTACGTTCATCCAGCGATAGCATCTGCCCGGGCAGAGTTCCTATATCACCGCGAATAATGGAGAGCTTGATGCGTAAATTGGTATCTTTAGCAACACTGCTATGTGCAGGGCTTGCGACTACGGCTTTTTCGAAAGGAGCCGTCAAAAATTTTGATCTGGCTCACATTCCAGGCCAAGCCATTATTGGCTTTCAAAATGGTTTAGGTACTGAATCCAAGAATTCGCTGATTGCGCGAAACGGCGGAAAAGTTCTGCATGTCTTTGCCACCGGCGCGGTGCTGGTACAGTTTAAAGGAAGATTATCTCCTGGCTTACTAAGCCTGGTGATGGCTGATCTGGCGAAATCAAAAGACGTAACTTATGTTGAAGCAAATACAGTTATTTTTGCTGATACTGTCGAGCCGAATGATCCGCGCTACGGTGAGCTCTATGGGTTAAATAACCTGGGTGCTACTGGTGGAACAGCTGATGCAGACATCGACGCTCCTGAAGCTTGGTCTGTCACCACTGGTTCCAAGGATGCTGTTGTTGCGATTATCGACACTGGCGTGGATTACAATCACCCGGATATCGCGCCAAACTACTGGACTAATACCGGCGAGTCAGGCTTTGACGCTGCTGGAAATGATAAAAAAACCAACGGCATCGATGATGACGGCAACGGCTTTGTCGACGACTTCCGCGGTTGGGACTTCGTTAATAACGATAATGATCCAATGGATGACCACAATCACGGAACCCACTGCGCAGGAACAATTGGCGCAAAGGGCAACGATGGCGTCGGCGTAGTTGGCGTTAACTGGAATGTTTCAATGGTAGGTGTGAAATTCCTCAGCGGTTCTGGATCAGGCTCTTTAGCAGATGCAGTAAAAGCAATCGAATATACAACCGGTCTCGGTGTGACTCTAACTAGCAATAGTTGGGGTGGTGGCGGTTACTCAGATACAATGTATGCAGCCATCAATGCTGCCAACACTGCGGGCGTTCTTTTCATTGCTGCAGCTGGTAACGCTAGCGCGAACAACGATGTCAATCCGCACTATCCTTCCTCTTATGATTCTGAGAACGTGGTCGCCGTCGCTGCCACTGATCATGTCGATGGCATGGCAGGATTTTCTTGTTACGGTCTGAATTCCGTCGATATTGGAGCACCGGGAAAAGATATCTTATCAACGGTTGCTAACAACGGGTACGCATCATACAGTGGTACCTCCATGGCGACTCCACATGTTGCTGGCGTGGCTGCACTTGTAAAAGCTGCGTATCCAGATGCGACTGCTGCACAAATTAAAGCGAGAATATTAAATACAGCCGACGTTGTTCCTGCACTTGAAGGAAAGACGGTTACCGGTGGCAGAATCAATGCATTCAATGCTTTGGAAAACGATTCTATCGCACCTGGTTCTATTGCTAGTTTAGCTATCAGTGGTACTGGTACAACATCTCTCAGCCTCAGCTGGGCAGGGACTGGTGACGATAACGAAGTCGGTCAAGCAAAACGGTATGAAGTTCGTCTTTCCTCGTCACCGATCACTGATGATGCAGCATGGAACACGGCGACAAAAGCTGTTGCTAGACTAACATTTGGCCAGGACAATAACATATCAGCTGACATTGACGGATTAGCATTCAACTCTTCCGGTTATTTTGCCGTCAAAGCAGTAGATAATGTTGGCAATCTGGGTCCGATGTCTGATGCGCTTCCCTTCGCTGTCCATCAGGTAGCGAAGGTCGCAGAAAACACAGCTGACAGTATGGACGGCATTGTTGCTGATGCTCCTTGGGGCGTTCAAACCGACGCAACAACCCAGGCAACTTCATTTAGCGACAGTCCCGATTTGACCTATGCAAATGATTTGAATGTTGCAATGACAATGGACACGATCAATGTCGATTCATCAGACGTGACGCTTTCAATTCGTACCGCTTACGACTTCGAAGCTGGTTACGATTTTGGCTTCGTAGAGATTTCAATAGACGACGGTGCTACTTGGAGTGAGCTAGATAAGGTTTCTGGTGCTGCTAGTTGGAAGACCAATACCTATAGTCTAAGCTCTGTACTTGGTGAGGCACGCAGCTTTAAATTGCGCTTCCGAGTTACATCTGATTTTTCAATCGTCAAAGACGGTTGGCAGATTGACGATGTTGCCATCTACGCGCCGATGTAACGATAAATTTGTCAGAAAGAATCCCCGGTCTAATCAACCGGGGATTTTTTTTATTAGAGTTGCTTAAGTAGGATTTAGCGGTGTTTTCTGATGATGTCAGTGCCAGTCTTCTCTCTCTTTAAACTGGACTGGGAATTGCAAATAGCAGATACTCCGAACCCCACATTCCGGGTGCAGAAACCTGTGTGTTCGGTAATGGGGTGTAAACCGCTAAATTTAAAGTTTTTTCGATTGGAGAAGATGGTGTTGAAGAGCATGTTGATCATCGGCGCCGTGGCATTTGCCGCAGTTTCTTGTGGGAGTCATCCGGTGTCTGAGCAGTCTAGTTTGAATAGCCAACAAAAAAGTGAGTTATTTTTGCCATTTGCGTTGGCGTGTTCGCCTGCGAATGGTGGCACACTGATTCGGAGTGCGCGCTTATTGTTTGATGGGAGTAATGCTGAACTGCGTCTAGACACAGTTGAGAGTGAAAAGTATTTGTCGTCTGTTGATTCGACGCTGCGAAGTGCGACTCTAGATTCGATTGATGTATCTTGGCCGGCTGACCAAATTAGTTTCAAAGCTGTCCTCGAACGTGGCCGCGTTTTTAAAGGTGAATTGACCCAGGGTAACGATGTTGTTCAGCTGAACTGCTACAAGATCGTCACTGGCGAACGCGATAGTGACGAGTTTACGCTAGCTTGCATTCCGGTATCTGTTCACCAAGCGAGTATCGAAGGGTTGCAGCTGACAGTGCGGGACGTTGTGCTATCCTGGGAAGACAGCGGACTTGAGATGATTGTCAACCCATCCATTGAGTCGCTGATCTATGATTTCGAGCGTGCGGACAGTGTGCAAGTAAGTGAGCAAGTCGTTTCAGCAACTTGGAATCTTGAGCAGGCTTCATTTAGTGCACAGTCGCTTGATGGGATTCGTTTTGAAGGTCAACTCACTTACGAGGGGCATGCAGCGATCCCCCTAATTTGTTGGAAGATGTGAACATATTTGGCTGACCAGGACCCTAAAAAGTTGCCTACAAAATCCCTGCCCTTAATCGAGGGGCGGGATTATTATTTTAATAGCCAAGGTTTGATGGTGCTAAGGCGCGACTATTTGCTCAGACGTGGATATTGCTGTGAATCGGGTTGTACGAATTGTCCGTATGGCTTCAAGATTAAAACTCCCCCTAGTTAACGACCCCTTCCCAGACTGCTTGGGTACTATTCTATCCAAGTATTTGGATTCTTGAGCTATTTTATCAACCCACCATAATTCCTCAATTAGACTCAGGTTTATCCGATGATTAGAAGGACGACCGCAGGAGCTTTAATGGGTGCGAAACGGCTACAACTAAAAAGAGCAGGAACAATCCGAAGGGTAGTTCGCGTGTCCGGGCGTTTTGTCTGCGGCCTATGCCGCAACCTGTATGACCATCTTAGTGATGCCCACGAATGTTTAAGTGCCTGCTGGGAAGAAACGCTCGCAATGGACCCAGTGGTCGTCAGACGCGACCGAAACCGGTTGCTGCTCCGCTGTTTGTTCTGCGCTCGTGACTATGACAACCGTTCTGCCGTACTTCGTTGCGCTGATGAGTGTAAGCGGCAAAAACTAAGAAAAGCAATGGCAGAGTCTAAGCTGGTCGGAGCAGAATTACAGCAAACCAGTAGGCGGCCAGTACGCAAACTGCGGCCAGTGCTTATGCCGGTTGCGCCTCTAAAAAAGAAGATTAAAGTTGCAAGTGTTGCAATAAATAACACCCAATCAGCTGATGTTTCCGAAGAGTTAGTTCCAACAGCAGATGCGTACGAACGCCCGGTAGAAACCGGAGACATCGCTGCAGAGCTTAGCAAGGAAAAATCGAAACCCACTGACTCTGGTAAGAAAAAGAAGCCTTCCGACATCTTTTACCGCGATCATGCAAATTATGTTTGCTCCGTTTGCCACGCAAAATATTTCACAAAAGTTGAAGTTTCAAATTGCTACGATTCGCACGAATGAAGAGGAATCAATTTAGG
>CAMAXT010000073.1 GCA_945862295.1 Pseudobacteriovorax antillogorgiicola
AAAAACCGAAGCAAAGAAGTCGAAATTAAAATCCGTCGCCAAGGAAAAAAAATCTGCCGCTCCCGCGAAAGCAAAAATAAAAGCAGAAAAGAAGGTTAGCGGAAAAGCTGAAACGAAGACAAAGGTCAAAGAAAAAAATACAGCAACGAAGAAACTTTCAGCAAAAGCTCCAAAAATACTCGCCACTGCGGACACCTTTGAAAGCGAAGAAAGTTCAGTCTCATTTTCGACGAACTTCTTTTACGGATTTATCTTGCTAGCGATTAGCGCACTTTGTTTTGCAGTATGGTTAGACTATCGTCCAACAGTTTATGCAAGTGGCAAAGTTTATGGTCAACTTGAATACTTGCAAAGTCCGTTTACAACCGAAATAAATGGAACAACCAAACAAAAACCTTCAATGCGGGAAAAACCAGTTGATGCAAATAAAGTAAACCAACCGGTACCAGTTACGGTTACAAGAGAACCAGTCAACAAGTCAGTAAAAAACCCGACTGCAAAAGCAGGGTAACTTCGAAATCGCTATTGGTGTTCTGTGGTTAAATAGAAATTATTGACCGTTCCTCAGTTGTTAAAACTTCAAATCTTTAAATTATTTAGATCACTCACGACAACTTATCGCTTGATGACCATTCCTGATGGATATGCGGATGTAAGGATCATGCGGTCTTTAGCCGATGAAATCTGAGACAATCTGCCACTTTAGAGACGAGGCGCATGTGGAGTTTCTTAAAAAAGTTCTGAAGATCGCTATCCAAGATGGATCAGACTCTATTCGCATCCAAGTAGGTAAAGGTGTTTCATTGATCGGAAACGGTCAAGAAAAACCAGTACCACCTGATGTAACGATTGACGCAGCATATATGGCCAAATTGTACGGGTTTCTTTTTCCAAACGATAAACCAGCCATTGCTTCACAGCAAATGACAAAGGGTATCTTAAATATTCCAGGCGTCGGAAAACTCAATCTCATCGCACTTCCAGCTGCGCCAGAAGCGTTGCGACTTTATACTCCAAAGGGCACCGGCTTGTTTGAATCGGACTGGACAAAGATCAACAGCAAAACCGTATCTATTGCTCCCGGTATGCCTCAAAGCGGATTTGATCCGACAGCAGTTCCCAATATGTTTGGTGCTGCTGTTCCAGCGAAAGTTGCGCCAACAGCTACTCCACCGCCGCCACCAATGTCAGGTGGATTTATTCCTAGTTTCATGACAGATGGACCAGAAGTTGTAGTTTCAAAACAGCACAGTCCAGCTGCACCAGAAGCCATTCCAATGGCCATACCAATAGCGATCCCAAATCCTGTATTCGCACCTGCAGTTCAAAGCCCCGGCCTCGCTATGCCGATACCGATTGTCCAATCACCTATCACTGCTCAAATTAGCATGCCGCTGGCACCGCCAGCGCCACAAGAAGATCCTTTTGCTATTGACTACAGTGGCATGGAAATCAATTACAAAGGCGATGTAGCGCCTACCGCACCACTTAAAAAACTGACCATTAACTTCGCCGGTGACAATAGTACTAAAGGCGAAATCAGCGATGGACAGAACCCGATCGACAATATTCTAAAAGAAATGGTCAAGCGTAAGGCCAGTGACGTGCACATGACCTGCGAAGAACCCATTTGCTTTCGTATCGACGGTGACATCGTTCGTTTGGATGCGAATCCTGTTTCTCCTGAAGAAATGGAACGCTTCATCATGCCGATCATGCCTCGAAGAAACGTCGAAGAATTCGTGGAAATCAACGACACCGACTTCGCATATGAGATCAGAGGCCTTGCACGCTTCAGAGTCAACGTCTACCGCGATAAAAACGGGGTCGGCACTGTAATGCGACAGATCCCATCAAAAATTCTGACTGCTGAGCAACTTAATCTGCCGCCAGTCATTACAAAATTCTGTTACCTTTCAAAAGGTCTAGTCGTAGTCACAGGCCCGACCGGATCTGGTAAATCAACTACACTCGCAGCCATGATCGATCTCATCAACAAAACCAGAACAGATCACATACTTACGATCGAAGACCCAGTCGAATTTGTCCATCCACAGCAAAAATGTTTAGTAAATCAACGCGAGGTTGGTAAGCATACGAAGTCATTTTCACGCGCACTAAAGGCAGCCTTGCGCGAAGACCCAGATATCGTTCTTATCGGTGAGATGCGAGATCTTGAGACGATTGCAATTGCAATTGAAACTGCAGAGACCGGTCACTTGGTGTTCGGAACGCTGCACACCACTACTGCTGTATCAACAGTCGACCGTATCATCGATCAATTCCCTTCTGATCGTCAGGAGCAGATTCGCATGATGCTTTCCTCGTCTCTTCGAGGCGTAGTTGCCCAAACACTTCTAAAAAAGAAAGGCGGCGGCCGTATCGCTGCTCATGAGATTCTTGTTACCAACGATGCCGTCAGCGCGATGATTCGCGAAGGTAAAAACCATATGATTGGCAACCACATGACTTCGCAAAAGCTAGAAGGTAATCAGATGCTAAACGACGGTCTAGTGAAACTCGTTAAAGAAAATATTGTTGATCCTGAAGAAGCATTCATGAAGGCTGTCGATAAAAACGCCCTTCTTGATGCCTTCAAAAGAC
This sequence comes from Pseudobacteriovorax antillogorgiicola, assembly GCA_945862295.1. Lineage (GTDB taxonomy): Bacteria > Bdellovibrionota_B > Oligoflexia > Oligoflexales > CAIYRB01 > CAMAXT01. The sequence continues at coordinate 2,605 of CAMAXT010000073.1, forward strand.
ACGGCATTAAATACGAAGGTCCTAAAGAACCGGCTCCGACAGGCAGTAAGGTCGCCTCATAACTGAGTAGACTCTTTGACTTAATCAGTTCGGCATTTAAAGCATTTAACCCGTACAGGCGTACGCTGATACCGTCGATTTTATCGGCAGCGAAATGCAGTCTTTTGGAGCCTTTTGGCATCCAATGACGACCTTTCGGCGGGTCCATTACTTGATTTAAGACCGGTTTTATTAAAGGACAACCCAACCAGCATCACCAAGAAGGACTTTCAGACTTTTGTCGCCTAAATAATGCCCTGCTCCAACTGCTACAAAGCAGTTACCTTTGGCAATGGCGGCGGTCAACGGCGGCATCCATTTCAGGTTACGCCCGTCGATGAGGCGGTGCATTTTCGCTCTATTAGATTTCGTATTGCCGTACAAACGTTCTAAGATCTGCACAATTTTTTCTTCCGCACCGCTACGGTAGGTTTCAATCAGCTCGTCGAGTTCTTTTGCGAGCTGTCCTTCGTTTTTTAGCATTTCAGTTAAGTCGTTTGCACTTGTAACAGCTGCTAGATCTTTAATGGCGTCGCGCCAATCTTCTAAAAAATAAATCTGTTTACCGTTTTGCTTTGCTCTCGCCAGCATCGCAGCATCCATCGAAAGATTCTGTGAGTGCCCAGAACGCAAGAGTAAAATCGAAACGAACCAAGGCTGGGACTTATCTAATAGAGATTCAGGTATGGTGCCGTTTAATTTCTTTTTTAGTCGGTCATAAATGTCAGGCTTTACTAATTTACTGAGTCGTTGGCCATCCGGAAGGTAGGCGAATTTTGCGACCTCAGACATGGTGATGTCAGCTGGGTTAGCTTCCATGACAAAGCAATCGGATGCATTGAAAGCGTCCCAAACCTCTTTCGGCAACTCTCTTTCGGCATCGATTCCTAAATGGATCGTTCCAAATAGCCAGGACTGCCGAGTTCCCTTCTTAGCTTTCCAAAGAAAAGGCTTCTCAACAGGTTGCAGGTCAACAAAACTTTTCGTTGCCGTTGTCTGAGAGATACAACCAGCGAGCAAACTTAAAGCAAAGATAACAATACTATGGTTTGCAATCCTACGCAGAGTCAGGCCGGGCATGCAGTCTCCATCTTTTCTATTGGTGCGGAGCAATATACCCACAATCTAACTAACTTCCCATGAAACCCTGATGAAGATGAGACACAGAGCGTCAAAGTCGTTCTAACGCGCTTATTCGGAAGTCACTGAAATGTGTAAGTTAATGACTTTTATTTACTTTTTTTTAAAAACTGTTATAAATATAAGCAATGAAATTTCATGGGAGCTTCCGTGCTTAACACACCTAAATCCCTGTTTATAAAAATCTTTACTTTAGCGCTGGGCCTTAGTGCCTGCCAACGCCAAGACCCCATAACATCGGAAACACTGATTTACGGCGGCCAGCCAGTAGAAACTGACGCTTGGCTAGGGGTCGTTGCGATCACCCGCAGCTCAAACTCTGTTGATAGCATCACCTGCACCGGCACCCTGATTGGACCGAAACACGTCCTTACTGCTGGGCACTGCTTAGATGATAAAGCTCTACGGGACAATGACCCTGCTGCCCTTTTGACCTTAGGCATCCTAGTCGGCAATGGGGTTGAAGGTGGAAAAGTCCAAAGAACCGTATCAGTCACATCCGTCGCAATCAGCAGCGCACTGAGACTGCATCCTAGTGGCAATTCTGATATCGGCCTCATCGAACTCAGCGAAGATATATCAGAGATCCAACCCATTAAACTCCTCGCGGGCATCACGGCCTTTCAACAAATGTTTATGACCAAAATTTCGGCTGCGACTACCGGCTTACTCGTTGGCTACGGTCGCCGGGAAGATGGCGGACTCGGCGTCAAATTCCTGGTCGACGCCAATCTACGCGATTTTAGTGCCTGGGAATCAGTCGCTGGCAGTGACGGTAAAGACTCGTGCAATGGCGATAGCGGTGGTCCGAGTTTTGTCAAAAACAGTACCGGTGAATGGCTGCAGTACGGCATTGTCTCTCGCAGCTGGACATTTGAATGCGGTAAAGGCGGCTACATCACAAACATTGCACCGCACGCTTGTTGGATCGAGCAGCAAACAGGTATCAAAACTACCGGCACCGAAACTCAATGCGACACACCAAAAAAAGTTTACTCCGATCTGGAACTAAGCCGGATTAATTTCCTGTCTCTTTGCCAAGGCAAGAAAGCAAATAAGTTTCAAAAAGAAACCATCGACCGTCTAAAACTGCGCTTCGCCACCAATTCTTGCCCAGAGTTATTGACCGAACTCAAAGCCGAAAACTTAAAGTTAAATGACCTATTGCTGCGTGACCTATCGCCACTCGCGCCCTTTGAGCAAGTGACTGAGATGCACATGGCTAACAACTTAGTGGTCGATGGCACTGGACTAAATCAAATGACTAGCCTCAAGTTCTTGGATATCTCCGCAAATAACATCGCAAATCCAGGCGCGCGCTTTTCGGCACTCGAAGCTGGCGGGACGTTTATACTTGGGAAAACTAGCCAGCTAAATAATTTCGCTCAAACACAATTTTTAAACATTTGTAAAAAAGACATCATTGACCCCGAAACAAAAAAGACCATCAAAGCTGTCTTTGCGAAAACCATGGCCGAAACTTGTGAGACGGCAAACGAAAGACTTCTGACTATTAAAAACCTAAATCTTTCCGAACGTGCACTCACTGATTTAACGCCACTAAAAGGACTGCCAAAATTAGAAAGTTTAGATCTCTCGAAAAATCCGGTCATTGATGTGTCGCCTCTTGCGACTCTCGACCGGCTAAAAAACTTGAGCATTGTCAAAACACAAGTGACTGACCTTACATCTCTAGCAAAGCAGCAAGCCCGCGGCCTGAAAATAAAACAGTAAGTGGTCCAGATGAACCCGTCAGCTGAACAGGACAAATATCTAAAGGCGTGGCTAACAGAGGCTCCATTCAGCCTTGCTATGTCATCTGGGTTCTTTGGTTTCTATGCGCACACTGGTTTTATTAAGGCTCTGGAAGCCCATCAACTCAAGCCACAGACTCTGCACGGAGCTAGTGCCGGGGCACTGACAGCAGCGCTTTGGGCTGCCGGTTTGAAAGCCGAAACAATTGCTGAGCATCTCAATCAATTACAGCGGCAAGACTTCTGGGATCCGTACCCAGGACCTGGCATCTTGCGTGGCAAAAAATTTGCGCAAAAGCTTAGTGAATTGCTACCGGTTAAGGAGTTTTCTGAATGTCAGACGCCGCTTTTTATTTCCGTTTTTGACCCAGTTGCCTTGAAGACCATATCGCTGACTGCGGGAAGTTTAACAACAGCGATCAGAGCTTCGTGCGCAGTTCCTTTTATGTTTCATCCAGTTTGGAATGATCGAAGACCCTACTTGGACGGCGGCATCCGCGACCGACCAGGACTGTTCGGTGCACAAAAAGATGAACGTTTGCTATACCACCATCTGCTGCCTCGGTCTTTTTGGCGCCGAAAAAAGGCAAAATCATCCTTGGCCCCACAGCGAGCCTTGATGCGAACCGTCGCGGTTCCCGGGCTACCGAAAGTATCACCGTTCAAATTGGCCGAAGGCCGCCGCGCGCTCACTCAAGCTTATGATTACACTATGCATTTGCTAGATAAATGCTAGAGGCCATTGCCGGTAGACCTCGAAGGCGAAACCTGGTACCTAGAAAACCTATTGCGCGAGACTATTGGACACGTGATGAAACAAGCTCAACGAAGCGACCCTAAAATCGATCTCAATCCAGAATCATTGATTAAAAAATCAACGGTAGTGTACGGCGTCATGGCTGCCGGTGGGCTTGCTGCGATGGCTTTTTTTCATGACAGTATAAGCACTGCCTTTCTTTGGCCTAGTGCCCCTATGGAAATGGGCCGCCTGATCGCCAGTGGACTGACGGCCGCCGGTGTATTACTGGTGTTAAGTTATTTTTTCGAAGACTGGTTTGAGTCTTTCCGCGAATTGAAATCAATCATCATGCAGGTCCTCGGAAAAGTTTCAATTCCGATGGCAATCTATCTTTCTTTCGTGACCTCAGTCGGCGAAGAGTTGCTCTTCCGCGGCGCGATCCAACCTTTTGCTGGCTTGATTTTGACAAGTGTCTTGTTCGGTATGCTGCATATGGGTCACAAAGGCCTTGTTTCCGCTTGGAGCATTTGGGCGCTCATCGCCGGGTTTTTGCTTGGCTGGATGTATGAAGAAACTACATCGATATGGCCACCGCTGATCGCCCACTTCGGTGTCAACATGGTGTCTATTTTAAATCTCCGCCGTGCTTACAACAACTATACAACACATTTAAAAGCAAAAAAAAAATTAGACCACAGTAGTCCTGATTCAAAACGATGATCAGAAACCACCCCCATATTTGTCTTTATCAGCCTGAGATTCCGCAGAACACCGGCAACATCGGGCGTTTGGCAGCAGGGACTGGATCTCGTCTTCACCTCATTCAGCCATTCGGATTCTCGACGAGTGATAAAAACCTAAGACGCGCTGGCCTCGACTACTGGCCGTTTCTCGATCTTGAAATCCACGATACGCTCGAGGATCTACTTCTACAGTTTCCAGGCAGATTCGCGTTCCTTTCAAAAAAGGGTCAAAAGCCATTCTTCGACATTCCTGATACCTGCGACTTGCTCATTTTTGGCAAAGAAACAACTGGCCTACCGAGTGAACTGCACGAGAAATATCCGGAAGATTTCTACAAAATTCCCATGTATCATCCCGGTGTTAGAAGTCTCAATCTCGCGAATGCAGTATCGGCTGTTATCTACGACCGCATACGCCGGTTGCATCATCCAGACTGACCAAGCAAGGGAACCAACATGAGCGGATCTGTCGTCGCACCAAAACCACCAAGCTCCGCCTGGCTACGCACCTTTTTAGAACCGTCCCTCGTTGAGGCTGGTGGATACAAAATCGATACTCCAGACGTCGACATCAAACTCGACCAAAATGAAAGTCCTTGGGACATTCCGGAGTCGATCAAAAGAAAAGTTGTTGAAAAGACAATGGAGAAAGCCTGGAACCGTTATCCCTCGACATTCTGTGATGACTTAGCGGATAAGCTTGCAGTCTATGCAGGCACAAGTCCAGGCACTGTACTTTTAGGACCTGGTTCAAACTACTTGGTGTCTCTTGTTCTTTCAATGTTTTCGAAAGCAATCGTAAAATCTAGCGGCCAAGCCGGAAAAGTCATAATCGCTCGACCGTCCTTCGTGCTTTATGAAAACCACTGCAAGTATGACGGTATCCCATACGAATTATGGAACCTCAACGAAGATCTCGAATACGATCTAAGCTTGATGCCTAAGCTTCCAGACGGTTCACTTGTCATCTTCGCCTCCCCTAATAATCCGGTAGGCAACTCGCTTGCAAAAGCCGATTTCCGAACATTGCTGATGGCGCATCCAAATAGCCTTTTCATTGCTGACGAAGCCTATGTCGAGTACGCAGCGGAACCATACACAGATCTCCTCGCTGAATGTTCGAACCTTATGCTGATCAGAACGCTCTCAAAAACCTTTGGCTGTGCAGGCGTACGGGTTGGCTACATCATGGGACACCCTTCATACTTAAACGAACTGAAAAAATTGCGACTGCCGTACCTGTTAAACCACTTTTCAATTGCGGCATTAGAAGTCTTGCTCGAAGACAGCGAGACGCAAAGCCACCTAGCAAAGATCCGTGAAAATGCCATCAGTAGCCGCCAAGAGATGCACCGCGAACTAAGCGCTATCGGTGATAAGAAAGCACTCTTCAAAGTTAAAAACAGCGAAGCTAATTTCCTGTTAATCCGATTTAAGTCTCAGGATGAAGCGATGCGTTGTTACAAAAAACTTATCAGCGACCGCATCCTTGTTCGCAACATCTCAGCCGGCCCCGGTCTGAATGCGTGTATTAGAGTGACGCTTGGTAACAAAACCGAAAATGCAGCGCTGGTTCGGTCGTTCGCTGGCTTCTAGTAACAAAATTCTCACATAGCTGACCAGATCCGGGTTGCCACATTCAAGCTGGAAACCGTCGCCCAAACGTCTGGATCTGCAGTCTTTAAGATTAGGTAACCACTCATGGTTATGGTTATTTTAAACATTTAAACAAATACTACGCGAGTAAAGGCCCCAATCCCCCAACCGATACCCTGAGGAGTTAATACTGCTGCCAATGGAGACGCAGACATGTCGGATGATAATAACAAGGCGCTGGCGACTAAATACAAAATCAAAGTCCCGGCCACTATCGATTTCAAAGAAACCGTTTTGGTAGTCGAAGATCAAACGGATCTGCGCCTAATCATTACTCATCAATTGCAAAAGCAAAGCTTTTCCAATGTTAAACAAGCAGGCAACGGCTACGATGCAATGGAGCAAATGAAGATCCATGAAATCACATCCGCACTTTTCATCTGCGATATGGATATGCCGGTACTTGGTGGCATCGATTTCTTAACTGAACTCAAAGAGAATCAAAATCTCAATATTGGCCCGTTCTGCCTCGCCATGGACAACGTTTCTAAAGAAAAAATCATGCTCGCTGTCGAAAGTGGTGCAGACGAAATCTTAGTCAAACCGTTTACTCTGGCAGATATTTTCCCAAAACTAAAATCCGCTTTCGCTAAATTTCACAACCCAAACAATCCTGAAAAGATCTATCAACTTGCGAAAACGCGCTTAAAATCGAACGATTTAGCGCTCGCCGAAGTTATCTATGCTGATTTGGCGAAGTCAGCACCAAAAGCGGCAAGGCCAGTCGTAGGCTTGGCACGCATTGAAATTAAGAAAAATAATTTTGAAAAGGCTCTAGCACTTCTCGATCAAGCTAAAGCTAAAAACGAAAACTTTGTCCACACCTTTCATGAAAAAGCCCTGGTCTATACCGCCATGAATGACTTTGATAAAGCCATCGATAATTTCAAAATTGCAATCAAACTAAGCCCACTGAACGCAATACGGTACCGCAGTGCAGCCGACGTGCTCTTTAAAGTCAAACGCTGGCAGGAAGCAGCTGACATGCTTGAATCAGCGATTAAAAGTAATCTTGAGTTTCCAGATCTCTATAACTACTTAAGCCAGGCAAAGTTTGCGCTCAAAGATTATAAAGCCGCACAGAAGTACATCAAGCAAGCTCTCGGCACTGATCCGGAAAACGTCGCTTTTTTGAACCAACTCGGCATCTGTTTAAAAGAAACAGATCAATTCGAAGAAGCTACGAAAATTTACAACCAAGTTATTAAACTTGATCCTGACAATGCTGCAGCTCTCTACAACAAATCAGTTCTCTTGCACGTTAAGGGTGAATCAGCTGAGGCGATCAAATTACTTGAGCGTCTATTGAAAAAGCAGCCGAATTTCGCGCAAGCGGCGTCAAAGCTGGCAGAATACAAGTCAGCAAAACCAGCTGCGTAAGCTACTCTAGGATCAGCGAAAGATCTGCGCGAAATGCTTGCAGCTTAGCCAAAGTTTCATGATCAACTTCGGTATTCGCAGCATGCTCGATCGCGCCGAGAATGTTGAGCAATCCACCGACTTCATTGTTAGCGGGAGTACGGGTTGCAGTCGAAACAATGATGTCTTTCACCTGCCCAGGGGTTAAAAGTGGATTGACCTCAAGGATCAGCGCAATAGTGGCTGCGACTTGGGCCGAGGCGGCGGTTGTGCCACCGAATGAGTCCATGCGACCCGAAGGTCCATATAGGGTATAGAGCTTTTCGCCATAGGCAGAGATATTAACGCGAGGACCGTAGTTGCTAAAAACGGCCCGGTTGCCGTTCTCATGCACGGCCCCAACGATGATACTGCCGGTGTTGTGGCGTTCTTCCGTTTTTAGTTCGATCGAGGCATTTCCTGCAGTCGAAACGACGTTGATCCCAGATTTCAAAGCGAGTTTGATCGCGTCCCTCGTGCCAACGAACGTTTCTGCGCTACCGGTAGTTGTCTGATTTTGGACCACAATGATTTGCACCCCAGGTATTTTGATCGCGTGTAAAATACAGCGGGCGGTGGCTTCTTCTTTGTCGATCTGATCGAGCTCGGGATCAAAATTGAAGTATTGCAGAGGAACTAAACGCGCATTGAAGGCGATGCCGTTGGTTCCGCGAGAATCTCTGACACCGGATATCAACGCCGCTACAGCCGTGCCGTGAAACACAAAACGCCCATCATCGATCCGTCCAGCGCCATTTTTTGAGGCAAGATCCTTGCTATGCTCCATGACGAGATTAAATTTAAGATCGGTTTCGTTGATATAAAAGCCAGTATCGCAATCAGCAATAGTGACGCCTTTACCAGTTGCACGTTCCCAGACATCCGTCATGCGGTACTTACTCGCCCACCATTGACCGATAAGATCGGGATCCATGGTCTCTTCCGCACTTGGAAGAGCTATCGGTGCTCCAAAATGTGGCGGGATCGCCGTTTCGGGATGCGCGCCTAAATCGATGGCGCTATAGCCGTCTAAACTACTTTGGGACTCAGGTAAGCGCACGAAAAACAAATGCCTGAGGTCAACATCACCCTGAGTAAGTTCATAAATTTTCGTTTTTTGCCGACCAGACATCCCGAGCGTTACTGCTTGGGTAGCGAACTGGGAGGCGATCTCTGTTTTTTGCTGTGCGCTGAGTATCTGCAGCACGCGGGTACTGACAGATTCCTGAGCTTTGCCATGAGAAACGGAAGCTAGAATGCAAAAAAGACATAAGGCGAACATGCGCTTCATAAACTCTACCTGCCCCAATTTGTGACTCGGCTTGTTAATTCTGGTTGATTTCCTGTCCCAGTCTTAACGCAGTCGCCTGATATTATCTATAAAAACATGATTTTTATGAATAACGCCATATCAGCCTCTCCAACGCTTTGCCATTGTAACAGTCCGAAACTTCTGCTTTTATTAGAGCCCAGCAGTGGCTATAAATTAAGCAGGCCTTGATTAGACAAACGACCAAAGGAGTGACCCGCATGCAGCAGTTAGAAAATGGAACGATTGTCGTAGCTGGCGCTGATGGCGCACTCGGCGGCGCAGCATTCGAGCACTTTGCGGCAAAGGGATTCCATGTCATCGGTACAGGCTATGCGCAAGAAGGAGTGAACCGGCTGTCGGAAACAGCTCTCTCTAAACGCTGGCGAGCTGATGTCCATCAAGTCGACCTCGCCTCTTTTAATCAGTGCCAAGCGTTTGCAGATAAGGTGACAACCGCAAACCCTCATATCCATCTTGTGTTTAACGCAGCCGGCGGCTTTCGCTACACCTCCACTGTTGATTGCAGCCAGAAGGATTTTGAATTTCTCATGCAGGCGAATTTCTACAGCTGCTGGCATCTGGCGAAATTTTTCGTACCGAAAATGCAAAAACAGGACTCGGGCCGGATCGTTTTTGTCACCTCCCGCAAGACCCAAGAAAGCGGACAAGCAAATTTTGGCATTTATACAGCAAGTAAGGCGGCTCTCGATGCCATGGTCGCTGGACTGGCGGAAGAAATTAAAGGCAGCAAATTAACGGTAAATCTCATCGCTCCTACCATCATCGACACACCGGCGAACCGGGAGGCCATGCCTGGCTCAGACACCAGCAAGTGGGTAACAACCAGCGATATTCTCAATGCCGTCGAATTTCTTTGCTCAAAAGCGGCCCAGTCCGTCAGCGGCAGCACGATTGTTGTCGGCGGTGGACTCTAATATTTTTTATTTTGTAACCGCAGCGCGGGATCTATGCAGCTTTTTATAACTTTCGATGAGTTTCAAATGCTTGTCTAGGCCTTCTAGTTTCATACTGGTTGGCGTTAAGCCAAAAAATCTCACCTCACCATTAACAGATCCAACGACGTTTTTCATCGTTTCTGCCCCATACATCCGGACCATGTTTTCTAGAAAGTCATCTAGATCGAGTTCGTCATTCAAAATGATCGAGAGTACCGCGTTCATTGCTTGATAGAACAGCTTTCGAGCCACGGTGTTGTCATTGAAATTTAAAAAATCTTCGACTAGATCTTTAGCGTCCTGGAATTTCCTTAGTGCTAGAAAGATCAAGATCTTTAGTTCGCCAATATCAAGTTGGCCCCAGACCGTGTTTTCATCGAATTCGATACCAATCAGATCTGAGATCGGCATGTAGTTATCGAGTTGGCTATCTTCCAGCTTTTTTATGAGTTTTTTGAGGTCTTTGTCTTTTAAAGCATGGACGCTAAGAATATCAGAACGAAAGTTAAGCGCTTTATTAGTGTTATCCCAGATGAGATCTTCGATACCGTATATCTCAGAATAACCAGGTACTAAGATGCGGCAAGCCTTGCCACCGAAATCTTCGTAGGTCGCAATATAGACTTCCTTCTTCAGATCTTTAAGAATCTTTAGCAAGTAGGTATTCTCTTCTTTTGTCGATCCCGAGAAATCCCATTCGCAGAATTCAAAATCGTGCTTACTGCTGAAAAATTTCCAAGAAATTACACCGGTCGAATCAATGAAATGCTCAACAAAATTATTCGGCTCCTTAACAGCCAGGCTATTAAAGGTAGGTAGCGAGATATCATTTAAGCCTTCAAAGCTGCGACCTTGGAGCAATTCAGTCAGACTTCGCTCGAGCGCAATTTCAAACTTCGGATGGGCACCAAACGAAGCAAATACGCCGCCAGTCCGCGGATTCATCAATGTGACACACATGACAGGAAACGTTCCGCCAAGAGACGCGTCTTTAACTAGGACCGGGAAACCTTTTGCTTCGAGTTCTTTTATACCAGCCACAATCTTGGGGAATTTTTCTAGAATAGCTTTAGGTACATCCGGCAGCGCTAGCTCTTCTTCAATGATTTGTTTTTTAACGGCGCGCTCAAAAATCTCTGAAAGGCACTGGACCTGGGCTTCGTGGATATTATTGCCAGCACTCATGCCATTGCTGACGAATAGATTACCGATGAGACTCACCGGGAAATACACCGTCTCTTGGTCTGATTGGCGGACGAAAGGCAGCGTACAGATGCCTCTTTCAGTTTGACCAGAGTTAGTATCGATAAGGTGCGATGCCCGCAATTCTTTGTCAGCATCATAGATCTTCAAGCAGGCTTTATCTAAAATCCCCCTGGGCAAGGCATCTTTTGATCCGGCTTTAAACCAACGCTCGTTCGGATAATGGACAAAGTCGCTTGCTGCTATCTCTTCTCCGAGAAAATAGTTGTTATAAAAGTAATTGCAGGTGATGCGCTCAATGTATTCTCCCAGTGCGGAGCATAGAGCGCTATCTTTTGTTGACCCCTTGCCATTGGTAAAACACATAGGCGAAGACGCATCGCGGATATGCAGTGACCAAACGTTTGGAACAATATTGCGCCAAGATGCTATTTCAATCTTTATGCCTAAAGAGGCGAGAATCTGGGTCATGTTAGCGATCGTTTGCTCAAGTGGTAGGTCTTTACCAGCAATGACCGTACTGGTGGGAAGCTCGATCCTATTCGAATAAATAAGACCTGAATCCTCAGCTAAGTTCTGCACTGTTTCGATTTGAAACTCAGGATTTTCTTGGATGACTTTTTTGACGGTGCAGCGGTCAATCGACCGCAAGATGCCCTCACGGTCACGCTGAGAAATGCCCTCTGGTAATTCGACTTTTATCTGAAAGATCTGCTTGTAACGATCTTCCGGGTCGATGATGTTATTTTGCGAGAGCTTGATGTCTTCGGTCGAGATCTTGCGTGCAAGGCAGTAGACCCGGATGAAGTAAGCAGCACACAAAGCAGACGATGCTAAGAAGTAATCAAACGGGCTGGGAGCAGAGCCATCGCCCTTGTACCGAATAGGCTGGTCCGTGGTGACCGTGAAATCATCAAACTTTGCTTCGAGCCTGAGATTCTCTAAAAAACGGACGTTTATTTCCATGCAGCAGCTCTTCTTAAGTTGTTCGAAAGAGCCTTATATATAAAATCTCGCAAGTTGGGTAGACCCGCGCAATGGAGCAAAAAAGCCGAGGAATATTAGGATGCTTTCACGAATGCTGCGTCCGATCTGCGAATTGCTACAACGACATGCGGCACAATGAATAGATTCTTGTGCATCGAGCAATAATTAGATTTTGCTGAAAAAGGCTAAAGCCTTTTTCAGCAAAATCGTGTCCTGAGCCACAGGCGAAGGATCTGCCCCGAATCACATCCGAATGAAAATCTTGCTATTGCAAAATATTTTTGCTGACTCGGCA
>CAMAXT010000074.1 GCA_945862295.1 Pseudobacteriovorax antillogorgiicola
CGAGATTCGTCCGTTTTGTTCGGTATTTAGAGATTTTTGTGCTAACAGCTCAGTGCGCTGGCTTCTGCCATGACGCTGGAGTTCTTTTGCGTGCTACTGCTTTAGCTGTCAGTGCATCCGCTTTGATAAACATGGTATCGGAGACTTTGCACCAGCCGTTTTCTTCAACAACTAGGATCATATCGCCTTTTTGAAGTTTGCCGACCTGCTCCGCAGTGTCGTTCGGTTGGCCGCGAATAATGACTTCGTCTCCTGTGACGTAGCGAACAACGCGGTTTTTATCGACTGATCCAGTTGTAGTCGCTGCAGGGGCCGCTACTTCAGTGACCGGTGCAGGTTCCGCAGTTGCTACGGCTTCGGTTTCTTCAGCCGCAGCTTTTGGCTCAACTTCGGCTTTCTCATCTGTCGCTTCCAGTTTGTCAGTGTCTTCTTGTTGAGAGCCTGAGCAACCGACTCCAAAGACGGAAACAAGTCCCAGCGCTAGTAAGAACGAATGGATTTGGCTCATTGCTGTCTTAATTCTCATCTTCAGGCCCTCACTCTAAAAATATAATTTATAACTCGGTGGCAAAAAGTTTTATTAGATAACTATTCGGAACCAGCTAAGAAAACTTGAATTAAATACTCTGCCCAGCCAAGTCGTAAAACCTCCATTAGGAAAATCAGTGCTTCCTAAGTACCAGTAATTGTTTGCCTCCAATATCTTAGTTAAAGATATTCCAAGCCAAGCCGAACCCCCTCTTGGATGATTTGCTACACCAGTTGCTGGGTGGGTGAATTACCAACATCTGGAGGACCTAATGCAAGTTCGTTTGAAAACTGGGATCATTGTTGTTTCTATTTTGACCATACTTGGAGGTTGTGGGAACGACGCGGGTTTTACCGGTCAGTCACCCGGTAAACGTAGCACCGATGATGCCACTAAAAAAGTCCCCGATCCAAAGGTTGAAGAGACTTTCGAACCGTATGCGGCCTTAAACTGGTTCTGGCAGTGCGATACTAGTCCTGTGCCTAAACCAGCAGATAAACCTTCAGAACACGTTGTTGAAGGCACTGGGCCGCATAGTATTGCAGCTGGCAAGCTGAAAGGTACACCCGTCATTTTTAGTGGTCACCTTTGCGAACCACAAAGACGCCAACGCGATATTGTCTTTGTCGTTGATGTCTCGGGTTCAATGAATGAAAACGACCCAAGAGTCGGCAACACCTGTGGCCGCTTACAGGCAATCGAAAGCGTTATGGCGTCAGTTAGTAACGGCAATGCGAATTTTGCGATCGTTACCTTTGGCACGGGTAATACGCGTTCTTCATCTAAGCTTTTTGACAACCAAGCAGCGCTCTTTGCCGACGTTTCAGGTGGTCAAAACATCGCTGATGTTCTATGTGACGCTGCCGGTGGTACTAATTACGATGCAGGCTTAACGCGCGCTGCAGAACTTCTACAGTTCAGCCGCGAAAAAGCTGGTAAAGAGGTTTATTTTGTATCTGATGGTAAGCCGAATGGCGGTCAGGATGGTATTGCAATTGCTACTAGTATGAAAAATACCGGCGTTGCGATCAATGGGGCTCTGCACCTTGTAACAATAGCAACTGTGATGATGGCTGGCGTTGATGAAGTATTAGAGAAATTCATCGCTTCTGTTGATTCTAATGGCAAACCAATGCATGCGTTCGTCTCGCAAACCGCAGAATTGGCAAAGGTCCTAACGGAATTGTCCGATAATGAGATCGTTGGTGCCGAACTTCGCTACCGTCAGATCGGAACCACCGATTATACAGTCCTTAACCTATTAGATTACCTTCAGGGGTTTGATTTTGTCCTTCCCTCTATTAACATTAATCTAGAGAACGGGACCGAAGGACTAGAAGTCGTTTACGAGTACTTCGATAAACAAGACAATAGGTACACGACCGGGGGCAAGCTGCTATGGACGCAAGTTTCTTCAGAAGAGGTAATCAAGCCATAAGAGGAGCGGTTTTCACTGGAGCTTTTCTTTATATGATTCCTTCTTCTGCCTATGCAGAATGTATGTCCTTAGTTTCAGGCCCTGTGATTGTCGACGTTGCTGGTTGCAAGATGCTTGAGCCTGAGAAAGTTTTCGATGCGTCTAAGTCCAAATACAAATTTATCGGGGATCTAGATGCCGCAGGTCGCAAAGATTTTCTTGATACCTACCGTGGTCTGTTCGTTAAAGTCAAAGTTGTGAAATCAAAAGCAGTACAAAAAGGTCTTAACGTTGAGGAGGGAGCTCTTAACGGTCAGACCCTTTATATGTATATGGCTTCGTCGCAGAATCAATGCTCTGCTATGTTGGGTAAGCGCATTTCAGCTCAGGTCAATGAGCGCTGCTGTGACGGTGGTGGCGATGTTCCTTGTCTTTTGGATACTGGTTTTGTTTTGAAAGATCCAAAAGTACTCGGTTCGACGTCATCGGGTGCAGGTGACGAATCACGCCAACGAGCGTTGCGTTCTGCATCTTACAAAACTGGAATTGCGGCATTTCGTGCTAAGAAGTATAAAGACGCTGCAGCAGCTTTTTCGAAAGCCAAAGCAGCTGGCGAACTTGATGTTAAAGGTCACTATAGTTTGGGTTTCTCATACCGTGAGATGGATCAGTGCGGTGATGCTATTCCTCCGCTGAAATATATTCACGATGCGTCACTTAAAAAAGATATCTGGGCAGACGAAGAAGACATAGCGCGCAAAGGGACCTTTCTGCTGGCACGGTGCTATTCAAAGATCAACGATCCAGGAGCGTCGGTTATGATTCTGAATTCGTACCTTCTTGAACCACAAAAATATAAATCAGAACTGAAGCAAGCTTTGTCGAATAAAGACTTTGGCTGGATCCACACAAGTAAAGAATACCGAGACTTTAAAAAAGAAGTCGGCAAGAAACTTAATTGAATCTACGACCGCTTTTTCCACCATTCTAGCCATTGACTGAATGCTTGCCGGCGATGGCTGACCTGGTTTTTTTCTTCGATGGTGAATTCCGCTAACGTCTTGTTTGATCCCTTGACCAAAAAAATAGGATCGTAACCAAAGCCCTGCTGCCCACGGGGGGTCAAAACGATCTCGCCGTGGCACTCTCCCGTAAATGACTGGGTGAAAGCTTCGCCTTCGCGGTACCAAAGGCAGCAAACGAATTTCGCTGGAAAACGCTGTGGGGGTAGTTTTCGTAGGGTCTCTATCAGTTTATTCATATTGCGTATAGCATCGCCTTCCACCCCACCATAACTACTAGAATAGACTCCTGGCTCGCCGTCTAGGACATCGACCATCAATCCAGAATCATCGGCTAAGACAGGGGCACGGGTTATGCTCGCTAGAACATCCGCTTTTATTTTTGCATTCTCAGGGAATGTCGTTCCGGTCTCGTCCCAGGAGATTGGTTTACCTGTATTCAGACTAAGTTCTTTGGTAGTAACAAACTTCAATTCACCACGAGCCAAACTCGTAAATTCTTCAGTTTTATGCGCGTTGTTTGTCGCCAAATAAATGATATTGCTTTGATTATTTGTCATTTCGGACCGTATATTAACCTTTTGGGATAATCCTGTTATATTGCCCGTTCTTCGGCAATCCTCGTTTTTATATTGGAATGAACACTATGGCTACTTCAGAAATTATCATCGCGAAAATAAAAGCGTCTATGCCTTCGGCGACTATCAAAGCTGTTGATTTAACCGGTGGCGGAGATCATTGGCAGGTTACGATTCGCGCGCAGGAATTTACTGGTAAGTCATTAGTAGAACAGCATCAGATGGTTTATAAAGCTTTGGGCGATATGATGAAGCAAGAGATTCACGCTTTAGCATTAGATACTAAAGCGCTCTGATTGATTATTCTGCATGCCTGGTGCGCTGACGTTGTAGTTCGTCTGAGTTAGCTCTATGCACCAAATGCTGAATCTCAGGTGAGTTCTTGAGGAGGAATACCATATTGTTGACGACGATCTCATCGTGTCCGTAATAGACAGTGAAGATTCCCATCTCGCGAAAGTGCTCAACGAGTTTTTCGATGATAGATTTAGGTTCGACTCGCCAAGTCTCAACTATTTTCTGAATTTTAAATAGTGAGAACTTTACGGCAACAAATTGCGATATTGGCACACCTTCGATATTCATACATTCCCCCAGCTGACCGACTTCATGCTAGAATGTTATCGGCAGGTTTCAGGAACTTATGAAGTGCATTTTTTCGCATTTTAAATACCTAATATTGGATACTTATGGCTACGGGACGGAAGATTGGGTTGCGGTTGGTAAGGGGGGCTGATTCAGCACCGGCTAAGACGGGAACTATTACCGTTAACGACGGCACCCGCATCTATTTTCAAGACACCGGGGGTGAAGGTATTCCTCTCGTTTTTCTTTACGGCCTGGGCTGCTCTATCCAGCATTGGAAGTATCCGATCAAAGCCCTTGCTCATGGGTCTAAATCATTAAAAAGTTATCGCTGTATTTGGTCGGACATTAGAGGGCATGGAAAATCCTCGATGCCACCAAAAGATAGACTTATTACTTTGGATGATGTGATCAATGATCAAATGGCAGTTCTGAATCATCTAAATGTCAATGCGGCTGTTTTTCTTGGTCAATCGATGGGTGGATGCTTAGCGATGGAGTTGGCTTACCGCTACCCAGCGACAGCTTCTGGGCTTGTTCTTTTGGGTGCTCCCGCACGTGATCCGTCGCGGCTGTTGCCATTTCAGCCGGTTTCAAAGTTTCTTTGGGACTCGATGATTTCTCTGAATCAAAGTGCGCCTTTTATTGTGCGTTCGGTTTACAACAAACTGATTCCAGCTGTTAAGAAAAATCCTTTGCAACTTCTCTTTCGCGAGATGATTCGCACAAAGGGGTTTAATAATAAGCTCGCTAAGACTGCTGATATTGAAGAGTATATTGAAGCTATTTTCAAAGTGCATCCGAATGTCTTTTATCAAATGGCCTCGACTCTTTCAGGGTATGACATCAACCGTTACGAGAGCAAGATTCTGACGCCTGCTCTTGTTGTGGTCGGCGCAATGGATCAGATTATTCCTCCTAGTGAAGGGGAATACATTCACACGCAGCTACGAAACTCAGTCTTTAAGGTCATCCCACATGGCAGCCATTGCCCGCATTTTGATGATCCTGTCCTTGTGAGTGGCCTCATTCGCCAATTTTTTGCTTCCCATAAAATATGAGAACTCGCCGATCGTGGAACGTGTATCTCCTAGCTAATCAAACTAGGAAGTAATTTCTGCAGAGCATGCCAATCCAAAATATTCTTATCTAGGTGTAGATCGAACCGGTCAAAATCAGGAATATCTTTTTGCTCTCTATCTGTGGATAGGATAATTGGCGATGACGTTCTTTTGCGGAGGATTGAAGCCAAGTCAGCACCAGACATTGTGCTCTGCGTACCAAAATCATAGTCAACAACGATGGCGTCAAGTGTATTGATCAGGTCGCTGTTGCGGTCTAAAGCCAGGAGAAACGATTCTGGTGAATCGAACGTGATGAGGTCAAACTCTTGGAGAAAAAGCTCCCAGGATTCTCTGATAAAGATATCGTCGTCTATGATGGCGATACTAGCGCGATTGGTTGTGGAAAATTGCGCAACGCACTCGGTCTTTAAAGATACAGTTTGGTCTGCTGTCGCGTCTGTCTCGTTACCTTCATATTTTTTACTGCCCAGAACATGCAGAACTCCTAAGGTTACAAGAAGTGCTGTAGCAATCACCGTTTCGATTAGATCGTCGCTTCGGAAAATCATGCTGGCGAAGAAGCTGATGTTCGGGCTTGGATTAAAGTCGTTACCGGCAAAACCCAAAGCGAGGTCTGTCCATAGGGCCGAAGAAAAATTTAGAAGGTTGAATACAGATAGCGTTCTAAATTTTCTTTTCTTCTGCATGTTTCGATGTAGCTGCATGTGTCTTGCTCCCTTGGTCCTGGTGCTTGTTTGCAAAGCCTGCGCCAAGAAAAAAATGCTAAAATTGCTCTAAAAATAGAGTTTTTGTGACTGAAATTGCTGAATTAGCAATCATGAGCAATTGGGTTTGGAGGGAAAATCGGACAGTGGTTTTTTATCGGAAATGGGGGAGGCGTTTTATATTTTGCGGACGTCTAATTTCAGGTTTCTGAAACTGAAAACAGGAAGACTATATCACACCCCTATCCATCATCCGCGGCATATGATACTCATATGTGAGATATGAAACAGTTGGCGCAGTTTTGTTTTCATTAATTACAGATGGTTAGGTCTTTTAGCCTTGTAACAAGTCTGTGGCACCCATGTTGCTTTAGTTAGCACTTGTAGCCAGTTTCTGGAGTTTCAATGCCCGATTACAAACATTCAATCCCACCTGAAACCGGTTTATTGGTTAAGGAAGCCGCTCTGGCGGCCATGAGCGCATGGGTAGCAGCTATAGCAAATAATATCAAAAATCCTGTCGCAGGCATCGGTGCTGCAATTGATATATTGGACCGCGATCTCGAACGATTAGATGGTGATACAGGAGTTAGTTTAGCGTCGCCTCGTGAAACTATTTCGCGCATTAAGATTCGGATGTCGCTCCTAAATGAATATGTAACTGAATTGGTAGATTTCGCGAAGCCTCCGAATGTTTTTCCAGCAAGGATAGAACTCGACCCTGTTATTTCGGTCATCAAAGAAGGCATCGCTGATCTTGGTGCTGATCCTGAAACGGTGCAATCAGGGTTAACCGATGACACTCATCAAATAACAGCTGATGAAGGCCGATTAGTTTTGATTCTAAAATCTTTGGTACTCAATGGTATTGAAGCAATTGGTTCCAATAAAAAAGCAAAGATTCTTATCGCGGCTCAAAGACAATATAATGGCCGGTCGCATGGTGTACTTCTTTCAGTTGAAGATAACGGACCTGGTTTTTTCGACAATGTAATCACGCATATTTTCGATCCGTTTTTTTCTACCAAAGAAGCCAGTACTGGACTTGGTTTGACGCTAGTTAAAAAGTATGTCGATGCACATCGCGGCACCATCATGATCTCGACCTCAAAAAGTCTTGGTGGTGCCAAAGTTGAAATGTTTTTTCCGGACTAACTGGACCAAAAAGGATCTTGTAATTATGTCATCATCAGGAAAACAACAGCCACCTAACGTATTATCCGAAGTCAAAGTTTTGGTCGTTGACGACGAAGACATATTGGCTTGGAGTATTGATACCGAACTAAAAAGTCTCGGTGCTGAAGTTGTAAGAGCTGGCACCGTGCGGGAGGCCATTCTTAAGTTTCAGCAGTTTAGTCCTGATGTCGCGATCTGCGATCTGCGGCTTCCCGATGGCAACGGCCTTGAACTCCTTAAAAAATGGCACATGGATCAGCCTGACATGCCAGTGATTCTTATTACCGCTCATGGAGCTGTCGATTCAGCCATCACTGCCCTTCGACATGGTGCTTTTGACTACCTGCAGAAGCCTTTTGATATGAAGGATCTGATTGTTTCGGTCCGACGAGCTTCGGAAATGTCGAAGCTGAGGCAAAAAGTTACTAGTATGACTGGCAAGGAAGCTAGCTCTACCGAGGTCAACATCATTGGTGAGACGCCGGTGATGCATGATTTAAAGATGATCCTCAATAAAATTGCTAAGAGCAAATCAAATACGGCATTGATCCTCGGTGAGAGCGGAACCGGTAAAGAATTAGCCGCGCGTGCAGTGCACGAGTGGTCAAGCCGGGTAGGCCAGCCGTTTGTTGAAATTAACTGCGCAAGTATTCCAGAAACTCTTTTAGAGAGTGAACTTTTTGGCTACGAAAAAGGTGCTTTCACTGATGCTCGTGACAGAAAACTCGGGCTCTTTGAGATCGCAAAAAATGGCTCGATCTTTCTCGATGAAATCGGCGAAATGCCACATAAACTGCAATCGAAACTTCTTAGAGCGTTGGAGTACCGTAGGTTTAAACGCCTTGGTGGTACAAAGGATATTGAGTTCACAGGGAGAATTATTGCTGCCACAAACCGTAACCTTCTAGAAGAAGTTGCTGCAAAGCGGTTTCGTGCCGATTTGTATTACCGGTTAAATGTTTTACCAGTCAGTATGCCTAGCCTAGTAGACCGAGTTGACGATATCGAACCACTAGCAGATTTTTTCTTGAAATCGTTGTGCATTGAACTCGGGCTAAAGTTGCCTAAGATTTCGCCTCGCACTGTGGACATATTAAAGGCGCACCCATGGCCGGGAAATGTCCGGGAGTTGCGTAACGTCTTGCAAAGAGCTCTCGTCTTTCATGAGCCTGAGGTGATTGAGCCTCGCCACATTGAGTTAGACGACACATCTTTTCTCACCCATAGCGAACATGCGAAGCCTCACAGCAATGGGCACATGGGATACAATGGTCACGATATGCATCAAGAACCATCCTGGAGTGGGAATGATCAGAGACAAACTTTAACATCAGATCGAAATGGTGAATTTAAATTGCCTGCTGAAGGGATCAATCTCGATGACCTGGAAAAGAGTTTGCTGGTGCAGGCGTTAGAAACGTCCCGCAACAATCAGACGAAAGCGGCTCAGCTCTTAGGAATCTCAAGACACACATTGCGGTACCGATTAGAAAAGCACGGTCTTGCTTTATAATGCAGCAGTTTGACATTTAGTTTATCCCTCCAGTTGCGGCGCGAACTCACTCATATGGTGGGATTTCCGCCGCTAATAATTTTTCTTGCGCTGATCTCTTTATTGAAATTCTTAAAGTAAATACCTGGCATCTTCATTGCTCATGTAAACCTGCATTGGTTCATGTAACGCAGGAGTTTTTATGAAACAGACCTTTCCCTTGGCCTATAAGAAAATATTAGTAGCGACATCCTTCGATGAGCATCTTGAAGCCTTGCTCGAGTCGGCGGAAAATTTAGCGCAACTAACAGGTTCTTCGATTCGTCTTTTGCATGTGTGCGATCCTTGGGCAAACAGTTTTCTCTCGTTCGCTGCGGAGGCTGGAGCTACAGATTTGATTGGTGCTCTTAAAAAAGAGGCTATCCGCATCGCGTCAAGGCGCCTTGATTCACTCGGGCGATCATTCCCAAGAGAGATAAAGGTAGAGACCCAAGTGGTTGCTGGTGATGTTACAAAGCTCATAGCTGAGGATGCTACCGAATCCGAAAGCGGCTTGATCATGGTTGGCGCAAGCAAGGGGGGGACGGCAGGCACGATTCAGGGCTTTTCGTCAGCGATCAGCCTAGTTATGGAATCGTCGGTTCCAGTGATGGTGGTTAACAGAGATGCGAAGTTTGTACCGCATAAAAAAGGCGCAACATTTTTAGCTTGCGATGATTTTACTGAAGTATCTGGTGCAGCGTTGGACGTCGGGTTCTCATTTGCGAGCGCGGTGAAGGGGTCTACGCTAGTTCACCTGCATGTTGAGAGTTATGGCGAACTGCCGAGACACACTAAGCTCAAAGACCCAAAGACAAACTCGGCTATTACTCCTGAGCAACTCGAATTCATTAATAGGCAGGTCGAAGATAAGATGTTGGAACGTGCAGGTGAGTGGCCAACCGTTCTAGAGACCAAAGGCTCTCGCTATGAAATGGAGATTGTAAGTGGAAATGTTCCAGACGAAATTGATCACAGTGCTATTGCCCATAGAGCGGATATTGTTCTCTTTGGCCAGCATAAAGTTTTTCACCGGAAATCAATGCATGTTGGAAAGGTACCTTACAAAGTTATGCTTGCTCAAAATAGGCCAGTCATCGTTGTACCTATCGAAATCTAAACTAAAACGATGAAGCCCGACTGCGTTGCACAGTCGGGCTTCTCTTCGTTTCCCTTACGATAAAGGGAATCTCAAGCCATTGTAGCTTGAGGTCTCATCCAATTACCTTTACGAGCTTTTTCAAACTCGATGACATATTTTGCATCAACAGCCTCTTCAAGCGCATAGGTGTCGGTTTTTGGCGCTCGTTCCGGCATATCGTCGAAATTTAGCAGCTCCCCATCTTCTTTCGTTTATAGTCGCAACAGGCATGGCAAAACTTATTTAAATTTTTTGGGGGATGTAAAGTCTGTATTATTAAATGGTTATCATTAAAAATAAGCCCACGAAGCGGGAGATAAAGCTGCCTTACATTTTAACCTTAGACTGCCAAAATGCCGGATTGAAGGACATTTTTCTTCAACTAGGGCATTTCGGCTCTTACTTGTTTTTTTTATCGGATTTTTTCATTGAATATTCGAGCCAATGATGATTATGGAGGTATATGAAGTGAAAATGATTTGATTCCAGGGACAAGATGCTCAGAAATTTGGACGAAAATTTTGTCGACCGCCGGGGGCAAACTCTTCTTGATAGAGGGCTCTACGCTGTCCAGACTGGTGACTATGTCACTGCTCTGCAGGAATTTCGCGCGTCAGCGTATGTCGCTCGCACCTCGGATGCTCTGACAAACTGGGGATCAATGGAGCACTATCTCGGGGACACCGAGAAAGCAATTGAACTTTGCAGAGAAGCCATTCACATTGATCCAGATTGTGGCAATCCATACAACGATATTGGGACCTATCTTGTGGTGTTGGGGCGTGTTGACGAGTCAATTACCTGGTTTAAAAGTGCAATTGCATCTCGTAAGTACAAGCCCCGTCAGTTCCCGCATATCAATCTTGGTAAGGTCTATTTAGCAAAGAAGGATTTTGAAAAAGCTCTCTTTCACTTAGATGAATCTCTCCGGCTAGACCCTTACAATGACGATGTCCGCGATCTCACCAGAATGATCAGACAAAAGCTCCAATGAATAAGACGCCAATACGCATTCTGTTTGTTTGCCTTGGTAACATTTGCCGTTCGCCGGCAGCAGAATCCGTGTTCAATGGTCTTATCAAGGCCAAAGGTCTAAGCGACTATTTTATAGTTGAAAGTGCAGGTACTGGTGGTTGGCATATTGGTCAAGAACCTGACGCGCGTATGCGCCGGCAAGGCGAAAGAAGAGGGCTTATTTTCTCAAAACTTGGTCAGCAACTCGGAAAGAAAGACTTCGCGAGATTTGACTACCTAGTAACTATGGATGACTCTAACTATCACGATGCCCTGCTACTTGCGGGAAACGATGACGACCGAAAAAAAGTTGTCAAACTAGCCGCATTTCACAGTTCCGGTACAGTCGATAAAGTTCCGGACCCTTACTACGGCGGTGTTGAGGGATTTGATTTGGTTCTAGATATTCTTGAAGATACGTGTGCAAACTTTCTACGATATGTTTTAGATTCGCAGGAGAACAGATGACATTAATGATCTCTACACTCGCAAGCTGCATGATTGCCCTTTTGTTTTCGTCGCCTGTTGGCTATTCAGCTGAGAAAACTGCGGAAGAGAAGCCTTACTACTATATTCCAGCTGTTCCTGAACAAATGGAGATGGTCGATTTCTACTTGATCACGGTCGGTATCGGTGAGGAGCTGGCTGCTCGATACGGTCATGCGGGAATCCGGATAGTTAACCACGTAGATGGCACAGATGCTGTTTTCAATTGGGGTAAATTTCATTTTGACGACATGATGTTCCCAGTGCGTTTTTACCGGGGTGATTTGAACTACAGCATGGGCGTGCGCACCTACAGTGCTGACCTGGCAAAGCATAACTTTGAAGAGCGCAAAGTCATGCAAGAGAAACTCAATCTGAATGTTAAGCAGAAGCGTGCGCTTCTGGAACGCATTGCTGATAATGCCAAACCTGAGAACCGTGAGTTTAAATATCAATACTGGTTTAAAAACTGCTCGACCATACCGAGAGATTACCTCGATGAGGTCACCGGTGGTGAGATCGAAAAGGTTTTTGCGTCACAAGGTGCTGGGCTAACCTTTAGAGACTATGTTCGCTCAAATCTTTCTCTCACTCCGGGCATGATTCCGGTTCTTGATTTAATCATGAACAGCAAGATTGACAGGGAAATCAGCAAATGGGAAGAGATGTTTCTTCCTGGTAAGCTGCGCGCGCACCTGATGACTCTGAATGCTACGAATATCGATGGCACATCCATTGTCGGCGTTCCTTTACTTGCTCGTTCTGAGCTATTGGTGGATTTTCCCGAAGCCTATAGAAACTTCTACATTGACTATATTGTTCTTGGCATCCTTTTTACTTTTGTCCTTATTGCTGCTGCTATATTCGCGTCACGTCGCAACCTACGTTTTCTCGGTGGTGTGTTATTGGTGTTTGGAGTGGTTGGAGGGTTCTTCGGAACCGTGATGACAGCAAATTGGATTTTTTCTGGTCATCCCGATATTTGGCACAATGCAAACCTATTGCTCTTCAATCCCTTCGACTTTATTTTTGCCGTCATCGGTTGGAAGATTTTAAGGCACGGTGTAACCGTCAAAGACCGTTTTCCCTTCGCGCGTGCCGGTGAGTTTCTGGCCTGGTCACACGTTGGTCTTTTTCTTCTGCTCGCAGTTTTAAATTTAACTGGGTTAGTTAAACAGAACGTGATGATGACGATGCTACTCTTTGGTGTTTCTGTTGTAGCGACCAGTCTTCTATTTTTAAAGTTCGCTCGTCTACCAATGCATGCGATAGAGGTCTATCCAACGACGCAACGTTCGCATGGCGACCAAGTAGTTGGAAAAGGTCAGAAGAGGCGAAGAGTCAAGCATTTAAGGTCCTAGAAATTTTAGTCTTAGCCTTTTAATTTGTAGTTATTACCAAAAAAATATTTCTAATTAACCAGTCGATGTGCCCGATACCTACAACGTGAGAGTGTAAGTAAACGAGGTGTACGACTATGAAGATCAATAACAACATGATGCCAGGGGCAGTCGAGCAACAACCACTTGTTGACCGAATGATGGAACCTGAACGCGCTGTGATCAGTCAAAAAGAAGTGCGGCGTGAGCGTTCTGTTGCCGAGAAAAACGAATACTCCAACATCTCTGGTATGCTCGGTGATTTAAGCGGATTAGCCGGCGGCATGAAGAACGTTCAGGGCTTTACTGCTATGGCTTTGGAGTCATCACATCCCGATATCTTTACAGGATCGATCAACGGTTTCGCCGAGCCGGGACGATACGAGTTTGAAGTCGGCGAACTCGCGTCGAAAGACCGATTTCTTGATATCGGATTCAATGATCCGACCACAGCCGATGTCGGGTTTGGCCACCTAGGCATAGAGAATGCTGATGGTACGCTCAGCGAGATCACGATTGATCCAGGTTCAACCATGCGAGACGTCGCCGATAAGATCAACAGTGCTGGTATTGGTGCGGAAGCCATGATCGTCAATACCGGAGTGGGTGAAAATCCGTTTCGCTTGATGGTGTCGTCAAGTCAAACTGGCGAGAAATCTAAAATTGTCATCGATCCAGATACAACTTTTTTAGAAATGGATAATCTTAAAAAGGCAAGTGACCTTAAGCTGAAATTCGAGGACGTTGAAGTTCAACGTCCTGACAATGCTTTCAAGGATCTTTTAGAGGGCGTCGAACTCACGGCAAAACGAGCCGCTCCGGGAACAAAAGTTTCAGTTGAAATTAAACACGATGCCGACAAAACGATGACTAGCATTACTGAATTTGTCGGTAAATATAACGCTCTAGCCACGCATATCAACGGCAAGTTTCAAACACCTGCGCCCGGACAAGCTGCACCAGAGGGTGCGCGCGGCGACAGCAATATGCGGTCGATCATGCGGTCGCTCCAGTCGGAAGTTTCTGGCTCGAAAGTTTCGGGTCAAAAATTTAGCAGTCTGTCTGAAATTGGTATTTCGACAAATGCGAAGACCGGCGAGCTGATGGTTGACGACAAGAAATTAAAAGATGCTCTCGCTAAAGACTACAACGGCGTTAGAGATATCTTCACATCAGGTGAACACGGTGCGGGCCTAGCCGAGCGTATCGAAGGAGTTGTCAAACGTTTCAAAGATCCCGTCAGCGGTGCTATCGCCAATCGCATGAAGTCACTTGATAAAGTCATTGGCAATCAAGACCGCGACATCGAGAGGCAGAATGAACGGCTTGTTGAGAAAGAAGCGAAGCTGAAACAACAAATGGCAACGATGGAAAGTAAAGTGTCCCAGATGAATAGTCAGAGTGCTGTCATGTCAGCGCGTATGGGAACAGGAGAGTAAATGAGCATAGGCAAAAGTCCTGGTGACCTCATAGAGAAAACTAAGAATGTTCTTAAAATCTACCTTGAGCGTGGCAGGATTGCCTTGGCAGCGCTCGAGTCCGAAGATATGGAAACATTCTATGATGTCATGGACAAGCGTCGTATTGCCTTCCATAACTTTCGCGCTTTAGACCACATGGTTCAAAGCAAGGGAGTTGACCTCGCACAGCATTCTGACGTAAAACAGTTATGGCAAGAAATAAAAGAGACCAATTCACTTCTTGAAGAAATCTCCAGCCAAAAAATTGGCGCAATTGAAGAACGATCTTCGCGCCTAACAAAAGGCCGGACTATATCCCAACGATACGGCAGTGGCACACTCACTCCTACCAGATTGCGAAAATTCGGCTAATTACAAATTTAAAGGACATAGATGAGAGCAGCGATTTTTATCGACGGCGGTTACGTGCTTAAAGCTTTGCAGGAAGCAAAGTTAAACCCGGATTACACCCGCATAGCCGATTACATTCTGGCACCGCTAAGGCGCCAAATCCCAATAG
>CAMAXT010000075.1 GCA_945862295.1 Pseudobacteriovorax antillogorgiicola
AATTTTAAGGACCTTTTAACAGTGTCCTTACGGATCTAGCGAGTAAGGACTATGCCGAGTCAGCAAAAATATTTTGCAATAGCAAGATTTTCATTCGGATGTGATTCGGGGCAGATCCTTCGCCTGTGGCTCAGGACACGATTTTGCTGAAAAAGGCTTTAGCCTTTTTCAGCAAAATCTAGTTATGCTCTGGGAGTCGGGGACACTAATAAGCACGATCAATTGAATGACCCGCTCACAGAAGCAATTGCGTTTGGAAATTCTATGATCAGTTTTATTGATTCATTTCCCAAACATTTGGTGATGCATAAGAAAATATGCGGAGAAAAATGGCCGCGTTAATCTGTCAACAGAATGCGGACCACGAACCCCGCTTCCAACTTTACTTCGGTATGAAACGATTGTCGCTTTGCTCCGGTCGCATGACCAGATTCGCAAAGGAAAAACGTTCGGTTCCCCTCCGGAATCGCCGGTCACATTCAGCATAACGCAAAGGAAAGTAGAGCGTGAAGAAGAAAAGACAGGAACCAAGGATTTCGGACTCCCGAGAGTTTGTACGGGGAGCCGCTAGTTGGCGTGATCTTATGTATGTCCTTAGTAAGGGGAAGGCTCTGCAAGGCCAAGGAATCGCTCACTCTAGTTCCCGATGAATGCTATCAGAATCAAAAACTGCCCACGCTGGCAGAGTACATCGCTGCCAGAGCACCAGCTGTAAAAATCGCACCGTAAATTGCGTAGCGGCCAAGCATCATCAAAAATTCGCGCATGAAAGCCCCAAGTGTAAGTCGAACGATAGACGCACGATCTTAGTCTTTTTAAAACAGGATGCCTAGTGCCGTCTTTCCGTCAAAATTGATAAAATTCATGGCTTTAGGACTCGAGGGCGATGAGACCGGTAAATGCCTTGGATCCAGCCTATTAAGGGATGGGCGCGCAGCCGCTCGTCCCACTCTTTTAGGAGCGGATCATCGGGAAATTTCGGCCAGATGACCGGTAATTCTTTTGGCCGCGCAACAAAGGAAAGCAGAGAGCAGACGGTTAGATCGAGGCGACTAAAACCTTCAGCTTGAAAATAAGGTTTTCCATCCAGCTCAGCCCAAACTTGATCGAGCGCTCCCAGGAGCGTTTTTCCTGCTTGGACCGCTGACTCCTCCGTCGGGCAGTAACTTCTTTTGATAAGATGCACTAGGGCAGGATACTGCATGCCGAATACGATCCGCTGCCATGGCGGCGAATTCTGCATAAATGCCTGCGAGATAAAATATTTGTGTTTCAAACTATAATAGTAAACAAACGCTCGCAAAGAGACCCCGAGTGCAAGATCAAAGTGTTTCTCTTTTTTGATCGCCTCAGATTTATCAGCTCTTGTTAACGGGTAATCCGGATAGGCCTCATCCAAATAGGTTAAGATGTTCCCAGAACCCTGAACCTTATTCGTGCCGTCAATCAGTAAGGGCACGCTAGAATACTTACCGTGGCGTTTTGTCGTCAGAACATGCCATCCTGGTAAAAGCGGCACGCGGCTGAAGGTCAGCCCCTTAAAGTCAAGCGCCCAACGGGCTTTCTCGCAAAAATGAGAGTGGGGAAATTCATATAAAATACGCTTCTGCATACTGGCCTTTCGCTAGTCAATTTACCAAATCTAAAATGTATGGAGACTAGCGATCCTATCTTATCTTAAAGCTCCCTAACATGTTAAACTAATCATTAACATACACAAAATCCCGGATGCAAAAATGAGTTCTCCTGAAGCATTGGCAGAAGACATCGAATCAGGTGGGACCTCCACTGATCGACATAAGAAAATCGACACCCTTGGTCGGATGGGCGACACCAATGCAACCAGGCTGCTACTAAATTTGTACGGCCGCTCGATGTGGAGGGAGACGCGGATCGACATTATCCGTGCGCTCAGCTTTTGCAACAACGATCGTAGTTTAGAGTTTCTCATCAAAATCGCACGCGACCAATCCGATTTGCAACTTGCTGGCGAAGCTATCCTTGCCATTGGACAAACAGCTAGCGCCCTCGGTGGCGAAGTCCTCCTTAGCTTTCTTGACGATGCTAGTCATCCGCTCGCTAAAGAGGCGGTCATCGGACTTAGCAGTATGCGTGTATTCCCATGCGAGGATTCTTTTCAAAGACTACTGACCAGTAATGTTAAGCTTGGTCCTACGATCACGCAGTTTCTTATCATCGGTCTTGGCCGCAAGGCGCGCGGTGGGACGTGGACGATTATTGAAGAATATCTCGATCCAGAGGCTTATCCTTCGCAGATTTTCAACGCAGCGCTGATCGCAGCTGGAAAACTCGGTAGGTCTGAGGCCTTAAAAAAACTGCAGCAAGTCGATACGCGCTACCGTTTTTTTGCCAACCAGTTAAAACTCGCATCCATAGAACAGATTCATTACCGATTAAGTTCTTCCTTCGAAGATATTTACTCGATGATTTTAAATAGCACTGATCCTTCATCGGCACTTAGCACCTTAAGACAGTATCCCCATGACGATGCCTGGGAAGCGTTTACGATCTTGGGCGAAGAGGCTTCAGCTGAGACCTCGGCAATTGTCCGCCTTGCACTTTCAGACACAGCAAGAGCGCGTGCAGACCTGGCCTTTGTCAATGAGAACGATAGTATCTCTCCGGCATTGCGGGCTGCACTCTACCGCCAGTATTTATTCTTAGCTGAGGAAGAAGCGCTGGCTGCTTTTACGAAAAGTAAGCAGGGCCTAGAAATTTGCCTGTCGCTCCATAGTCCAGCGATATTTAACTGGCTAATGAATGACAAAAATCAAGCCGCTCACTCCGTTGCAGGTATCAATGCTATGGTTGCTCAATGCCAGATGCGACCAGAGCTGACGGAACGAGTCGGGCAAAGCCTGTTAAAACGCATCGCTAACTACGATAACCAACTACGTCAAAGAGCAATTCGCGCCATAGGCCAAATAAATTTTGACCATCCATCAGCATACACTTGCCTCCAGCAGTATTTAAAAACTGATGATTTTTCATCGGTGATTTCTGCCTACGGCATGCTCGGATCCGATGAAGCACAAGCGACGATTTCAAAACAAATCAAACAACTTCCTCTCGACCCCATCGATGTTGAAAAACTTAAACTTTTGACGGCCAAGCTGGCAAGCTTTAGTGTCAATAAACCGGAAGTGCTGCAAAAGTTTCTGCATGTGCCAGAGATCACCGATGACGCTTTAAAAATTCTTGGTCGCTCAGTCTTAGCTGAACCAGTAGCTTGGGCACTCATAGAGCAGTCATTAAGTTCTGAAAATCATCAGACCAAGATGCTAGCGATTGCCGCTGCAAAGTTAAATTTCAACGAAAAAATCATTGACCTGCTGTTTGAACAGTATAAGTCGGAAACCGAGAGTTATAAATTTAGAACCTTAGACACTCTTTGTTTTTTACAAGATGGCAAAGCGCACATGCGTCTACTTGACAGCCTCGCAAGTGCAGGCATCGACGTCATAGAGAAAACCATTCGCTGTCTAAATCCAGTTCCTGATTTCGATTACAGTCCCGCGATAAAAACATTAACTCAAGTCGTAACCATCAGACCTGACCTTGCAGGTAATTCAGAAGTCACGGCGGGCATTCTTAACCTTATAGAGAACCTCAGCCTTAAATCAGACGTGGAGACTATTGCCAAGTCCGATAGTAGCCATGACGTTGATCCTTCGCTCTCAATACTCATTCCGTTTTTTGCCCGCCTTTCCAGCGGTTCAAAAGCTGCCTTGCGCAATGCTGAATTGACTTACGGGCAAGAAGTTTTATTTAATGATCTTGTCGATAAATCAACGGTCCTTATTGAGCACGTAAAGTGCATTGATTTGCAGTTTCAGGAGAAAATCGGCACTAAGATGTTCTTAGGAACAGGACGTTTAGTTGACGAGATGCGCCAGCGGCTGTTGCAGCTTGGTTTGGACGAAGACAATCAAACCCAAGGTGTTCTGATCGATGCACTGCAATGCTCAAAACAATTTCCGGCAGCTGACTTTCCGAGTCATAAACTATTTACCATGAGTCACGCATTCCTTTCCGGGAAGATTGCGCGTGAACAGTATAAAGTCATCGACGGATTAAGAGCCTGGGGCTTGATGCTTTTGTTGTTTGGTAGAACATTTAACTTTCGCGGTCAGCAAATCAGTCCGATTTTGCATGTACTTGAATCATCTAATCCGGTGATTGCGACGTTGGCATTTGATCTCAACCATTTGCAGGAGCTACGTAACCTTGCCGCTCACCGCGGAACCCTTGTCTCACGCAGTCAAGTTGATGACCTGAGAAAGGCTAGCATCGACTGTTTAAACCGGACATTGCAAGTGCTTGGCTAGGTGGGTTACATCTTGCAACGCGCGAGGAACGCATTTTTTAACAGATCTTTGCCTGGTACCCTTGTTGTTGCACTGAGCTTAGTCTCATGTGGATTCGATTCGTCTGAAGACGATAGCTTTTCCGCAAATGCTAACTCCGACACTGCTAACAACCGCTCATCAAGTGACGCAGCTGCTAACAAAGATGACTTAGTCGAGAATGACGAAGGGCAGGATTGTGAAGGGGTACATCTACACGGTGGCCATGAGACCTGCGATAGTGATGATCTTGAAGTCATCAAAGAAAAAGATCCAAAAGGCGATGAAAACGGGTCCGAAGAAACCAATCCAGAAGGTAATGGCAAAGACCCTAATGCCAATAACGGCGGCAAAACCGAAGACCCAATCGTGAAGCCTGGCACAGATCCAGTCATCGTCCCAGGTCCAGCAAAAGACCCAAATATTGTTGAGTTTCGCATCAAGGCCGGCACCGGTTCTGGAGGTTGGAATACTCAAAATGAAATGATTGCCGCAAAAGTTGGTCAAACTATCCGCGTATTCAACGACGACACCATTGTTCACCGCTTGCATACAGCAAACAATGCACCTTGCGCACACGGTGTAAACATTCCAGTCGGTGGTAGTAAGGACTGCGTAGTTGGTAAGGCATTCGATTCAACCAACTCTAACGCCGTCTATGACCACATTGTTGGTCCAAGCGCAAAAATTTGGATCAAAGCACAATAATTTTTCATCTTACCTGCAATTATTCTTAACTGTTTGGCGTTGAAAAAGCTCCGAAAGCATTGGGTCTTTACCTAAAGGGCCTGATATAATGGACCAACGATAAACAGTTAGGAACGAAACCATCTGTGCTAACCTTTTTCCGCTTTCGCTCAATAAACATCCTCCTGGCAATGCCGCTAATCGCTGCATGTGTCGAGGCTGGCTCTGTTAAGAAAACAGACAAAAGGACACGTGTAGGTTCCGAAAATGCCGAAAGCTTGCAACCGGACTCCGGTGGTACAGACGCACTTCCATTAGAAACCGATGCAGCAGATCCAAAAGGTACAACAGATCCTACACCCACTCTTCCGACACCTTATCTTTTACAAGACGGCAACTGGCGGATATCACGTGTCACCTGTGGCGATGGCTCGACGGAAACTCTCGATAGTATCTGGACCTATGCACAAAAAGACCAAGTCGCAACATTTACTAAAAAATCTACCGGCGGTTGCCAGCAGCATCAAGATGCCGTCGTTCTTTTAAGCGACAAAAAAGCTATTTACACGCCTGGTAAACACAGATGCGAAGGCGTTTGCAGCACCGAATGCAAGGCTCTCTTAGTACCTGGAACTGATTTGATGACTACCATCGAACCAGCTAGTTCCGGTGCCTCATTGAAATCAGGACTGCCGTTAATTCCAGATTTTTGTGTTGGTAAGCAGCCAGCTTCAATATTCATGATTCCCCGAGTCGCTGATGATTGCCCCGAACGATGGAAGACAGCATTTGGCAGCGGCTCAATTCAAGTTCTCGAAGGGGAATTGCGCTGGAACATGCCAGCAATAAGAAAACTAGAAACTCACAACATCACCAATCTTAATACCGTAACCGGCGACTTCAATATTGAAGTCCATTATAAAGGCCTTGAAACTGTGGGCAGGGGTGCATACTTCAAAGTTGCCGTCATCGATACCGCCGACCCAAAATTTCAATCTTTTGTGCTAGCAGGAAACAACTCATCGACACGCAGCGGCACGGACATCCACACGGCGGCAGTGGTCCTTGACGGTAACCATATGGACCCACCAAATTCTTCTACCGAAGCTCGGACGCAATCGGCCGGTGTCTTACGCATTGAAAAAAGAGGCACGACTGTTAGGACGATGTCCAGAAGTGACGGCGATAAATCAGCGGAAAAAAGCAATCCCGACGGCAAAATCTTCTCAAACGGAACATACCAGCTGGTTCTGTCACTTGGCAGTAACAGCAACTTGTTTGATATCAATGACGTCACTTCGGTGAATATTGACCTAGTGAGTGTGACCGACGCTACAGGGAAGGCACTTCCCAACCAAGATGATTTCTCGTGCCTTAGTGTTGGACAAAATTAAAAAAAATTAACCTTGTGCGCTCTTTGCCTGCTCTTCAGCTGCTGCGTAGCCAGCTAGAATCTCCGAGATTACCGGATCATCCATCTCGATCTCTTCTTTTAACATACCGATACGAGGCAAAATCTTATTTAGGAAACGCTCGGCATAACGCTTCCGAGATTCATCTTTTTCCGCATCCATTATTAAAGAATAAGCTAAATTCGTTAGGGCTTTGATCTCGCAAACACGCTCGGCATGCTGTAATGCTGGACCAACATTTTCCATCTTAATCAAATCACGACTAAGCATTTTCACCATGCGAATAAGATCATTTGGTTTCGCTTCAGAAATAGACGCTCGCGCGTTGGCCTTTAACAGGCGCAGCAGAATAGAAATCACAGCTCCGTTTTCGAGCTGACGTGCGCGGTAAAACTTTTTGCGTAACGGATCATTCTCACGGATAGTCTGCACCCGCATACCGAGGGCGACTTCGATAAATGCTTTCGGATTTCTAATAACATCTTTTAAGGTATCCTTGATGCACATCAACGCTTGGATCTGGGACGTACCTTCATAAATTGGCAAGATCAAACTCTCGCGCATCCACCATTCGGCCTTGTATTCGGTGGTATAGCCATAGCCGCCATGAATCTGTAAGCAGGTGCGGGCCATCTCAACACACTTTTCGGCTGTATACCATTTTAGAAGAGGCGTCCATCGTCGCACTCTTTTGCGGTATTTTGCTAGATTCTTTTCAATTCCCTGACGAATATCTTCATGCAAAGATTTGTCTTTTAAGCGCTGTTCGGCCTGGTAAAGCAGTGATTGGTTGACACCGGCCTGATAACAAAGACTGCGTGATGCTTTCAGTTCACATTCCATATCAAGCAGCTTTTCGGCGATTAATTCATGCTGGGCGATGGGTTTACCCCATGTTTTTCTTTGCTGCGCAAAATCGTTGGCAAGGCGAAAAATAGCTTCCATATAACCAACACCTTGGAGGGAAACTGCAATGCGCGCATCATTCATCAGCTGCAGCATGTGTTGAAACCCTTTGCCGTTTTCACCTAGCAAGTAAGCCTTAGAGCCATCAAAGTTAAGTTCGCAGGTCGCACTCCCGTGCAGGCCAAGCTTTTCCTCTAGCTTTGAAATTGTATAATTGTAACCCCCACCCTCATGACGCAGGCAAAGATACATATTGATTGAACCCAGACCGGTTGCCCCTTTCTTATTCATAGCAAGAACGAGTGCTACTTCACCGCAGCCATTACTAATGAAGCGCTTTGACCCAAAGATCTTCCAAGAGCCATCTCCCTGATCGATAGCGTATGCGCGAAGATTCGCCAAATCACTACCAGCATCTGGTTCCGTCAGAGCCATGCACCCAGACCATTCGCCAGCTGAAATTTTGGGAATGATCTCGTTTTTCATCTTATCAGTGCCGAATTTATCGATGATATGGGCCACCGCACTATACCAGACGATATTTAAGCCGGTTGATGGACAAGCGCGCATGACCATCTCATTTGAACAGGCTTCAAATACAAAGGGCGCACCCATGCCGCCATACTCTGTAGACGTGCCTAAGCCCGCACAACCAAAATCAAGAAGAGCTTTTAGGCTTTTTAAAAGCGATGGCGGCAAAACAACTTCGTTGTTTTCTAGCTTGATTGGTTCCTTTTCGATCTTATAAGCGTTACCTGCCAGCTCTGTCCCACAGATTTCACCGAGTGCTGTCAGCGCCTCAATCTGTATGGTTTTAAACTCAGCTGCTGACGTCGTGCCGAGTGCGTCGACAGTTGTCTTATCTAATCCTTCATAGAGAGCGTCATAATCAATGCGGTGATTCAGATGAAATAGAAGGTCTTCGTTATCGAGTAAAAAATTTTCTTTCTTCTGCATAGTTCATCCGCCATGGGCAAAGGTAGTATTAGTTTTATTTTACCCCCTCCCTTTATCGATGAGTACCCCCCTAAAATATTCATTTTTTATCTAATAATTACTGATGGTTGGGCGTTTCAAGGATAAAGGAAAACATCCACTTTTTTTAACAATTCACAACTTTCACCGATAAAGAGACGAGTCTACGAACCTTCAATTGAATTGTGTATGAACTTTTTTTCCAAAACCTGTGCTGTGATTCTTTTGGCGACGCTGAAAGCCGGGCCGGCAATTGCCATACCACCACCCAAAGAATTCAATTTACGAGAGGCCTGCAGACAAGCTGTTGCTGGTGAATACATGTCGGCTTACGATGCCCATAAAACCAGTGATGGGTACCTAAAAGAGCTTGAAGCAATGACGCAACGAGTCGCTACAGCAGCCAATGTCGAAAAACTAGTGCTGCAGGAGCTAAATAAAAAGGTCGAAAACGTCTCATACAACGTCGAACTTTCGGATCAAGTGATTCAGCAAAAAGAAAAAGTGAAAGCACTAGAGGAAACACACGATCTATACATTGACCAATTGGCAATCGCCCGCGAGAAGCTCATAGCCATGACAAACCGTGCTGACTATCTTAAGAAAAATATTCAAACTGTGTTCGATATTGTCTGGAGCGGTGATGTTCGCAACTACCCTAACGGCGTGAAATACAAAGTTGAGTGCCCTAAATACCGCAGCATGTGCCCACTTCCCCTCAAATATCACGAGCACTTGAAAAAGATAATGCTAAAAGACGACAGTGAGCTAGCTTGTGCTCGCTACGTGAGTTTTAGTAAAAAAGGTGCGCGCTAATCTCAGG
This sequence comes from Pseudobacteriovorax antillogorgiicola, assembly GCA_945862295.1. Taxonomy (GTDB): domain Bacteria; phylum Bdellovibrionota_B; class Oligoflexia; order Oligoflexales; family CAIYRB01; genus CAMAXT01. Next base: position 9,171 of record CAMAXT010000075.1, read on the forward strand.
CGACTTCGTCAAGCTGCTCAATATCCATATTTTCAATATCATCGATGCTTGTACTGAGGACTTCCTCGACAGCCTCTTGCGAGAGCATGCCACCATCTATATTACCGACGCGCTCTTCCAAATCGTCATCTGCAAAGGTAATAGTCTTTTTACCTACAGCAGTTGGTTCCGGAGCTAAAGCCTTCTTAATAGCAGCCTCTGTAGCGTTGTAACTTATGGATACCTTAACTGGTGCGACGACTAGTGGATGATTAGTCGGACTCCTACCACCATTTAAATTCAATTTGTTTTTGAGAGACAAAATATAGTTCTCGGACTTATTAAATTTTCCACCGGAGAATCGTAACGATTTCTCAAACCAAGGCAAAGCTTTCGCTCTTTTGTCCCAGCGCATATAGCAGAGGCCCAGGTTGAACGAGATTTTAGCAACATCTTGGTTTTCTCTTACAAACATCATCGCTGACAAGTACTGCTCAATGCCTTTTTCAAACTTTCCGCTTCGGACAAAGGCTATACCGATGGTGTTAAGCAAACTAGCAAAAGAAGCCGTTAATGCTACGCCGTTACTACTTGCAGGGAAATCAAGCATATTCGTGCTAAGAGTGACACCCGCAGTTGCGATAGGATCGTTTTTATCGATTTCCAACGCTTCGCTGAAATACCTTTTCGCTCCGAATGGGTCGCGTAAACTTAAACTCACCTCGCCCAAGAGGCAGATGCGTTGCATATTTTGTGGTGAAAGATCTTTCGCTAACGACAATGCGTCGTAGGCCAGAGCATAATTTTTCTTGCGGCAATGGATCTTGGCGAGCTCATTCAAGGCGGCAACATTATTTGGAGTCTTAGCTAAGATCTCATCTAAGATTTTTTTCGCAGACTCGTCGTGGCCAATTGCTGTCAAAGATTTCACAGCCAATAGTGCCAGAGGACCAGGGTTAGGCGCACTTTTTAGCATATTTTGAATCTGTACTTCTAAATCACCAGCCTTACCGCGCGCAGTTTCAATAATTGACCGCACGTTTTTTGCATTTGCTTGGTACCAGAGTTTTTCTTTCAAAACAAACTCTACGGTTCGTTCAAATTGAACGCGTGAGAACGGGACTTCCAGTAATTTTGTATTTGGAAATTCGCCAAGCAATCGAAAATCATTGCGATTAATCATTCCGGAAGAAACGATAACAGGGATCATTGAGGTCGCTGGCATTCTGCGTACACGATTTAAAAAGGCGATTCCAGTCAAACCCTTTAGACGCCATCCCATAATGACGAAGTTGTAGGAATTATTTTTTAGACTTTCCCAGGCTTCTTCACCATCAGTGAACGTTTCAACATCATATTGATTTTGTTGTTTGAGATAGTTTTTTATCAAAGTTATGTTCGACACTTCGTCATCAACGACGAGTACCTTGCCCATGTATCCAATCAGTTGGTCTATGCCCATTAGCGTATCCTGATAACAACGTGAATTCCCTAACTCTTCGGAGGAAATTTGGATAACATTAAGACAATAAAAATCTATTGATTACAGCTGGTTGCTGCCTAAAAAGCCTGTGGATTTACGACATCTCAAAATCTGCGTCCAAAGCGGGCTGATTTAACAGCGTCAAAGATGACTCAGGCTGCTCTGTTTTCCGCAAACTTGAAAGAGAGATTCCGAGTAGGCGAACTTTTTTACCAACCCAGGACTGGGTCAACAGAGTGCTCGCAAATTCTGAAATCTCCTCCTTGTTTGCTAGATGCTGGGTTTTGGTCAGACTGCGAGTGAGCATCGAAAAGTCTTCAAACTTTACTTTCAACGTGATGGTTTTCCCAGCGTAGCCGCCCCGAGAGCAGCTTCGCTCAAGCGATTCAGATAACCTGACGAGCACATCAGTCAAAACATTCATGTCGTTTGAATCAACGGCAAAGGTCGTCTCGCGGCCAATGGATTTTCGCACACGTGATGTTGAGATATCTCGCTCATCGATACCGCGGGAGCGATTAAACAACCAAGAAGCCTGCTTGCCGACAAGATGCTCTAGGTCTGCTAATGTGTAGCTCCAAACATCTTTGCAGATCCGAAGATTGCAGGACGCTAAGCGTTTTTCACTGGCAGGACCGATACCGTGGATTTTCCGAAGCGGCAGTTGCTCCATAAATCCTTTTACCTGTTGCGGCAGAATAACAGTAATGCCAAATGGTTTTTTCACATCAGAAGCAATCTTAGCGACAAGCTTATTTGGCGCGACACCGGCAGAACCGGTCAGCTTTAGAGTTTCAAAAACCTCTTGTTGAATGAGCTGAGCGATTTTTACCGCGTATAACCCACGAGAATTTTCAGTCACGTCAAGATAGGCTTCGTCCAAAGACAGCGGTTCGATCTTGTCTGTGTAATGGGAAAAAATCGCCCTGATCTCTTGCGAGACCTTTGAGTACTTATCGAAGTCCGGTTTTAAAAAAATTGCCTCAGGGCAAAGCCGGTAGGCATGGGAACAAGCCATGGCAGATTTCACGCCAAACTTTCTAGCTTCGTAACTAGCAGTGCAGACCACACCCCTAGACTGCGGTGATCCACCAACGATAACCGGCCGTCCCTTGAGGTCCGGCCGGTCTCTAATTTCTATATTGGCGTAAAACGCATCCATATCAAAATGGATGATCTTACGCTTTAGGAGCGATGGGTGAACAACATCATCACCAGTCAATAATTACCCCTTCGAGCCTCCAAGGTCGGCGATTTTTCGTTCCATCTCAAGAATCGTTAAATCTCTCGTCGCACTCATGCGCAATATCGCAGAGATCTTTTCGCGGTCAGGAAGACTACTCGCCTGAACACTATCAATAAGACGGTTCGTGTAAACGTCTTGCTGCATGTAGGTTCTTGCCGCATCGTATCTGCCTTCTATAGAAATACCATCGATCCAAGCTAGGCCTTCACGATAAACAATGTAGCTGGCAATGAAGGCCGACAGAATTGCAATTTGATGGGCCTGCGGCAGCCGGGTCAAAATCCGTTCCTTGTACTTATCGATCAGAACCCTTGGGCAGTGGCGATAAATGACATCTTGGAAAATAGGATCTTTCAGAACTTGTTCCTGACACGATGTCATATTCTCAAGAAGAATATCGGTGACTTCGTTGATTTGACGCGAGATCTCCATCGACAATTCAACCATGGTCTTGCGACCGCCTTGAATCGTGTATTCCTGATAGAGAAGTTTCGCCTCCTGATCGGCTTTGTGTCGCAAGATTGCGATAACCTGCGTTACGTAATCTGGTTTGATCGCCAGAAACTCTGTCTCGCTTAGAATCAAACTAGCGATGATTTCATACGAAGAACAGATAACACCTGTTTTGTTAGCACTTGAATCTTTTATGACAATGATACCTTTGCGCTGAAGATTTTCCCGAGCATCGGCTGTAAAGAAGATGTTCGCACCTTCGACAATTGCTTTACAGGTCGGCACACCATCTGAACCAATAAACAGCTGCCAGTTTTTTTCGTTCACCGTGTATGGACGCCCACCAGCTGGGATAAAGACATCTGTTTTAGCAACAAAATGCAGATTATTTCTGGTTCGGACATTTTCAGCCGTATCGGCTTTGATGACGTAGCAGCCTTCACGCTTACTTAAGAATTTTGGATTGAAATCAGCAATCGGTTTTCCTTCGGTGAAAAGACGCAAGAGTTCTTTCCAAGCCAAACCGTCTGGATCATAAGCTGCGCCGAAGCCATCGGCGATCGCAACGACCCGTGCGTTCTCACCGTATTCGCGATGGAGAATTTTCAGCTCGTTACCAGCAACGTCACCGTCAGGACCACCAGTCATCTTGATCGTAAACTTTTCGCGCTTCGGATCGATGCCAAGATTGCGCAAGGTGTTATCAAGGAATACGTTCAGACCTTCTGAAGTCACACCGTACTCTTTATGGTTGATACCTGCAGACGGTTTCGATGACATGAAAGCCAGAGCATATTTGTAACCACGACGGGCAGCTTGCAGTGGTACCCACTCAATCAAATCATTGGTCATGTTCTCATCGGGACCCAGATAGATAATCTCTTCTTTATCGTAATAACTCACGAGTGACGACGCATTGCCTTCATCACTCTCATCTCTTGAAACAAGGAGGTCGAGCATAGCATTTATGCCCCCACGAACTGCTTGCAGTCTGTGGCCACCCGGCTTTAGAAGAAGAACCGCTTTCGATCCGCCTTCTGGAATATCTTTGTTTTTTAGTTGTTGCGCGTGGCTGAGGCCATACACCTCATCGAATACACCAGCTAAGGCATAGTCATAGTCCGATGCCGTTTTTGGCATAACAACCCTAAGGCCACCACGAGCGATATCCTTCCAACGCATCTGGAATAGACGGTAATCTTTTCCAACGATGAAGAAGATACCAAACGGCTTCAATGGATAGAATTTCGGGTTTAAAACATCTGGCGACATGCGAAATGCGAGACCGGTTTTTGTCGGTAAGAAATAATTCGTTTTTAGGATGTGATCGACAAAGCTTACTGCTTCAGTCAGGATGCTTTTCTCAACTTCATCGATGACGTCTTTCAACGAGTTCAGAAGAATATCGCGCGCTTTTTCGTAGCCTTGTCCTTTGCGGTCTTGATCCTTCAACGGATCAAACTTAATACGAAACAAGGCCACAAGGTCACGAGTGAACTCAACATATTTAAAGAACGTCGTGCGGATTTTGTAGAGCGAATAGTAATACGGGTTTTGTTTACCAAGCATGACGTGCGTCCAAGACGCTATCGAACGCAGTAAGTTTGCCGCATTGATCGAGAAGAGATAAGGCGCTTTTGACAAATCGCCGTATTCATCCACATCAACCCAGCCAAGAGTTCGCACAGCTTTAATCAAACGCATCATCGATACGGTCTGATCGCTGATCTTGGTTTCGTCTTCTCTGTTGACGATAAAGTGAAACACCGAAATGTTTTCGTCGTAGCCTTTGGAGAACTTTACTAAAAAGGCACGGCCAACATTATATTCGTACCGATTTAGCAGATGAAGAATCGGCTCCAAGACTTCTGCAGGCTGAACATTCTTCATGCCGAGTGTCAAACGTGCGCCATGACTGTTTTCCATTGGTTCGAAGAAGGTATGCGCACCTTCGTGATTGAGCATGTGACGAACCATGCGATAGGTCAAATGAATCCGGGAGACCGTCGCATACATCACAAAATCATTATCTAAATGCTTAAGGTAATGATCGATCTGATCGCCGTCTTCTGGGTAAGCGCGAAGAATAGAGGCACGGGATGCCTTGACTTTTTCCATGATGCGGCGATTTTCACGGTCCACACCTTTATAGTCACTGCAATGAAATGTCGAAAGAAAAAGGAGTTTATC
>CAMAXT010000076.1 GCA_945862295.1 Pseudobacteriovorax antillogorgiicola
GCAATCAATCTTTTTAAAGAAACGATGGATGCAGGACGATGCAGCTTTTATGTCAGAGAGCTCTTGAAAATTGATGAGATTCCGGAACTTACTCCAAAATTGGTAGCAAGGTACCTTGCTGGCTATGAAGCTGATCTAGCGAAGTTTCATTACCTTAGAGCTTTGAACACAAAGAATGTTCATGAAATTTCTGCGGATGCTCGGCTTTCTGTTGCGATTTTTAGAAGACTGCCTGGCCATCATGCGATGCAGGAGAAATGCCTACATTTACTCGGCGGTATTGATTTGCTTTCGGATCATGAACTTCGCGAGTTGAAAGCCGTGGCTGGCATCACAGAAAACTGGTCGGACTTGGTCCGAACACTCCAAAAACAGGCCGATAGGGCAATTGAGACGACGAAAAAATACGCTCTACTTATGGAGCAGGGTACTGTCCTTTGGAAAGAGATGAAAGATAACGGCAGGGCTCGGCTATCTTATGTGATGGCAATGAACGCGATTGCGAATAAAGCTGCGATTAAACTCATTTTAGCTCAACTTGCAGAGGAATCAGGACAGCAGGAACAAGAACTTCGGGCTCTGATAGATTATGTTCTCGATGAGCATAGCGGAGACGATCTTTTGAGTCTTAAAAAAGCCATTGTTCGTATGCTTGCTTTAGGAAAAGAACCGTACTCGCTCTACAAGTTGATAAATCCGAAACTCATTGTGATGTCTGATGGGCCGAATGGTTCAGACCTGCTTGGTGTTGCTGATATCTTCATAAAGTCAGGATTTCTGAATCAGGAATTATTCCAGTTGTCGTTTACGACGGCCGTCAGATCCCGCTTGTTTGAAGAAGCCGTTGAATATTGGTGGCAGGGATTAAAGAGTGTGCAAAACAGGTCGGGAATCAAAACATACCTATCTGAAACTAAATCCCTTCTCGAATCGGTTGAGCGCGAAGATTTGATGCTTAAGTGTTTCCGCGCAGCGATCCAGAATGGCGTCGCAGAAGCTCTGACCGACAAAGTACGGCAAGAAGTTTTGGTAGAGTATGGACTGCTCCTTTTTGATTCGGATTTGCGTCGAAGTAAGGCGTTACCTGTTTTCAAGGAAGCCTATAAATCAGATCGAAACGATAACCGAACTTGGTTGCCAATATATTTCATTCTTGAAGAGCAAGGGGATATTGCGCAGCAGTATCTGTTCTTAAAAGAAATGATCGAACTATTGAGAGAAGATCTGCGTCCTTTGCGTCAGTATCCTGTTACGATTGAGTCTTTGGAGATGCAACTGCGAGAATTGGCCGCGCAACAGGGCGACGGTGATCAAGGCGGTCGGTTCGCGAACGTCAAGCAATCGCTTCGAAGCAGCGATGACTTTACCGGTTCTTCAAAATTGCATCACGTTGAGCGATCGGAACAAGAGACGTCTGATGACTATGCGACCGAAGATCGGGCTTTACGTAACATAGAGCCACTAGACTTGCATGCAAAAGTTGCCGAATCACCCAAAAAGATTGATGATGATGTCGAGGAACAGAACATTCCACTTGCTATGGTCTCGGGAGAACCGGTCGCTTCAATGGAACTAGATCCTATTCCGGCACCTGAGCCTCGGTTGTCGATTGCGGCGAGCTTTGTTAGTGCTGAAGATGAGGTTTCAGGCACAAATATAGATACAATGTTCTTTGATTCTAACGCCGTTGCAGGACCTGCGGAACCTGTGCAAAACGTATATTCAGTTGATCTTTTTAGTAATGAAGTGGCCCCTGAAGTTGTTAGTAGGCTGCATTTGGTACCGGAAGAGAGTCCCCTGACGGACGACCTAAATATTGATTTGGGTTTTTCTCCGGGAGTTTTATCATGGAAGCAAGATCCAGAGTTAAGACAAGTCGATTCTACCAATGAACCAGCAATTAGTTTTTCTCTCGAAGAACTCTCAGCAATTTCTGTTCCAGCACAAACGGCGGATGAAACAAGGTCTGAATTTTCCCTTGATATAGATTTAGGCTCACCTCAGAATGAGGAGATGTCGCTTGATCTGCAGGAACCCGTTGCAATATTAGATATACCCGGACCTGAGAAAGGGATGAATTCCTTTGATTTAGGGACTGGTGTAGAGCAACTTGCGTTTCCTCCGCATCCCGTCGGCCAATCGACTGGTATACCTTTACCTGTAGATCCAAGATCTATGTCCTTGTCAGTAGATTACAAACAGGATCATAGTGTCGGCAGCGAGTTATCACTTGAGGCCGACCGATTTGATGTCGTCAATGCAGACATACCAGATAAATTAAATCCCGAGTTATCTAAGCAGAATTTCGCTATCGACCAAGAGGTCAGTAGTATTGAATTGGCAGCGGCCCTCGATCTTAAGGCTGTATTACCAATTGATGAGTATTCAAGTGCTGAACTTAGAAATTCGGGTTCGCTCCTTGGTGAAATTAAAAACGGACTATTGCCTCGTTCCGAAGATAGCATGCAGGGTTCAATACAAAAAGTTAGCGCCGGATTAGAGGCTGGCAACCCGAATTCCGTTGAGGCCGTTGATTGGCGCAGTGCAATTTTAACAGGAACTGTCACCAATGATCTCACTGAATCTTTAATGAAACAAGCGTTTGCTAATGAAGTAGAAAAACATTTAGCGATTCAATGCGTCGCGTTGATTTCTGGCAACTGCCAGCTTCTGGATTCGTGGCACTGGCGAGTGTGGAGAAACTCGAAAGAATACGGCTACCAACTCAGCGGGCGTGAACGCTTCAATTCTGAATTTACTTCACCAGCGCTTCAATCGCAGCTCCATCAGTTTGTTATTGCCTGTAATCCATTGATGGCCAAAATTTTTCGCGAGAATTATACCATTGAACATCTTGCGAAAATTGTTGGAACTAACCCGCAGGCAATCGAGAAAGCCAAAAAACAAGTATCCTGGCAGCAAGGGTTACTTAACGATGTTGGCTTTCATCTATATAAAGAACGTATTGAAAAGCGAGGATATAAGGCCTTCAACCTGCCAGGTCTCGGCGGAAATATCTTTTTCGAAGGGCCTAAGAAAAGCGTCTATTTTGATGAAGCGCACTTCCAGAAGCAGCCCCCTGGGTCATTGTTCCACAGAGTGTTGAGCCTGCTTTGGTCAATACGCTTGCAATACTATATTCCTTTAGCACTTAATCCAAAGAAGCAGGTTCTACCTTTCTTGGTAGAACTCCATCAGAAGCTGGATGTTCAAGGCATTTCTAAACTAACGGAGAAGATTAAATCGAAGTCACCATTGTCGAAACATCTGTCCTCAGTTGATCTTCGAACACTCCAAAGTTTAAAGGCGAAAACCGGTGTGCCAACCGAGGCGCAGGTTTCTGGACTTTGGTTTGCCATGCAAGAACACGTCTTCAAGTTGATTCTTTCAGAGACGCTTGATGTTGTTGGTTTGCTAGAAGCGATACTGAGCAAAGACCTGACAGCACCTGGTGCTTTAAAATCGAAGGAGATTCTTGCGAGATCTCCTTACGCGAAGTCTCTACTCTCGTTTGCTACTAAATTGGTAGTTTAAGGCAAATTGGTTCAGGAAAGTTAAAAGGCCGAACGTATTGTTCGGCCTTATTCAATGGAAACAATTTATTACTATGCTGCTTCGTCGCCTTCGACAGCATTGTCACCATTTAAGTTTACACCCCCTGCAGCAACTGTAAGAATTCTTGCGAGATCTAAGATCCCGCAAATATAGTTGTCTTGCTTGCAAATGCTTGTAATGAACTCTGCGCCTGTGCCCTTTCCTGGAAGAGATCGCTGCTCAACTTCAGTAGGAAGCAGATTTCTTACATAGGTAATACCGTCAACTAGAAGCCCAAAGTTAATATTATCGTACCTAGTAACGATGACTCTGGATGCAGCTGTTAGACCGCCGCGCTTAACACCTAAAAGTTTTCTTGTATTTACGATCGGGACGATTGAGCCTCTAAGATTGAACACGCCATCAATAAATGCAGGTGAGAACGGTACATAGGTAATCGGAGCGACCATGACAATTTCGCGGACGTTTGCGATCGGCAAGAGAAACTCTTCTTTGCCGATCTTAATGCCAATGAACTGGTCTCTATCTTGAAACTCGTCCTTATTCTGGCCGTCTAAATCGCCATGAATAGAAAAGATCCCTATTTTTGAGGGAGCCATTCTTGACATCACATCATCGTCGTTATCGAACATGATTATCTATACCTTGTGCTTTATGCCGACTTACGGCGTTGGTTACGGAATTCATCCATGACTTCTTGAATATCTAGAACGAGGACCACTTCGCCATTGCCTTGTACAGCGCCACCGGCCACACAGCCCGCATTTTTCATAATTGGACCAAGAGATTTTATCACCATCTCCTGCTGGCTGAGTAATTGATCAACTACAATGCCGTATCTGTTATCAGTTGAACCGACAATGACAACGAAGAGCTTATCAGTTTTTTTATGAGCACGAATCTGCGTTGAAGGCTTTCCGTGTGTAAGGTTTCTTGAATCTTGACTGTACCAAGATTCTTCGCCTTTCTTCTGAAGGTTGAGCACGTCACTTAAATGCATTAGCGGTAACACCCGACCATGACGCTTAATGACTTCAGTCTCTCCTACTTTTTGTATCTCATCAGGCGAAATGCGAACCGACTCGACTACGGCATTCAAAGGAATTGCAAACGCTTCTCCGGATGCTTCAACGAGCAAACTTTGCATGATAGCGAGGGTCAACGGCAGGCGAATGGCAATAGTTGTTCCTCTGCCCACTTCGGATTCGATGTCGATGAGGCCTTTTAGTTTAGAGATCTGCTTTTTAACCACATCCATACCAACGCCGCGACCGGAAACATTTGTGACTTGTTCAGCTGTTGAAAATCCTGGCTCGAAGATCAAATTGAAGACATCGCGAGTTGTTAGTACCGCGTCTTCTGGAATTAGGCCTTTTTCGATGGCCTTCTTTTTAATGATCTCAGCGTTTATGCCCTTACCATCATCTTCGATCGTGATGATGATATGGTTACCTTCTTGGCGAGCGGACAGGAATATCTTTCCTGTGCGTCGTTTGCCGGCCGCTTCTCGGACTGCCGGTAGCTCGATACCGTGGTCACAAGAATTTCTAATCAAGTGAATAAGAGGGTCACCGATTTGTTCGACCAAGGTCTTGTCCAACTCTGTATCTTCACCATCGAGGTAGAGTTCGATATCTTTGTCCAGTTGACGGGACAGGTCGCGGATGATTCGTGTGAACTTTGTAAATGTATTGCCGATTGGAACCATCCTGATCTTCATGACGAGATCGTGGATCTCATTCATGTGTCGACCGAAGAGCTGAACGGTTTCAGACATATTCCCCGACACTGACATTTGTGGATGGGATTGACGAATTTCGTCTTCAATACTGATGAACCTAGTACGGTCAATTACCAATTCGCCAACTAAGTTGACCAGTGTATCAAGGCGTTCCAGGTCTACTTTGATTGTTGATTGGTCGCTTGATTTCTTAGCGGTTGCTCCCGGTTTATCTCCACCTCCGCCACTACCATCGTGAGTGGGTGCAGCAACCTCTTTCGGTTCTGATTTTGCGGTCTGATCAGACTTAATGTATTTGCCAGCAGCAGCTAGCTCTAGAGCTCTTACGATAGGCACTGTTTTGGTGCCACTAGGTTTGCCTTTTTGAACTGCTTCTAGAAGTTTTTTTAGGACATCCAACCCTTGGAAAACAACATCGATTGTATTGGCATCGGGAACCAGGGTTCCTTTGCGAACGAGGTCGAATAAATTTTCCATTCTATGCATGACTCGTTCAATAGCCTTAAATCCGAACATGCCCGCAGCACCCTTGAGGGTATGAGCGGCCCTAAAGATCGATTCGATTGTTTCTTTGTCTTTAGGATTCTGCTCTAACTGCAAAACTGTCGAATCTAGCGTATCCATCAGGTCGCCAGTGTTGCTCAGGAAGTCATTCATCATATCGGGATCGGAGCTGAAGTCGTTTTGAGAGAACTCACTTATTTCTTCATGGTGCTCACTAACGTGGTCATTTGACGGCGCATGGTGATTTACGGCAGGTGCTGCTTTTGTAGCAGCCGGCTTGGATTCTGCTTTTATCGGCGCATCGTCTCCACCACCCATTTGAAGTAACAGAGCCATTGCTTCGTCGTCAGCCGACATTGCGGCAGCTGCCGGAGTGCTTTTACCTACTGGTGCATCCATTTCTTCAAGCAAGCGGCGCGCTTCTGTGTCATTCATTTCTCCACTGCTTGCTGTAGCTGGTTCGTCCATTGCGGCTAATAGTCGAAGCGCTTCTTCATCACTCATGTTACCGTTGTCAGGTGTAGGCGGAGCGTCCATTTCAGCGAGAAGTCGCATTGCTTCGTCATCGCTGATTTCTTTTGAATCGGATGGGGCACTGCTAGGCTCACTAGCAGCCATCATAGCTAGAGCATCAGCATCTGAAAGTTCGTCTGATGGGTCAGATGATGAAGCTGAATCGCTACCCATCATAAGTGCCATCGCTTCTTCGTCACTAAGCTCTTCGTTAGATGGAGAAGCAACTGGTGCTGCAGCATTGTTGTTTTCCATCAACATCGCCATGGCGTCGTCATCGCTTAAATCATCGTCGCCTGCGTCGAGTGATTGGGCAACTGAACGCTTACCTGAGAGGCTGATGTCAGTAATGTTTTCGACACCCTCTGCCCCTAGTAGATCTAGTGCATCGGCATCGGATAGTTCTGATGGAAGCTCTTCGCTCACTGAAGGTGTCAAGACAGAGGAATCCACGCCGAACCAACCGCTCATCAACCCTAAGAGTTCATGTGCTTCTGTCAGCATCACAGCCATTTCGGTGTCGGGTTCTCGATCTTCGGGTGGCAAATGAGCCACTGTTGCGAGATATTCGGCGAGTTTAGGTAGAATCTCTTTGGTCAGAGAATCAAAAGCAGCCGATGTTAGAGCGTCCATGCCCATGTTCCATCATCCTGTAGTAAGGAACGTTCACGACGCCTTTGGGAGAGCACCTTCTGCGAAAAGGAAGTAGCTTTCTTCTAGCGCATCAAATTCCAGTGTTTTATTGCAGCTTTCACATTTAAATTCGGGAGCTTGTTTGTTCTGTAGTTGACCTAAGTTTGCTGTGACGTCAATCAAGCGGTTTACTTCGCCTCCGCATTGGCAAAAGTAGGGTGCATAGAATGATTCTACATAGCCTTTGCCTAGTGAGTCTGGAACCATATTGATTTGATCGATCATGGTGACCGAGCAGCGTGTAAATTTTAGTTTTCCGAATTCACCGATGTCACGGATTAAGTAAATCCATTCGCGAATACCACATGAATTGAAGTTGTTAATTTCTTCTAAGAGAAATGTAATATTTGGCTTCTTGATGCGAGGTACATCTTTTTGGCGAAAGTGTTCGTCCACGTCGCCAACGAAACGGTAGATCACCTCAGAATCAGATTGACTGATTTCGATCGTCAGATTTCCAAACTCTATTTTGTCTGACATGAATACCACTCCCGATTTCCAACCGTTATGATTCCTTTGTTAGAGGTAACATCTCGACAGGACTTTGAATTTTCTTAGCAGGCACTATGAGCCTTACTGAGAACTATTCGGAGGTTTCAGCGAAAACTTTAGGATTTATGGTCACTGAAATGGTGGTGAAAATCGCAATGCGTGAGGCTAACTCTATGCTTTTATAGGAGATCTTGTCCTGGTCGTCACCAGCGGCATGCCAGTAAGAAAGGTTATTAAAGTCAATTATATCAAGGGCTGCGATACCAGCGTTGCGAAAAGGAATATGGTCGTCTTCGATGGCGGTCATGCTTTTGTTTAAGATGTTGGGAAGGCCGAGAGCAGTCGCGCCATTCTCGAGAACTCGCAGCAGAGCGGGCGATGAATTAGTGTCCCGTGAGATTTTGATCTCTGGGGAACCAATCATATCCAGTAGAACGAGAGCAACGATAGCCTTGCCGCCGAATGTTTCCGGCATACATTTAAGTGGCTTCTCAAACCGTGTGCACTTACTTAATGTGCTGACGAAGTGTCTACTTCCATAGGTGTTGTCTTGAATTTTTGCTTGATGTTTGAGTTGTCCATCGGTCCAATTAGATAACACGGCTTCTTCGCCGTCAAACCAGATCGCACCGATATCGCAGTCGCCAGCGATCTTCTCTTTGTTGGCATGAAAGTAGGAAAGGATCTGGAGCAAGGCAATCGAAGAGGATCCACTATCATTTGCTCCAAGATATGTCAGTCCCTCGATCTCTTTTGAATCATAATGGGATCCGAGCAGCACAATACAGTCGGCATCTGGTTTAAATGCGCCTGTTGCGACGATGTTATTCCCAGTGCGTTCTAAGGTCAATGCGGTGGGTCCGCCCGGCGAGTTGGTGGCAGCCGGATTGGGAACCTGGGCCGAGAATTCCTGTTTCAAAGTTGGAATGTCGCTCATTCTCGAAACTAGATGCCCTGCCAAGGCATCATTTCTTAGTGATCCAAAAGGATGAGGCTGGGAAGCGAAGACGCTCAGGTCTTGCTTCGCAGTATCTTCATTTAGAACAAAGCCGGTAGCGAAGTTGGTGACTTCAGAGTCCGCGGTTGGCGTCGGACTCTTATCATCAGGTGAGCGCGTACAAACACAGGCGGCCGCCAGTATAAAAAACGGCACACCTGTGGTGAAGAGTCTCTTAACTTGTACGGTGAACACTTTTATTAGAAGCCTCGTCCCCAGTAGTACTGTGCATTGTTGCCGAGTTCTTCTTCAATACGAAGAAGTTGGTTGTATTTGCAGATCCGGTCTGTTCTCGACGCCGAGCCAGTTTTGATTTGGCCGCAACCAGTAGCAACCGCTAGGTCGGCAATGAAAGTGTCTTCAGTTTCGCCGGAACGGTGTGAGATGATTGAGTTGAAACCACTTTGGCGAGCCATGTTTACCGCTTCTAGAGTTTCAGACACAGTACCAATCTGATTGAGCTTAATCAAAATAGCGTTTGCAGCGTTTTTGATAATGCCGTCTTTCAGTCTTTTGGTGTTTGTAACGAATAGATCATCTCCAACGATTTGAACTTTGCTGCCAATTTCTTTTGTCAATTTAATGAATCCATTCCAGTCGTGTTCATCAAGACCGTCTTCGATGGAAACGATAGGGTAGTTGCGACTCATTTCGACAAGTAGTTTGACCATACTGTCTGAATCGATTGTTCGATTTTCGCCAGCTAGGACGTACTTTCCGTCTTTACAAAATGACGCAGCAGCAACATCAAGTGCCAAGCTAATGTCTTTGCCAGGTTTGAACCCAGCTTCGGTGATCGCTGTCATAATGACATCTAATGCTTCCGTGTTGGATTTAAGGTCTGGAGCAAATCCACCTTCATCGCCAACGGCAGTGTTTAGCTTTTTGCCTTTCAAAACTTTTTTCAAAGAATGAAATACTTCTGTTCCCCAGCGCAGACCTTCGCGAAAACTAGGCGCACCGATAGGAACAATCATGAATTCCTGGAAGTCGACGTTGTTGTCAGCGTGGGCACCGCCATTGATGATGTTCATGAGTGGCACGGGCATGCGACAAGCAGATGGTCCACCGATATAGCGGTAAAGTGGGAGGCCACTTAGTTCTGCTGCAGCTTTGGCGCAGGCCATCGAAACTCCAAGGATTGAGTTTGCGCCAAGACTTGATTTGTTTTCCGTGCCGTCGAGTTCGATCAGCATTTGATCGATTTCAATTTGCTCGGCGGTGTCCATGCCAATGAGGCGAGGCGCAATTTTTTCTTTAACATTTCGAACTGCTGTTAGGACGCCTTTGCCGCCATAGCGCTTGCTGTCACTATCTCTTAGTTCACAAGCTTCAAATTCACCGGTTGATGCGCCAGATGGTACCGCTGCGCGACCGAAGAATCCGCTGTCTGTCATTACCTCAACTTCCACTGTTGGGTTACCGCGTGAATCAAGAATTTCCCTGGCTGAAACGTAACTAATAATGCTCATTGAACCCTCATTGGTTGAGTCTTTTTTCTTTGGGACGGACAGAAATCTAGACACTTTTCTAGACCTAAATAGCGGGAATAACAAGGCTAGCCGGCCTGGGCAGTGGAAATTTTTTATTGCTGCTCAACATGGGGACACACTAGCAACGGACTTGCCTAAAAAGGTATGATCCGGTAAAACCTTTGGGTTTCAAGAGGTTAATGCCTTAATTCGCAGGGACCATACGGCCTCTGCCTCGGTTTATTTTGTCAGGCATCTTATAAAAATTTTGGAAAGGAATGAGCATGCGTCATGCACTGAGTAACGAATCCTGGAAATCTTTGATGCCTGATACATATGACTGGTTGCATCAAGTTAAGGTTGCTGTTGCACCAGCGCTCGTAACCGACGCTCACCACATCGTTGGTGTTATCAGTGATGAAAAAGAAAAAGATAAATTTCGCCTCAATGGCAATGTATTAGCTCAAGACTTCGTGACGAAGGCTATTGCTGCGGCTACTGCATTAGGTTGGAAGCCGGCCGCCGGTCCGATCCATCTGAGTGTTGATAAAGTCTCTCTGACACTAGTGCCCCAAAGCGGTATCAAGGTGTCTGCGAAACAGATCTCCAGACAAATCGGCCTTGATGCGGCAAAAGCTGTAAAAGAGCTTAAAATTACCAAAATCGCCATTAGTGTTGGCGATGGCATTTCAGAACTTGAGGTCTTCAACGGCCTAGTCAGCGGCTTTTATAACCACGTTGGTTTCAAAGGTGTCCGCAAGAAAGATACCTCTCGTTTTCCTACAGGTATCGTTCTCGCTGGTAGCAAGGCTTCTGCAGAAGCTATCACCACCCATATAGAATTATCGAGGGCAGAAGCGATCACACGCTTTTTGCAAGACGCGCCACCGAACTATTTGAATCCAACTAAATTTGCCGAGATCGCTCTCGATGTTGCAAAAGAATCTGGAGTGCCTTGCCGGATTCTAGATAAAGAACAAATGACGAAATTAGGCATGGGTTCCATGCTTAGCGTGTCAGACGGTAGTGTTGTCGAGCCGCGGACGATTGTCATTGAAATTGAAGGCAAAGATAACAGCAAAACAGTAGCTTTTGTTGGTAAGGGTCTTACCTTCGATGCTGGTGGCATCAGCATTAAGCCTTCTGCAGGCATGGAAGAAATGAAATACGATATGTCTGGGGGTGCTGCCGTCCTCGGTACCGCAATGTATTTCGCAAAAGTAAAACCACCGGTTAAAGTCATCTGCGTTATTGGCGCATCGGAAAACATGCCAAGTGGATCGGCAACCCGTCCGGGTGATATTGTTCGCGCGATGAACGGTAAAACAATCGAAGTTCATAACACCGACGCGGAAGGTCGACTAGTTCTTGCTGATATGCTGCACTACGCAATCACTGAATACAAACCAGACATTATTGTTGATATTGCAACGCTCACCGGTGCAGTTTTATTTGCCCTTGGTTGCGTTGGTTCTGCGGTCATGACGAACGACGCAGCAACAGCGGAGCACGTGATGCGAGCTGGTGAAGAAGGCGGCGAACCACTATGGCAATTGCCGCTGTGGCCAGAACTAGAAAAAGAAGTGAAGAGCGATATTGCCGATCTAAAGAATATCGCTAAAGGCAACGTCAAGGGCGGTACCATCATGGGCGGTATGTTCCTTAAGGAATTCGTTGGTGATGCTAAGTGGGTTCACCTAGATATCGCAGGTACTGGTTGGAACTGCCAAGCCTTGGGATACCCTGCAGCGGGTGGATCAGCCTTTGGTTTGCGGACTTTGATCAACACTGCTGAGCTTTTTAATCGCTAAAACGAAGGGAACGCAGGGTGGCTGACACCCTGCCTGACACCCTGCGGCACCTGACACCCTGCGGCACGCTGCGGCTAAACTATTGATCCCATTTGTATAATGATCCCTACCGATCCTGTCTTAAGACCCCACCCATAAGTTCCGATAAGTTTTTATCAATTTCAGGAGCATTGTTTGATGTGCCAGATGCGAGTTTTCGCAATTGCAATGTTTTTTACGAATGCCAGTTGCTCTGGATCAGGCGGTTTTACCGATGGACTCAAGCTCGGGAAAAAATCAGAGAGCAAAGAAGAAGAACCTAACACTGGCGAAAATCTCGGAAACGAGAAAGATGGTGATGACACTGCCGACCAACCTGTCCAAATCACAGGTACCTATCTAACCTGTGCAGAAACTGAATCGACTGAAACACAGGCCGTCTTCGGTTGCCGGGTCGCCAGCAAAAAAGACGGTTCAACAGTTCAGCTAAACAGTTTTGCGTCGGACTGGACATTCGATTACGACATCACATCTACTACTGCGGGTTCTGTTACAGTTAGAGCATCAAAAAAGAAGACGTATCACGTATTCTATGATTTCGAAGCGTCGACAAAGTCTGAACTCAAAGCTTTGGTAGCTGTTACAAAAATTACTCTCGATATGGTCTATTTGCCAGGTGTTGGTCCGGCCGGGACTGGACCAGCGTTCGCAGGACTTATCGCAACGTTTATTCCGCAGTCGCAGTCAGAATCGACCAGTGGTTCGGCAGGAGAATTAAACGATACGATCGTAGGATCGCAAACGCCACCAAACCAAGCTCCGGGGACTACTCCGCAGACCACGCAGCAACCTGCAACTACTCCAATCAAACCTGTGGAGCCTGTGGAGCCTGTGACGACACCTGTGACGACACCTGTGACGACACCGGCGACGGTTCAGACTCCAGTTTCACCTAGTACAGAACCGGCACAGACAACTCCAGTTTCGCAAAACGCTATTCCTGCGAACGATGCTCCGATCGATCCGAAAGATCCGGTAGCATTTTTCACGTTGGTAAAAGGTGCTGACGGCAGTCTGACTTTGCAGGCTTACTTCGATCAAATAAGCGGGCTGACGAATCCGACGTTTACCGGTGCAAAGAATTTATCCTATGCAGGAGGCGTACCTTATTCTGATGGAACGGCAATGATTATGCTGACAACGCCTATGGTTGTCAGTGTTAAAAAAGGTGAGAAAACATGTAGCGGCAATGGCACGATTGGCGCGGGTGTCGTTAGTATTCCACTAACATGCAAATAGCCTATTTCCAGGCTACTCTTAGTAAGTCTCGCGAGTTATTGTTGAAGTCTTTGTAGTTATCAAATGGACTTGGACTCGCGGGTATATCAGACGATCCAAAATGGTAAACTCTTATGATTGCGATACGGTCTGACTGAAACAAGATGTCTTGGGTCACATTGTTCGTCCGCCTTGTTTCTACTTTCAAGTCCTTACTAAAGCGTTTGATACAGACCTGCGGGACACCGTTGCCATCTAATGCTTTTGGTTTTCGTATGCGGACTTCCGCCGCTTCAACACTAAACAAATGAGCGGTAGGTACCGGCGATGCTAGCCAGCTAACAATAGCCATTGCTGCCGTTTCTAAAAGTTCAAAATTCCCCACTTCCATGATGAACTGAACTTCTCTTGCGACCAACGCATAATCGACAGTTCTTTCAATCTTCCCTGCTTCGGCAGCAAGAGAAAGATCAAGAAACATGTCGATGTCGATGATGACTTTCTGTTTAACTTCACGCTCACGTGGGAGAACACCAATGATGCATTCGACATTGAAATCAGAAATTTTGATGGTGTCTTTGAAACTCATTTGTCAGATATTCCCACAAGTTTTGTAAGTTCGTTGATATCCGCAACATTTTTGTGAATCATCGCTTTAAATCGACCTGATAGCGTACTTCGAGACACTCCGACCGCCTGCGCGAGGCTGCGTAGTGACATTTTACCGTGTTGATCGGCTAGAATCTTCGTCATCTCCAGCAACAATAGATCGGCGAGATGGTCATAGTTTTGTGCTTCACTCATATCCCACGGTAGGTTGATTTGTCCTTTGATCATGGAACTATTTGCTGGCGGAGATTTTGGTCCCGAACTCGCTTGTTCAGCGCTGTTAGTTCCGGGTTTGTCGCCGAGTTCGTCCCAGATTCGTTCTGGAATTGACAATGGCGTCAGAAGTTTATTGACATGAAACTCGGTCATAGCGCGCAGACAGTTTCTGAGCTCACGAATATTACCTTCCGTCCATGAGACACTGCTCAAGATTTCTTTTACTGGTCCGCTGACTTGGTATGGTCCACCCGGCATCGACTCGCAGAAATAATCGATGAGTGCTGGGATTTCGTCCGGCCGGTCCCGTAGTGGCGGAAGTTCGATGATGGCTTCTTTTAGTCGTTGCCATAGATCACCGCGAAACCGCCCTTCTTTTATCATTTTTTCGATAGGTTCGTTGGTAGCAGATAGAACTCGGACGTTGATTGCTACTGGTTTTGTCGAACCTACGCGGGTCACTTCTTGATTTTCTAGCACTCGCAGCAGTGCAACCTGTGCAGAGGTTGAGAGCGTCGCGACTTCATCTAAAAAAATCCAACCACCAGACGCGGCTTCCAAGAGCCCCTTTTTATCTGCCTGTGCGCCCGTGAATGAGCC
>CAMAXT010000077.1 GCA_945862295.1 Pseudobacteriovorax antillogorgiicola
AGAGTTGTTAGAGGAATTAGAAATTGAGTTGAACAACCAATACTGGCATGCGTTTCATAAGAACGTCAGACCAGATTTGGTGACTATAAAGAGGCGGCGTGAGCTGTTAAAGCAGATCCGCTCCCTTGCCGTAAAAAACAAAGTCGCACTGAATGCGCAGATGGTTTTTGAGTCCATAGGACACCCAGCGTCCACTTAACGAAAGTGCTGATGGGTTCATCTGTTGCTAATGGGTGCGTTTTCCTAGAGTTGAAGGATCAGTGATGGATGGTTTGAATATTATTGGTGTTCAGTTTCGGCGTGCAGGACGAATCTACGATTTTCTTTCGCTCGATCTGAGGCTTCGTGTTGGTGATGATGTCGTTGTCGAAACCGACCGAGGTCCAAGTTTGGCGAAAGTTGCAATCATACGCTTTCAAGAAGCGCAGATTCCACGGGATAAGGAACTCAAACCAATCTTGCGTATGGCTTCCAACCGGGATTTGGAAGAAGCGCGCAAACTTACTCCTGAGCATGCTTCAAAATATGCCCGCGAACGCGTCGAAAAAATCGGTTTAAAGATGACGGTTTTGCAAAGTGAAGTGCAGTTCGGTGGCAATAAAGTCATCGTTTATTTCTCGGCACCGGGACGTGTTGATTTTCGCGAACTTGTAAAAGAGTTGGCTTCTGGTTTGAAAGCGCGCGTTGAACTCAAGCAAGTCGGTGCCCGCGATGAGGCAAAACTTGTCGGTGGTATTGGTATCTGTGGCCGTGAGTTTTGCTGCAGTAGCTTTCTTAGAGAATTCGTTCCAGTCTCTATTAAAATGGCTAAAAATCAAAATCTTGCTCTTAATCCAACCAAAGTATCTGGTGGTTGTGGGCGCCTTCTTTGCTGTTTGACTTACGAAAATGATCAGTACACGGAAATGCGCCGCATGTTACCACCGCGCGGCACACTGGTTCGTTGTTTGGAGGAAAACGTTAATGCACGGATTGTGAAATCAGACGTTCTTAATCAGACGGTCGGCGTTGAAACCGAAGAGGGGCGCTTCTTTGTTGTCCCTGTCTCTCAAATTGAGATCATCGAAAAAGGCAGCGACACCGACGGTGAAGAAGCAAGCGGTCCAAAAGATGATTGGGGCGATGATATCGACTTCGCGGCGCTTTCAAATTTGGAAGATGACCGCGGCGGTCGCGAAGATCGGCCGAAATCTCAGAAAGAAGACCGACCAGGACGCGGTGATCAACGAGGCGGAAAAGACCAAGGTGATCGCAAGCCACATCCTAGCAAAAATAAGCCACGGGGCGGTGATGGCAATCGTTAAAGCTACTGTTCTTATGGTTCTGGCACTTTCTCAAACTCTCGCACTTGCACAGAATAAGAGTGCAGAGACCAGCGAGGGTGAGCCTAGCGATACAATGGTTTTTCTTGGGCAATCTGATCTTGAGCGACTCGTAATGATTGAAGCGCGGCAAGATCAACGGCGGCTTTTGACTTTAGTTCCCGTTGGAGCTTTCAAGCAGAGCTTCAAACTTTTTATCGCCCAAAAAAAATTAACAGCTAAGGATCAAGTGCGCAGCGGTTCCGCTAGTTTTTTGCCAGCACTGTTTGAATTCTCTTCACCGCGCCTAGCTGTTTATTCCGACACAAATCCATGCGTTGATGGCAAAGCCATCAAAAACGAGCAAGCCAGTAGGTCCGTAGCTGGGATACCCTTTTTCAAAATTGATGGGGGGGCGACGGCTAAGTTTGAAGTGATAAATCTTACCAAGAAGTCGCCATCGTCAATTCTCAGCGCGCTGACAATACCTGAAAAAACTCAAATCAGTGTGCTGGCAAAAGCCGGTTACGGCATTTTGCAGGTTACATTCGCCCCGAGTAAAGAGAGCAGTGGAACTGTTAAAGTCATGCCGGCTCTGCATATCGCTTGGGAAGACCCGACACCAGGCCATCGCAGCCAAGTTGTTGGCAAGCATGGTGCGATTGTTGATCGTCTATTTCTAGCGCCGCAAACAGTAGAGACACTGCATAATGTGACTTTGACCTCGTTTCCCACAGGGATTGAATTACCTGCGGAAGCAGCCGCTGTTTTCCCATCACTTTATACTGACTGGGCAGCAGGAGTATTAGCGAAAGAGCAAGTGATCAGGGGCTACAGTGGTCCTCTTAATCGTTGCGAACTTTGTTATGAAAAGCCACCAACGTTAGACGTGTTGCAAAGTGCTGGTGTTTTCTGGCCAACAAATTTACCAGCAGTCAATCCAGCGACACTGCGCGGACAAAAAGCTGATGCTCCCAGTGGTCCAGCCGGTGATACATGGCTCAGTCGGCACGTCTTGAAGAAACAGAAATTAAAACCTTTAGCGATTGCTACCTTTAGTGAGGGTTCGAGTGTTGCTCGAAGTTTTGTCGAGCAGGGATCTGTGGAGCGTCCATTTTTGGGAGAGATTCTATGTCCCGCTATGGAGGGATATCAAAAAACTCTGAGTGCGCGTCGAGAGAAAACTCTTGTGGCGTTGAACGCGTTGAATGGCTGGAATGAAGACAAATTAAAAACAAAAACCGATGATGCGGGCGTTATTCGGCCCTCATGGTTTCAGCAGCACTTTGAGAAAAAGCGTTAAGATTTACCGGCGTTATCAAAGATTTTCGCACAGGGACTTGGTCGAGCATGTCGAACTGCTTCGCAGCTAATTGCCCACAGGCCGCAGAAACATCTAATCCTTTAGAATAACGGACCGGAGCAGGGACTGAGCGTTCGGTTAGATACTTTTGAAATGCTCTGATCTCTTCGTCATCTGGGCGTTGATAGTCTAGACCGGGGTGCGCGTTGAACGGGATAAGGTTCACCTTCACCCTGAGACCATGAATAAACTTTATCAGCGCTTTAGCTTCTCTGATACCGCAATTTTTATCTTTGATCATAATGTATTCCAAGGTGATCTTGTCACCTGTGGTTTTTTGATAATGGAGCAACGCCTCTTTAAGGCTAGCTAGGTTCCATTTTCTATTGATCGGCATGAGTTCCGATCGGAGTTCATCGGTCGCAGCATGCAAGGAAACAGCAAGAGCCGCGTTGGTGCGTGCCGGTAGTTCGAGGATGCGTGGAACAATACCAGAAGTAGAGATCGTCACGTTCTTGCGGCTTAGGCCGTAATATTCCGGTTGGGTCAGTCTATTCACAGCTGTGATCACTGGTTCAAAGTTATCGAGCGGTTCGCCCATACCCATAAACACGATGTGACTGATGCTTCGACCCTCAGGCCGTACCATGGCGTCTGCGATCGCAAACTGGCCGAGGATTTCGGCTGCAGTCAGATGCCGCATGAAGCCAAGCTTGCCTGTTTGACAAAATGAGCAGGCGAGTTTGCAGCCCACTTGGCTAGAAACGCAAAGGCTTGTTCTATTTTTATAACGCAGAATGACGCTTTCGACGAAACCACGCTTACTGTGGAATAAAAGTTTCGTGGAACCATCCGCGCCTTCGATGGATGAATCAACGGCTGGGAGAGACCAATCAAACGCTTCTTTGAGTTTTTCTCTAAGCGCTTTGCCGAGGTTGGTCATTTGATCTGGATGATTGATTCGTTTTTTAAAAATCCAGTCTTGGATTTGCGGTGCACGGTACATCGGTTCGCAGGCGTTGGAGACGAATCCTTTGATGTCGTCGCTGCTGAGCGCAAGGCCGTGGATTTTTTCTTCGGTGGTCGTAGTCGTAGACAAGGGGTCACCCAAAGAGCGTGTTTAGAGTGATGATTTTTAATAGAATTTTTATAGAATGTCAAAGTTTATATCGAATTCATTAAAACGTTCTTAATGAATGGTTTGTAGGTGGGTCTGTAAATTCAAAGGGTTGGCAGTTGAAGGGAGTTGAAGCTCTGTTACCCATGTGCCCGGAAAGTACCGATACACACAGATAGCAGTTTACCGTACTGATACCTGAAATTTGGCCACTGAATACTGTAAACAGTCTTTACCTAAACGCCGGCGCTCCAAGAAGTGTCGCCGGCTTTGCAGCAAGTGCCCGCATACTTCCAAGCCATCCTGTCAATACCGCAAGCCCTGTGGTCGCTGCAACCGTGATAACAGGGGTCAATGCGTCGGGAGTCCAAACACCGTCAAAGACAATCATGCTGACTATCCACGACACTAGGACTGAGATCAATGCACCAGCTGCTGATGCTAGAAAACCAATAATCATAAATTCAGTTAACGTGGCATTTCGAACCGTCGAAAACTGGGCACCTAAAATTTTCAATAAGGTGATTTCAGGGATGCGCCTTTGTAATTGATGGTTAACGATCGCAAAGAGTACAGCAAATCCGGCTAGTAGAGTCAGAATACTCATAAATGCAATTGCAAAGGTCATCTGATTAACCATCGCTAAAATTCGCAGAATCGTGCTGGTGACATCAATCACCGAGATGTTCGGGTACTGCTTGACGATTTGGTTCTGTAGCGCATTTTTTTCTGTTTGGGTTGGAGCATCGACAGCAGCGAGGATTGTTTTTGGCGCGTCATCGATCACTCCTGGTTGAAATTGAACGAAAAAGTTTGGTTGAAAGCTGGTCCAACGAATTTTTCGTAAGTTTGCTATCTTGCCTTTGACTTCGACCCCGTGGATGTCAAACGTCATGGTGTCGCCAACATCAACACCGAGGCGTTCTGCGAATTTTACTTCTACCGACATCAGCGGGAGGTCGCTGCCGGTTCCCTCCTTCCACGTCCCGGTAATAGGTTCGCCACTATCGATCGTTTCTGATGTGGATGTTGCTGCACGGTAAGAAAGGTTATAAGTGCGGCTAAGGTTTTGCTGCTCGAACTCCTGCTCTCTTGTCGCGGTATTATCTTGCTGCCGGTCTTTGACCGGCTGATCGTTGATGTTAACCAGGCGGGCACGGACCATCGGTGATTGAAATTCTAATTTGGTATTTAACGATTTGAGCAAGGATCCAAGGCCATCGATTTGCTCTTCTTGAATATCGAAGAGAAAAAGGGCGGGGCGTTTTTCTTTCGGATCGAGTCTGATCTCGGAATCAATCGAATTACGAATCTGTGGGATAAGATTCATCAGCAGTGAGCTGAGCGCAATCGAGCTAAAAGCAGTTAAGCTTGCGCTGTGAAAGCGCGTTAAGTTTAAAACCGCAATGCGCCCACGCAGTGAGAGCTTTCCGACTGTCGTGCCGATAACTTTTAATGTCCCAAGCCCCAGTAGCCAGAATAGTAAAAAAGCTGCCAGAAACACGCCGACAAATAATGAACCGACTTTGATTGAATGCGCTTGCTGGATTGATAACATGAGGAACATGAGGAGAGCTGGCAACCAGTTAAGGAACCGCACTTTTTCGGTTCCAGCATCGACCGAGAAGGATTCACTAAAAAGTGCCGCGGCCGGCAAGCGGTTGAGCGATTGCACCAGAGGCCAGCAGACAAGGATTGCGCCGCCGGCGCCGACGCTAAACGCAAAGAGGATGCTTAAAAGCTGCGGCTGTACCGTTAGACCCTCTGGGAACACTGGTCCGAACACGACCGGAATCAGCGGCAGCAGTAACCACGATAAAAGGCTTGAAAATGCCGTTGCAATCGCACCTAAAAGAATAATCTGAAAGATGTAGACAAGCTTTGCAGTGCCGCGCTGCATGCCTAAACTGAGAAGGATCGCAATCTCGCGGAATCTTTTTTTGATATGGGACCTAAATAAAAACGATGTTCCAACGCCCGCTAAGAACAGTGCGACCATGGATACCAAGCCAAGAAAATCATTCAAATAGATCAGCGCCCTATTCATGTCCTGGCCGGCAATGCGGTGGGTTTTGACACGAACGTTGGGCGCTTTGATGTTTGTCTTAAGTGCGAGCGAGAGTTCATCCAAGGTTTTATCAGGCATATTATTTGGCAGACCAACAATATAACTGTGGAAGACCCGGCTTCCGACTGCCACAAGTCCGGTGGCACCTAGGTGGTTTAAGCCGATCATGACCCGTGGAGCAAACGCCATACTTGAACTTGCAACGTAGGGATCAAAGTCGATAACACCTGCGACTTTAAATTCGTGGTTGCCAATTTTTAAGGTATCTCCAGTCTGGATGTTCATTTGGGCTACGAGTTCCGGATAAATCCAAACAACGCGCTCGTCATTCAGTTGCTGCCACTCTTTGTCTGTTGTCGCTCCTTGGTCTTTTAACGTCAGTGTACCAGCGAAAGGGTAGGTGCTTTCCACCGCTTTCACTTCGACCAAACGGCTTGATTCCCCGTAGGACACCATAGAGAAGAGAACTTTTTCCTGCCTGGTCTTACTACCCGGAGGTAGCATGCCGAGAAATTCTTTGCTGTTGTCTTCGGTCATGATCTGAGCGGAAGAAATTGTCAGGTCACCACCGACTAGAATCTGTGAGCGGCTATCTAAATAATCAGAGATCGAATTTTTGAACGTATCGAGGAGAAGAAACCCAGTTAAACCAATGCACAGGTTAATAATGAAGGGCACTGAAAATGCCCTATTATTTATCAACTCCCTAAGGGCTACTTTCACCCAGACCGGTAGCCTGGAGCTATTGCGTTTAGTCATGGATCAACTTTCCTGCTTTCAGCGAAAGAACGCGGTCGCATTTTTTAGCCAATTCTTGATTGTGCGTGACAAGTATCAGTGAGGCTGAAGATTCTTTTAAAACGTCGAACAGCAAATCCATGACCTGAGTGCCGGTATTTAAATCTAAATTACCACTCGGTTCGTCCGCTAAAATAATCGGAGGACGGCTTACCATGGCACGCGCAATCGCTACCCTTTGGCATTCACCACCGCTCATTTGAAACGGAAAATGCCGCATCCGTGCGCCTAATCCTACGGCTTTTAGTGCCTCTTCAGCCGCATCCCACGGCGCATGGTTGCCAGCGATCTGTAGCGGCAACGCAACGTTTTCTAGTGCCGTAAAGTGGGACATCAGATGAAATTGTTGAAAAACAATGCCAATATTTTTTGCGCGGAAAGCGGTCACTTCTTGTTCTGTCATGACGGCAATATCGTCTTTGTTGACTTTGATGCTTCCGCTATTTGGTCGGTCAAGACCAGCTAAGAGCGATAACAGAGTTGATTTTCCAGAACCTGAAGGACCAATAATGGCTACTTTTTCATGATCGTGCACTGTGAACGTTAGCTCGTTCAAAACATCGATTTTTCCGCCTGAATGCGGGTAATACTTCGAGACTGCTTGCGCTTCTAGCATCTATTTACCCTTCAACATAGGTTCGACGACTTTCAAAACATTTTTGATGACGATCTCATACCCTTTCGGATTGGGATGGATGCCGTCGGGGAGGTTTAGGTCTTTTTGGGCAGCTACTCCGTCTAAAAGAAACGGGATTAGGGTAATGCTGTGTTCTTTAGCTAGGTCGATGAATACTTTTTCGAATGAGTCGGCATAGACCTGTCCGTAGTTAGGCGGAATTCTCATTCCAGCTAAAACAGGGCGAATGCCTGCGTCTTTAGCCATGATGATTGTCTTGCTAAGATTTTCTTTCATTGCTGCGACTGGTTGGCCACGTAGTCCGTCGTTTGCTCCGAGAGCTAGAATCATGATGTCAGGCTTTTCAGGGCTTTTTAAATGCCATTTGAGCCTAGATGGGCCAGATGCTGATGTTGCACCACTGATGCCTGAGTTGAGAACTTTTACGTTCTGTTTTTTTAAATGTTCTTGCAGCAGTGATGGCCAAGATTTTTCGATGGGGACGCCATAGCCTTCGGTAAGAGAGTCGCCAAGGCAAAGAATAATGTGATCTTTTGGTTTTTCCGCTGCCGGTGTTTGTGCCAAAGCAGAGTTAGTCAAGATGCTGAGAGTTAATATGGTTGTCGTTAATAAATGAATCACGGGCGAACTCCGTTCATAATGTGAGAGGGTCAGTCACTTGACTGTCCCTCTTCCTAAATGTTTTTGCGCTTCTTCGAATAAGGAAGTCACCGAACTTTGTTTACTAAGGTGACACATGCCAAAATGTTTTAATACTTCAGCCTTAGTTGTGGATCCGATTGCGATAGGCACAAGGGTTTTTTTAAAGTTTAGTGCCTCAACGCTAAATACGTTGCAAAAACCCTCAACTGCTGAGGGGCTAGCGAAGCAGATAGCACCAATAAAATTTTTAGCCTCGTTCTTTATATCAGCTGCATTCAGTTCTTCGCCGTTTGCTTTTGTCGCTAAGCGTGTCGTCTCATAGCAAGGCACGGTCTCTGCTGTCCGGCCATGATTGCGCAGATAGGCTGCGCTATCAAATGCAACTTCTTTTGCCGTCGGAATAAGAAACGTTCCGCCAACACCACTTTGGAGGATTTGGTCTGCTAATTGTTTTGCCGAATTGCCAGTAAAACCCGGTGTTGCAGATAAGTCGAATTCTTTCAAAGTCTCGCTTGTTCCCTGCCCAATAGAGAAAATTTTTACCGCTGTGCGTATTGCTGACGCTAATTTTTTATCGGCCATCGCAAAGCGCACAGCGTTACTGCTATGGAAGATGACATAGTTAGCTACAGGGACAGATTCAGGTGCTGGTAACGGTAAAAAACTGACGCACGGCAGATGCAACAATCTGCTAATGTCTAGCTTTAGCTTCTGGGCGATAAGTAGATCGCGCTGCCAGTCATCTTTTGCTCGCGTCCAAATAATAAGAGACAAACCAACCTCAACAACTCAGTGGGAGCAGCCTGATTCGTAAAAATGTCATGCTTGATATCATAGCCGTAGCTACGGTTACCGAATAGAATTATAAGAGATGGCTCCGAAGAGAATCATGAGAAGGGTTACTTAATTGGCAATAATGTCAGAGAATTGGTTCAAAATCCAAATCAACCTGGTAAGCTGAGCCCAATCGATTTTAAAACGCCTTCCGCACCAGCTTTCATCAGACCGGCGACGAGCGTATTGGCGAAGGCTTCGATATTGCCGTCAAGAGTCGGGATAGTTTTTTGAGTTTCGGCGACACTGCCGTTCTTGCCGTAGACTGCAGCATGGCCAGATATAGCCCCATTTACTGGTTTAACAATGCATGCAAACGGCATAGTGCAGTCACCACCGAGTCTAGCAAGGACCCGTCTTTCAACCGTTACAGCTGATTCTGTTGCGTTGCAGTTAAGAATGCGCAACCAGTCAGCGACAGGATCGCCAGCCCGGCACTCGATCGCTAAAGCACCCTGAGACGGTGACGGAATGAACCAATCCGTGGCCAAGGGCGCACTGCGCAGACCTTTGATATCTAGGCGTTCAATAGAGGCGTGGGCAAGGATGATCGCGTCCCATTCCCCTTCCTGCAGTTTTCTGATGCGGGTGTCGACGTTGCCTCTAATCGCAACTGTTTTTATCTCTGGCGCGAATTTCGCTAGGATTGATTGCCGACGCAGGGAGCCTGTACCAACTGTCATACCGCCAAATTGCTGAATAAAGTCCGGCTTTATAACGGCAGGAACGGTGACATCCGTGCGGTAGCTATCGCGCATAATCAAGAGGTCATCACTTTCGTGTCGCTTTAAAATGGCAGCTAAAGTAAACGCCGGCAAAACTTTAGCCGGCATGTCTTTCAAGCTATGGATCGCGAGGTCAGCTTTGCCGTCTTGTAGCGCTTGTTCAATTTCCCGAACGAAGAGGCCTTTGCCACCGATCTCGTGTAAAAAGCGGTCTTGAATGCGGTCACCGGTTGTTTTTATAACTAGCTTTTCAGCGCTGACTCCCTGGGCTTTTAGCAGCGAAGTCACATAATCAGCTTGCCAAAGGGCTAAGGCACTACCGCGCGTCGCGATGATAAGATGTTTTTTTGGCGGTGTTTTTTCGGCCATTGTCATGTGTCCTTGGTTTCAAACAGCATAGATAATACATCGGCAAGAAGCTCTGGATAATAACCTTCTGGTGGATTGGTGATGCGCCTTGATGCTTCGCCCGAGATCTTGCTTGCAACAGCTTCGAGCATACTCACAAGAGCAGCGGACTGTTTTTCGTTTAGGTTTTTAAATAGGTCTTTGCTGAGTGTCTTAGCGCTTTCTTTCGCAATCACCTGATCTAAATAGGTGCGAAAGCTAGCAAGTGCAGGTTTGATCGAAAGGGTCTTTTCCCAGGCGCGAAAAAGATCGGTGTTCCGGTCAACAATGACGGTCGCGTCAACAGCCGCTTTGCGGCGCTCTTCATAATTCGAATCAACCACTTGTTGCAGATCGTCGATGTCAAAAACGTAGACGTCGTCAATTTCGCTGCAAGATTTTTCAATATCGCGTGGTAAGGCAATATCAATTAACAATAATGGACGACCCTTTCGCACGCCTTGTGCTCTTTTTACCATCTCGCGGGTAATAACAGTGCCTGGCGCAGAGGTCGAACTTATGACAATGTCAACTTGGCTGATTAAAGTCGGTAAGTCATCTACGGATGCGGCTGTACCAGTTTCTAATTCATTCACGAGGCTTTGTGCCCGTTCAATCGTCCGGTTTGCGACCCAAATACTTTTCGGTTTGTAAGACTTGATATATTTCGCTGCAACTTGTGCCATTTCCCCGGCACCGACAAGAAGAAATCTGTGAGCGCTCAAATCGCCGAAAACTTTTTTTGCTAGTTCGATCGCAGCATGACTGATCGAGACATGCTTGCGGCCAATATCGGTCGATGTCCGCACTTTTTTGGCAGTTGCGAGTGCATCCTGCGACAAGCGGTTTAAGATCGGTCCAATGGTATTGGTTTCACTTGCCATCGAGATAGCGTCTTTAAATTGTCCCGTTATTTGTGTTTCCCCCAATACGAGCGAATCAAGGCTGCTGGCGACTTTAAATACATGCTTAACCGCATGCTCATGCATGTGAAGATAGAGACTTTGCCGGACAAGATTTTCATCCATATCTGCCCAAGCTGCGTTTCGTTGGTGCAGTTTTAAAAACGCTTCGTAGAGGTGTGCGGTAAAACTTTGACTGTCTCTGGCAGTGCCAAAAAGCTCGAAGCGGTTGCAAGTCGAGATCGCAGCAAGTTCTAAAAATCCAAATTCTTCTTTAATTTGTGGCAAACTGATAGCAAGCTGCTCAGCTGGTATATGCAACTTTTCACGCAAATCAACGGAGGCTGTCCGGTGATTTGCGCCGATAATGAATAGAATTGGGGCGTTACTTGCCATGCTTAACCGCCCCCTAAGTCGCGGAAAAATCCCATACCGAAATAGGTCATCGACAGGAACAAGAACCCCGCGAGGCTCATTTGCGCCACACGTTTGCTTGAGCGGTTAAAAACATTGCGGGCAAGCAACGTCGCTAAGTACCAACCCCATACAAATGTTGCCCAGATCACTTTCGAGCCAAGACGCATATCAGCTGGCAGATCGAAAAGCTGAGCAAACATCGCACCACTTAAAAGACCAAGTGTGATGAAGATAAAACCAGTCCACAATGCCCACATCAGCAGTCGTTCGAGGCGGTCGATCGCTGGTACGCCGCGAGATAGCTGAGTGAGAAGCTTTTTCTTAAGCAGGTTCTGTTGCCAAAGATACATGACAGAAACAGCACAGGCGATGATGGCAAAGGCTTGGCCAATGATAGCCATCGCGATGTGAGTGGTAATGAGGACCATGTCAGGTGACGTTGCTGTCATGGAAATTTTTGGCGGCGCGACAAAAAACTGCATGAGCAAGATGAATGTTGCCAGCGGGGCGAGCAGAGCACCGATGAGTTTCATCTTGAACTTTAAGTGTCCAGCGATCGCGATCCAGCCAAGTGTACAGGTTAGGAAGATGCCGCTGATATCAATCAATGCACTATCTGAAAGCATGATGGCGAGGGTCGCCGAGATGGCAATTGTTGAAAGTACGAACATGCTAAAGGCTGTCTTCTCAATGACCTTTTTGCTTTTCTGAAAAGAGACGAGATAAAGAACCGATGCTAGCGCAAAGCCAAACAGCCCCATATTGCTGCTGATACTTACGGAATTCAATCCCGCCTCCTTGCCTGTTCAGACTGATTATTAACAGCTTTTGTCACTTAGGCTTAGCGCTAGGCTATAGCCCATAGCCAAGATCTGTTAATCGGTGTATAACCTCTAGGTTACGCTGTTTCTTCCAGGTCAGAAAGGGCAAATGGCCGCAATGAGCAAACAATGGGCACAGTGGCAGCCAAATAGCTGGCGGTCCAAACCAATCAAGCAACAACCGCAGTATGAGGACATGGGCCAGCTCGATAAGGTCCTAGGCCGCATTAAGTCTTACCCACCTCTTGTGTTTGCTGGCGAGGTCGACAATCTTAAGCGCCAATTGGCGGGAGCAGCAGCAGGAAAGCGCTTTCTTCTTCAAGGTGGTGATTGTGCAGAACGTTTCCAAGACTGCAATCCTGAGTCGATCACCAGTAAGTTAAAAATATTGCTCCAAATGTCTGTCGTGCTTTGTTACGGCGCACGCCGTCCAGTAGTCAGAGTAGGGCGTATTGCTGGTCAGTACGCCAAGCCGCGCTCAAGCGACATGGAAGATATACAAGGCCAAAAAATGCCGGTCTTTCGCGGCGACAATATCAATTCTTTTGAACCAGATGCGGAAGGTCGTCGGGCAAATCCGGAACGGTTGCTACACGGTTACCATACCGCTTCAATGACGCTTAACTACATCAGAGCGTTGATCACGGGCGGCTTTGCCGACTTACATCATCCTGAGAACTGGAATCTCGGATTTGTTGGTAAAAGTGAGCACCGCAGCAAATACGAACGAGTTGTTGCCAATATTCGCGATGCCGTGACCTTTATGGAAACATTTGGTGGTGTTCGCGAAGAGTCGTTAGGTAGCGTCGATTTTTTTACCTCGCACGAAGGTCTTTTACTCGGCTTCGAAGAAGCCATGACGCGCTTTTTCCCGGAAAAAAGCCGTTACTATAACCTGGGTGCCCATATGCTTTGGATCGGCGATCGCACCAGAGAGATTTCCGGCGCGCACGTTGAATACTTCCGCGGTATTGAAAATCCGATTGGTATCAAATGGGGACCTTCAGCTGATCCTCAGGAAATGACCGAGCTGATCAAAGCGCTGAATCCATCAAACGAACCCGGTCGCATTACGATCATCAGTCGATTCGGCCACGAAAAAGTTGAATCCCATTTGCCCATTGCTGTTGAAGCGGTACGTAAAGGCAATTGCAACGTGCTCTGGAGTTCTGACCCAATGCACGGCAACGTCATCAAAGCCGGCAACAATATCAAAACAAGAGACTTCGATTCGATTCTGTCTGAGCTTCGTTCTAGCTTCCGCGTCCATGCCGAGCTCGGTTCGCGCCTCGGTGGTGTGCATTTTGAACTAACTGGTGAAAACGTCACTGAGTGCATCGGCGGTTCGGAAGCGATTAAAGAATCCGATTTAGTGCGCCAATACGAAACCTTCTGCGACCCTCGCTTAAACTATAGCCAAAGCCTCGAGATGGCGTTTGTGATTTCTGAAATCCTTGCTCAGAATGCCTAATTAGGAGCAGTGTTCTGATGGCTTTAAGCGCCTGCCAGAGTTAGACGGGGTTCGTGGCCTTGCCATCATCATGGTTATTTTCTGTCACGTGATCATCGCGCTCTGGCCAGATGGTAGGGGAGCGGTCGGTGACGCTTTCGAGTGGATATTCGCCAGTGGTGTCGATCTTTTTTTCGTACTATCGGGCTTTTTAATCTCAGGTATTTTGTTAGACGCCCTTGGGAAGTCTGGTGTTTTTAAGGCTTTCTATATGCGAAGAATCCTACGCATTATTCCGCTTTACTACAGCGTTTTATTTTTTTACGGCTTTATCCTACAAAGTTTTTTCCCTGAAGGGCACGGCTTTGGTGGCCCTTGGTTGACTCATCCTAGTTTTGCAATCTATTTGGCGAATCTCGGTGTGATTTACGGTCTAATTTTACTCATAGGTGACCCAATCCAGGTGTTGAGTTTTTTTGGAGCAGTCGTATTTGTTCCGTTAGCCATACTGGTAAATTGCTTTATGTCTGCATTGAAAAACCGTTTCTTACCTTCAAAAAGCATTTCCCTTACGGCCAGCCGTTGAAAACGAACGCCTGATTACTGAAATGCAGCATTACAACTTGCTTCACAACGCGCACCGTCCGCACCGGCACCGCTATTACGCATGCAGCATTTCATGCATTTGCTGTGTTTGAATTGTTGACCGATGTTAGCGTCGTTTGCTTGACCGACACAAGCTGTTGGTGGCGTTGGGTCGCCGGCGGTATCGATCGCGTGGCCGATATCACAGGCCATAGTTACTGTTTCAACGATAACAGGAATAAGTACACAGTCGCGTGCTACTTCTGCCCAGCCCTTGGCTTTGCAAACCGCTTTAAGGGCAGGATGTAAATCGCCGACGGCGTCACAGAGTACGTCTGTGCATTTATCCATGTTCCAGCTGTCTTTGATATTTGGGCAGGCATCAAGGCATTCCTTTGAATGCGTCATGATGTCGTACGCTTTCTTTAAATTTTCACATTCAGGATCTAGA
>CAMAXT010000078.1 GCA_945862295.1 Pseudobacteriovorax antillogorgiicola
AATAAGAGCCGGAGCTCGTGTCGGCATTCTTGGTCCGATTGGTAGTGGCAAGTCGACCTTGATGTCGATTGTCGCTGGACTGGTTGATCCACCCCCTGGATCGATGTTTCTCCAAGGAGTAGATTTAGTTGGTGCAAAACGCGCGTTCGTCACTGAGCATGTTGCGGTTGTGCCGCAGAAATCATTTCTGTTCGCGGGGAGTATTCGCTTTAATTTGGTCTTAGACCAAGATTACTCTGATGAACTTTTATGGGAGACTTTAGAGACTGTTTGCTTGGATCAGGATATCAGGCTTTTTAAAGAGGGCCTTGATACCTGGATCGGTGAATGGGGCATCAACCTCTCGGGAGGTCAAAAACAGCGACTAGCTTTAGCTAGAGCGTTGGTTCGGAAAAAGCCGCTTCTTTTACTTGATGATTGTTTAAGTGCGGTAGACGCGGTGACTGAGGAAAAAATTCTCTCCAATCTCGACCGGGAATTGCGAGGGCTGACTGTGATCTGGGTGGCGCACAGGATGTCGACCTTAAAGAAATGCGCTGAGGTTTATGCTTTGGACGGGGGAATTTTAACCGTGCGCCGCGGTGGGGTAGGGGAGGATGCAAATGACAAACTCCACTGACACTCGGAAAACGGGGAAAAATTCCAGCAAGCAGCAAAAGAAGGAAAATCAAGCGCAAGATATCAGGGCGATGGGCATTCCTGATTCAGATGACCGGATCACCGCTGCGGCAAATGATATCATCGGTATTTTAAACGTCATTAGTTTTGGCAAAGGCGTTTGGGTCAAACTCGGGCTTGCTCTCTCTTTGATAGTAGTTAGCTCCGCTTCGGTCATGGTCGCGGCGCGCATCTTAGGTTACCTAGTAGAGTCGCTTGTGAAAGACAGCCCGAGCGGGACCACACACTTCGCGGTAATGTTCATTGCCCTCGAAACATTCTCAGTCGGCTGCCAGTATTTCGGTCGAGTCACTCTTGCCGGCGCGACAATTGAGATTGCATATAGCATTCGGACACAGCTCTTTAAAAAAATGACCGAGCTACCGATGCACTACTTCGATACTCAACCGCTTGGCCGGACCATTACGCGGCTGACCAATGATGTTGAAGGTATTGAGAGTTTTTTTAACGGAACTTTGGCACGAGTTCTCATCGCATCAATCAATATTTGTACAGTTCTGGTCGCAATGGTTGTAGCTGATACGGAATTTGGTCCGATTATCGTCGCCTGTGCTATTCCGGCCCTTCTTTTTACCGTGTCCCTGCGTGGCCCTGTTAGGTTTTGGTTGCGTACCTACAAAAAGAGATCAGCACAGATCAACGCCCGGCTGGCCGAGTATTTAAACGGTATTTCTGTAATTAAGATTTTCGGCTTAGAGATATGGAGTGCTAAAACCTATAAAGATGTTGCCGATGCCCAACTAGCGGCAGCTTTAATGTCTACAAACTGGAATAGTTTTATTCGTCCTATGACCGTTCTTCTTTGTTCCGTGCCAACACTTTTAGTCATTTGGTTAGGCGGGACTCGGGTCCTGGAAGGCGCTATGGAGCTCGGCTTGCTCGTGGCGTTTGTTCGTTATTCGGAGCGTTTTGTTTCCCCAGTGCGGACTCTGGCGCAAGAGATTCAGAATATTCAAGAAGCGTTAGTCTCTAGTGAGCGTGTCCGAAAAATGCTGCAAGAACCGGATGAGGCGGTGTTTCTTGGTCCAGATGGACACGATATCAGCAATATCAAAGGTCATATTACTTTCGACCGCGTGAAAATGTTTTACCGCGAAGACCAGCCAGTACTAGAGGAAGTTAGTTTTGATGTTAAACCAGGGATGATGGTCGGTCTGGTTGGTGCAACGGGTTCTGGTAAAACGACCACAGTTAATTTGGTTCCAAGGCTCTACTCATTTCAAGAGGGTAGTATTTTGATCGACGGTAAAAAGATAGAGAGTTACAACAGAACCCGCTTACGAAATGCGATCGGTTATGTAAGTCAAGACGTTGTGGTTTTTACCGGTACAATGCGGGAAAATCTAGTTGCTGCGGCTACCCAAACCTTGAGCGATGCCGACATTCTCGCAGCCTGCAGAGACTCCGGGTTGATTGACATTCTTTCGACTCTTCCAAATGGTCTAGACTCGATACTTCTGGAAAATGGTGAAAACTTAAGTATGGGTGAGAGGCAATTGGTGGCATTTACTAGGATGCTGCTTAAAAACCCGGGTATCATGATTCTTGATGAAGCAACCGCTAATATTGACGAGCGTTGCGAAGCCCTCATCCAGAAAGCTGTTGCTCGTGTCATGGCCGGCCGCACGAGTTTTGTCATCGCTCATCGGCTTTCAACAATCATTCAATGTGATTTAATTCTCGTTTTTCAAAACGGCAGAATCGTCGAGCAGGGCACTCATAGTGAGTTGATGACCAAAGATGGATACTACGCGTCACTAGCCTCGCACCAAATCAAAAAGAGCGCGCAGAGTGCAGCCGACGGGACGAATACGCTGTTTTTCTAAATATTTTCCGTTTAAGTTGCAATAAATAAAAATATACACTTTTAGACCGTAAAAAGGTGGATTTGAGAATTTTTCGCCCACTGCTTATTTAAAGATGTCAGCACCCGATAATTATTAGAGATTTCACGACCAGTGGGATTTTCGTTGTCGAGGGCTATGAAGACGCTAGTTAAAAATATAAGAGCATTTTCCAAGATCCGCCTCCGCGATTTGGTTGGGGGAATTTGTTTTGTTTTTCTTTTGGGACTAGTCGTTCTCAGTCATCTAGAAATTCAAGACCGCATCGTTACAGAAATCGAATCAAAATCGCTCTTTTGGTTTCGCGCCCGGGTCGCACCAAACAAACTGGATGAGCGTATCAAAATTTTTTCGATTGATGACCGATTTGTCGCGCAAGCAAAAACATTTTCTCCTAACTTAAAGTACTGGTCGTCAATGTTTCTCGCCTTTGAAAAAGAGGGAGTGGCATCGATCACTGTCGATAAATTTTTTGATAATCCAGAATTTAGTCAGGCTGAGATTGATGCATTCATTGAGGCAATGAGCCAGGTAAAAGTGCCGATTATAATCGCAGGCTTCGGAGCTTCATGGGATATCACATTGCGGCCAAAGGTGGAATCGGATTGGAAGCCCACTGTCGAGTACAACGTCAATAAAGTTCAGTTTTTCTACGGGCCCAATCCCAAGCTTCTACCGGTTTTTAAGCACGTCGGGCATGTGCTTTACGAAAAGTCCGGTTTTGTTTGGTCGGCTTTTAAAAATCAAAATGGCAGCTATTTTCCCCATGTCTCTTCCTATCTCGCCTCACTCACTAATAGCAAGCTGCCGCCAGAAAACTTAATGTTTGTCGACTTTGTTGATAGGAAGGTTTTGTTTGAGCGAACATATTCCCTTTTGCCTGTTTTAGTGCTTGCTCAGAAAAACCGTCCTATTCCTGTCGTCAAACCTGGCGATCATATACTAATTCTACCGTCGATGTTTACAGGCAACACGGACTTGAAGCGTAGCCCTATCGGTGAGATTGAGGGGGGATACATCCTCGCATCGACAATCAATAGTGTACTTAAATCGAGTTGGATAAAGATTATTCCAAATTCAGCACTCTTTATCTTTTTGGCGACCTTGATCGCATGTCTCTGCCACAAAATAAGTCTGCAAAAATCTCTTTGGTTGATGCTTGGCTTAACTGCAATCTATCTTCTTGTTGTGCATGGTGTATTTGTAAATGGCGGCATCATGCTTCCTTACGTCCTGCCGTTGTCGGCGTTTATTTCGAGCTATTTTTCGGTGACATTAGTTAGGATGCAGTCGCAGGCGATCACAGAAGCAAGAATGAAAGATGAGCTAAATACTGCAAAGTTAGTGCAGAGTTCATTCTTTTATCCGAACGACAAATCTCGGCTAAAAGTGACCGTCAACAGGACGAGTATGGAAGAATGCTGCGGCGACTGGTGGCTGCACTATACGATGCCAAACGGGACTGAGATGTTTTGCATTGCCGATGCGACAGGTCATGGTGCGCCAGCATCTTTAGTGACAGCGATTGCTTATTCGTCCTTTTACTCTGCGTGTTCGTATTTGAATGCAGCAGCTGCCGACATGCCGAATTTAGTTGCTATTCACATGAACAAGGTGCTTTGTTCGACGAAGGGCGACGGATCGACAAGTATGACCGGGACGATTATCTCATATGATCCCGAATCTAATTCAATTTACGTGTGTAACGCTGGTCACCTATGGCCAATTCTTGCATCGACGACTACCCATGAAACACTCCGTGCTCCAAGCAATCCTCTGGGGCTTAGTCTAGATTTCACCTTTAGCTCGATTGAGCGAAAATTTGCGCAAGGTAGCCGTCTAATTTTAATGACTGACGGTATCTACGAACGCATAGACAAAAATGGAAAAACTCTTAGTTCGGCGCGTTTTAAGAAAGAACTTATCAAGAACATACATGAGCCAACACAGGTACTTATAGCATCATCATTAAAATTTGTTGAGGACTATGCGCAGGGTATTCCGGCCAACGATGACGCCACTATCGTCGTGATTGAACGTTAGGATGTTTTTTTTGAGAGTTTAGTTTTGCAAATGTGTCTGGATCGCCACTTCAAACGAATACCAAATAGACGTAAGTTCGTCGATTGCAACGTGAGCGTTAAAGGAAGGTCTCACCCCGGCCGGAAACTTACCAACCTTTCAAAATGATTCATTAATGTTTCGTAACTATTTGATTTTATAAGTTAAAATTCGCAGCCAGTCCGGAGCTATACCATCCCCAAATGATATCCGGTATCATCTCTTAAAATCTGAATTAGCCAATATCGCTAGGTGCCGACAGGTCTGTGTTTGTTGGCAGCGTTTTGTAGGCGGAGGGTAGGGTGGAGTATTTCAAGTTCTGGGCTCGTGCGCAAAAAGATGGTCCAGATTTCCCAGTTGTCTGCTGGGGCTACTCAAATGAAAGTCAGGCCGCCGCTTTAAGTTTAGCGGAACAAAAAGCCGAAGACGCGATAAAAAAACTCGCAAGTCCAGGTCGCGAGCGAGGTGGCTACTACAGCGCAAATCCGTTGAAAGAGCGTGTAGTAAAACAAATCGTCGACGGTGAGAAGACGATAGCCGTCGTGACGAGAAACGCCTACGGAGCTTTAGTTTTAAATACTGCTAATGTTGCATTTTTAGATATTGATCTGACCCGGGCGAAAAACCGCGGCCCACTTGTAAGTCTATGGCGCAAACTCACTGGCGATGACACAGAAAATCAGGCGGAAGGGCAGATACTTCATATCCGCAGCGTCTTGGCCTCTATTCCTGAAGTTTCAGGTAGAATTTATGCGACAGCGAATGGCTACCGGGTGCTACTAACATCTTCAGTGTTCGATCCTGAAGACCCGCTACTTGGTAAATTAATGCAAGAGCTCGGCGTTGACGAACTCTACCAAAAACTTTGCTTACGGCAAAAGTGTTTTCGTGCCCGACTGACCCCCAAACCTTGGCGTATCGGCACGCCACGGCCACCAGTTCGTTATCCATTGATAGGTGCATACTCGCGCTCGTTCGAACAGTGGCTAGATAAATATGAGACCCGCAGTAAAAAATATCGTGTGTGTCGATTGATCGAATCTTTTGGTACCCAAGAGACCTGTCATGAGGCGGCAATGATCATGCAACTCCACGATGCCGAACTTGCTGATGATAGTTATAAGCTCGCATAGGTTTTAGAAATATTGATCCGGAAGGAGTGCTCATGCTGTATCGTTCGCTTGTTGCTGCCGCTGCTTTTTTGTTAGTAAGTCCTCAGTTAAGTGCGGATAGT
The DNA here is from genome assembly GCA_945862295.1 of Pseudobacteriovorax antillogorgiicola. Classification (GTDB taxonomy): domain Bacteria; phylum Bdellovibrionota_B; class Oligoflexia; order Oligoflexales; family CAIYRB01; genus CAMAXT01. The sequence goes on from CAMAXT010000078.1 coordinate 5,818, forward strand.
CCCTATATTCCTGACGCACTCAAGCCTTGGCAGGAGTGGGTGCTGCATGGAAAAGAAGACCAACTTTGCCCTCAAATTGCCTCCTCTGGTGCGAAGACCTGCACTTGGCCAACGTCCATTGACTTAGAGCTAACTAGTAAAGGGGGCCGTTTTACCCAGCAATGGTATTTACTTGCTCCGGGATATATTGCCTTACCGGGCGATAAGAGTTTCAGTCCACTTGATGTTACATTGAACGGAGCTCGCGCTTATGTAGTAGGTAACGGCAGCGGCGACAGTCGGATATTTTTAAAAGCCGGCTTCCACAAGATCAGCGGCAATTTCATTTGGGACCGATTGCCTGCTTCAATCTCGATTCCCAGCGAAACAGCTATCGTCGCCCTTCAGATCGATGGTAAGCGCGTTCATTATCCAAAGTTGACAGGCGCGAGCTTGTTTCTAAAAGCTGCGGATGAACAACAAGTTTTGTCAACCGACTCTATTGATCTTCGTGTCCATAGGAAGGTTGAAGACGATATTCCTTTGGTACTCGAAACCCAGTTTGATCTCACTATTTCAGGAAAAAACCGCGAAATTACATTATCAGGATATCATCCAGAAGGTTTTTCCCTAATGGAAATCACCTCTGTATTGCCGGTGCGAACCAATAACAAGGGCGAACTCGTTATACAGGTGCGACCTGGCAAATGGATGGTGCAGATCCGGGCGAGGGCAAACGGACCAGTCACAGAGATCGCTCGACCACTGGTAGTGGCACCGATGCCGGAGGATGAAGTTTGGGTTTTTGAATCTAGAGAGCAACTGCGTTTAGTCAATATCGAGGGTGTCGTCACGATCGATCCCTCTCAAACTCTTTTACCTGATGTGTGGAAAGTTTTTCCGGCATACCAGGTTGAGCAGGATACGAAATTTAGTTTAAGTGAAAAAAAACGCGGTAACCCTTCACCGGGTCCGGATCGAGTCGTCCTAGCGCGTACAGTATGGCTTGACTTTAATGGTCGCGGCTACACGATCAAAGACAACCTCTCTGGAGAAGTAAAACAGAGTTGGCGCTTAGAGATGAACCAACCTGCTTTGCTCGGTAAAGTCACGGTCAATAACGAAAACCAGCTTATTACTAGGGGCGAAAGTGGCGATTCAGGAGTGGAGTTAACACAAGGTAAGCTGCAAATCGATGCTGATAGCCGTATCAATACAGCAACCAGAAAATTCGCGGCTAACGGCTGGAATCTCGATGTACAAGGTCTTAGCGTTAACCTCCAACTTCCACCTGCATGGCGAGTTTTTCATGTCGCTGGAGCTGACACGACTTACGGCACTTGGTTAAAAACTTGGGATCTTTTGCATCTGTTTGTCTTGCTCGTTTTTACAATTGCTGTCGGACGGTTAGCTGGACCGATTTGGGGTGTATTGGCTTTTTTTGCGATTGCACTTATTTTGCCGGAGGGTTCCGATGCTCCGAAATATATTTGGCTCGCTGCTTTACCTGTTCTCGCTTTAGCGAAAATGACGATTCCAAAACCATTCGATAAACTTTTCTTTGTCTATAAATGGACCGTCGGCATCACGTTGGTCTGTATTGGCGTTTTGTTTTGCTTGGAACAGGTCAGAACGTCGATGTACCCGGTCTTAGAACGGCCTTGGATCAGTTTGGGTGACGATACTGACTACGCTGCCAACGAAGGTGGTTCTGCGATTTTTATGATGATGAACAAAGAAGCTGCACCAGAAGAAAAGGACGACGATTATGATGGGGAAATCGCTGAAGAGATGGCAGCTCCGCAAGCTCCGCAGGCGCTTGAAGACACTATAAGGGGAGACATCGGGTCCATTGTGGGTAATTCAGCCCCGAAATTAAAACGTGCTGGCGGTGGCGGTTCCTACGGTGAAAAAGATAAAAAGCAGATGATGAATTTGGTCCAGTACGATCCAAAAGCAAATATCCAAACTGGGCCTGGGTTACCCCAGTGGCGCTGGCAAGCAGTAACCTTAGGTTGGAATGGTCCGGTTAAGGCTGATCAAGAGGTGCAGTTTATGTTGATGCCTCCTTTCCTTAACCGCTCGCTTGGTTTTGTCAGGGCATTTTTGGTCTTAGCTTTAGTAGCGCTGATTCTTTCTGGTGGCCGCTATCAAATTGGCAATCTTCGGTTTCCACAGTTACCGAAAGTACTTGCAGCCCTCATTGCAGCATTGTTTTTTGCAGGTGCCGATAGAGCTGAAGCTGCCGAATATCCGTCACCCGAGATACTCAATACTTTGACAACAAGGTTGTTAGAAAAACCTGTCTGCGCTCCCAATTGTTTTTCAGTGGGCAGACTTATGATCAATATTCAAGGCGATGTCTTAACCATGCGGCTAGAGGCCTTAGTTTCTGAGGATTCAGTTTTACCTCTTCCCGGTGATACCAATCACTGGCTGCCGCAAGAAGTTTTGGTTGGAGATAGCAGCATTCCCCTCATTCGAACCAACGCTTCGAGCTTTCATGCGCTGGTGAAAAAAGGTGTTCAGCAAATTGTATTGCGAGGAAAAATTCCAGAACGTGACAATATTCAGATCTCTCTGCCTTTGATTCCCACACATACAGAATTTTCTGGAACCGGTTGGACAATCGACGGTATTCATGAAAACGGCAAAGCTGATAGCAGCATCTCTTTACAAAGGATTGCTAGCGGCAACACCAGTACTAAATCCGGCGAGGAGATAAGCGAAGATCTAGCTGGGACCCTTCCAGCTTTCGTCAGAGTCGAACGAACTGTTTCGATTGGGTTGGACTGGTTGGTAACTACCAGAGTTGTGCGTTTGGCCGGTAGCGGCAACGCAATTAACTTGAAATTTCCCTTACTGGCAGGAGAACAGGTTACTTCTGCCGATATTCGCGTCGAAGGTAAAAGTGTTGCCCTTACGATGGGACCAAATGTTGACGAAGTCCTTTATGAAAGTACGATCACACCAGCAGATACGTTAGTGCTCAATGCTGCAAAAAATAATCTTTGGACCGAATGGTGGTTCTTAGAGCACAGTCCGATTTGGCACGTGGATTTTGACGGGATTCCGGTTATTGATCACGTCAATGAGTCTGGTGCACGTCGTCCGCACTGGCGGCCTTGGCCGGGGGAAACAGTGACGCTCAAGATCACAAGACCGGCTGCGGTTGAAGGTGCAACGGCTACTGTTGACCGAACAGTCTTGGAGGTGATTCCAGGCGACCGTTCTTCCGAGTCGACTTTGACCTTAACTGTTAGAGCAAGCATCGGCAGCGATCTGAAGATAACACTTCCCGCTGATGCTGAATTTCAATCTGTCAGTATCGATGGCCGCGACGGCATTATCCAGCCAGTCGAAGGACTCATTACAGTACCCCTAAAACCAGGCAAACAAATCATCAAAGCCGTTTGGAGATTGAATGACGGAATGCGGTTACTCTTTACTACTCCAAAGGTGGATATCGGATTACCGGGCGTAAACTACACACTTAATGTAAAAATGCCGGAGGAACGTTGGACGCTTTGGTTTCTGGGTAATGGCACTGGCCCAGCGCTGCTATTTTGGTCACGTTTATACATAGTAATGCTTTTTGGTTTTGCTTTGGGTCGGCTTCCAATGAGTCCATTGAAATCATGGCAATGGATGCTTCTTGGTACCGGTTTGACCCAGACCGATCTTCTTGGCATGTTAGCGGTTGTGGGGTTTTTCCTGGTCATGCAATGGCGAGCGCTGAAACCAGAAATGAAATATCCAATACTTTTTAATTTGAGGCAGTTGGTGATAGTCGGTTGGGGCTTGGTTGCAATCGTTGTGATGCTTGATGCGTTGAACACGGGATTTTTTGGCACACCGAAGATGCAAGTTGTCGGTAATGGCTCAAACTTTCGTTCTCTTAACTGGTTTCTTGATCGCCACGAGTCGTTACTACCGCCAGCGCAAGTCTTTAGTATTCCAATGCTGGTCTACCAAGTCATCATGCTCGCCTGGGCGTTGTGGTTAGCTTTTTCAGTGGTTAAATGGAGTCAGTGGGTGTGGCATGCAATGGGGACCGGCGGCTGGTTTCAGAAAGTACCACCACTGGGAGTTCGGACGGCAGCTAAGAAGGCCGTGGAGACTAAAGCCTCCGACGTGCCGACGTTAGATTAAACATTAATATTCGTCGAGAAGGTGCTTGGCAATAATCATCCGCTGAATCTGCTGAGTGCCTTCGTAAATCTGATAGATCTTTGCATCACGGTAAAGCTTTTCCACCGGATATTCGGTGTTGTAGCCGTAGCCACCAAAGACTTGAATCGCGTCAGACGCGATCCGGACAGCCATATCACCTGCAAAACATTTTGCAATGGAAGCAAATTTAGTGTTGCGCCTGCCGGCGTCCAATTCTACTGCCGACTTGTAGGTAACCAGGCGGGCGACTTCGATATCTTTGGCCATATCGGCAAGAATAAACTGAATAGCTTGGTGCTCGGCGATTGCTTTGCCAAAGGTCTTGCGTTCTTTGGCGTAACGAACAGATTCGTCAAGGCAGCGCTGGGAAAGTCCGACGGCTCCAGCTGCGACCCCTGGGCGTGAAAAATCAAAGGCTTTCATAGCGATTTTAAAGCCGTCGCCTTCGTTTCCTAAGCGGTAGGCAGCAGGAACTTTAACATTGTCGAAGGTGATGCCGCGCGTATCAGAGCAGCGCTGTCCAACGTTGATTTCTTTTTTACCGATCTGCACACCAGCAAGCTTGCTAGGCACTAAAAGAGCAACCATGGCTTTGTGACCCTTAGTTGAGTCCATTGTTGCCAAAACATAAAACCAACTAGCGACTCCGCCGTTGGTGATCCACATCTTTGAACCATTTAGGATGTAATGATCACCGTCTCTTTTTGCTGTTGTTCTGATTGCCTGCACATCGGAACCAGCACCAGGCTCGGTAACGCAGTATGCCGCAACGGTCGGTACTTTGGTCATGGGTGTTGCAAACTCTTCTAATTGGGCGTCGGAGCCTGCAAGCAAAAGTGGCCCAAGCGCCAAGTCGTTTGCCGTGATCGCAGTTGCGATTCCTGTGCAGCCATAGGAAAACTGTTCTTGAATCAGTGTCTGGTTGAAGTGACCGAGACCAAGTCCGCCAAATTTTTCCGGGACACTGACATTGAGTAGGCCTGCAGCATGGGCTTTTTTAACTATGTCCCATGGGTATTCCATAGAAAGGTCATAGCCGGGTGCCGTGGGTATAATTTCATTTTTTGTAAATTGCTTAGCAAGATCCTGGATCGATTGATTGTCTTCATTTAATTGAAAGTCCATGGGTTTCCTTTAAATCCGTTTAGTCAATTTCTGACATTTTATCGTTTAACTATTTAGTGGTAAAAAGCTCACTTTGTCTTTTCACGAAAAAACGCGTAGTCATCAAAATCGATTTCTGGTTCTGACAGGGTCGAACATTTATCGCAGTTAACTTCCGGAAAATCATTTTCACCGAGTTGATCTGCAGACATGCAAAAAGAAAAGATCCGTCGGCATTGTGGACAACTGTATGGCACGTGAAATGAAACTATCTTTGCAGATTGCAGCAAAGCGGGCATGCGACCGAGGCTGCCCATCATGTTGATTGAGCAGTTGATCAATCTAACTGTCGATGTTTTGCACAAAGATCGTAGAAGGTCGGACCAGTACATGCTGCCAATTGAATTCATGACATCAACATGCCCTAAATCGATTTCGACCATGTTGATACCGACTACGTCTCGTAAAGCTCTTTGAAACTGTTTACTAGAATATTCATTTATTGCGCCCGAAATTGCGATGAGGCACGAACCATCATCGTTGGGTTTGACGAGCACTTCCATTATTCCCCCCCCCGTTTAACTCAGATATATATTATGGCGTTTTAAACGGTTTCTTGCATCTTTTTCATCTAGCTAACTCTAATTGGGGGTGTGACCAATGCTGGACTGTCTGTTAGAATGGCATCCTAAAATCTTCGGAGTTCTCATCTATGTCATCTTTTCTTCGTATTGCTGTTTCCTCGTGCATGATGCATCCCGATCCGGCACGCAATATCTTCAAAGGAAAACGGCTGCTCTATATGGAGGAATCGATGTTTCACTGGGTCGCTCGCAATGGGGCTGTGCCACTGCTTATACCGACCCCAGTCGAAGGGTTGCCATTAGAAACAATGCTATCGGTTTTTGATGGCCTGATTCTTTCTGGTGGTGTTGATATGGCACCGCAGAGCTATGGCGAAGAGCCGCTGCATCCCGATTGGGCTGGGGACGGGATTAGAGATGAGTATGACATCGCGCTTTTAAGGTCAGCAATTAAGCAAAACATCCCTGTTTTAGGTGTGTGCCGCGGTGCGCAGGTTATTAATGTCGGTCTTGGAGGAACGCTTTGCCAAGACATCACAACACAGAAAAAAGGTGCCTTGGTACACCGTGACTGGGACATCTATGATCAGAATTTTCATGATTTGCATGTCAGCGATGGTGGGCTATTGCATAAGATTAGTGGTGCGAAGACCTTTCGAACAAATAGTGTCCATCATCAAGGAGTAAAAGATCTTGCTCCTGGTCTAAAGGTAGAGGCCGTATCTCCTATCGATGGCATGATTGAAGGTTTTCACCTAGATATAAGTCCTAAAGATGGTTTTGTTTTCGGTGTGCAGTGGCATCCGGAATTTCAAAACGGTGACAAAGATTTGTTGCAGGCAGATAGGTTGATGCAATTTTTCTTAGACCAATGCCGCGACCGCATCCGTACAGATTAATAGTTAAGGGGCTAGGAGGATTAGTTAGAATAGTCCAAAGGTGCTGGCTCGACGATGGGTCTAACTTCTTCCACCATCTTTTTGTACTGCAAAAGAAAATACCATGCTTCCTTGCGCTCGACCGGTTGCATCGTCGGCAGGTTTGCGGTGAAATCAGCGGAAATATCGCTTTCGTTCAAGGATTCAGCCAGTGGCTCTTTTGCAGTTAGCTGGGCGACAGTCGCGGCCGTTGGTTTTACTTTTGTGCTGATAAGATAGAAAACTTCGTTGCAAGCTTTGAGCTGGTCTTTTTTTAGATGCAGCCGGTGTTCTGGCACGAGTAGTTCAAAAGATTGACCTGGTGCTATCTCCGTGGCGTGATCGTTCTTTCTATTGATACGGCTCGTAACAGCAACCCAGCCGTCGTCCCCTAGAGTTCTTAATGGAAATGATTTTTCTGAAGAAACAAGTTCGCCAACTGCCTGAGTCAGTGTTTCCTTCTCACCTAGTTGGTAGGTGCACTTGTATAGTTTAATCGTGCTCGCGATTTCGGCAAAAGCTTGCACACTTCCGGAGATAATCCCGGTACATGCCGCAAGATTTAACAGTATCTTTAAAGGCAATACGTCCTCGGTCGAAATTTATGGGCTGAACGGATAATGTTAGCAGAAAAAAACTGCTCTGTATCAAAAGCTGGCAGTTGGGGTTTACTCAGCTTAGCTTTTTCAATATACCCAAATGCAGCTTAATTTCAGCCGGCATGAGTGTGAAAAACAACCCGATATACCTTGTGATATCATTAATTTAAAGATTACTTTGCAGTTTTCTTGCAGACCTCCGAAGCACTACATTGTGCCCCAAGTTGGGTACACTTTGGAGGACTAATGATATTTCCGAAACTCGGACTTGTTCTTATGATAATGACCAGCTGTCAGTCGGCTCAAAAGCAGACGCAAGCTTCTTCAATTTATAAAGAGCGAAGCTCTGTCCTTAAAAATGATCCGATTCCTCGGCCCATTACGCGTAATCGTTACACTGGTGTCGAAGTAAATGCAGCAGGTATGCCTAGGTCTCGTAGTGCTTTGATCGAGCGCGGTGCTTTGGCCACTGTTCGCACATCGCGATTGATCGATATGCGTTACATGCTTGATCTCTACGAACACAACAGCAAAGCCAAATTGGTTTCGGAAGTTTTAGATCAGCGCGATAGCAGTTTCCGTGACTGCTACACTGATCGAATCAAAAATATTCCGGACTTAAAAGGAACGCTAAATTTTGCCTTTAGATATTCACGCCGCACGCCGGGACTGCATTTTGTTCAACGTACAGGTGGGTCAATCAAAGATCCGCTACTTGAGACCTGCATTACAGGTGAGCTCCAGCGCATTCCAGTGACGACTTTGGTGTCTGGCCGGGGTGAGTTGCGTTATAGTTTTAAGGTTGTTAGTCAGAAAGATACTGTTGAAACGCTAGAAGGTACTGCGCATTAAGTTCTGATTAATATGCTGGAAAGTATAATGAGCAAAATGACGCTTACCTTGACACATTCACTCACCCCTATAAAAACGACAAGCAAAATTCAGAATCAAAACGTATTTTATGGTGTACCGCTGACAATAACGTCAGGTGAAAAAGTGTGAGCGCCAGGTTCGTGATTACTTTCTTTCAGATATAA
>CAMAXT010000079.1 GCA_945862295.1 Pseudobacteriovorax antillogorgiicola
CGTTTGCAGATCTTAACAAAGAAGAAGAAAAAGACGAGGAAGACGAAGAAAAAGATGACGAAGTCGACGATTCTGATAGCGTTGACGTGCCTTCGACCGAAATCAGCAGCGGCGGCGGGTCAGGAATTTCTACTATGGTTTCAATGCTGCCACTCATTACCGGTTTAATGAGCGGTCAAATGCCAGACATCGGTAGCATCTTGGGCATGATGGGCGGCGCTGCAGGTGGCGGCGGCGGGTTGAGTGGGATCACCGGCCTTCTCGGAGGTAAACCATAATGAAAACTCTACCAATGAAAAGAACATACCCCATGAATAAAGTCATTCCAGTCCTCATGATATCGCTTCTAGGATTCTCAGGCTGTAAGCAAGATGGCGCCGAAGGCCCATCGACAACCCAGAGCTTGGATAACTTTTCAAAAGAATCTAGTGAAAAGCTCACGACCAATACCTGCGGCATCTCATATACTGGCAAAGAAAACTTACCGGACTATGTGCAAGATGTCCGGACTTCGGTCAAAGGCGCAGACGAATACCGCAACGCCGCACTTGGCGTTATGACTGCTGTACCAGAAAATTTGCTTGGTAGTTTTTTCGGCCTAAAAGGCAAGGTCATCATCTCCTCGAAAGCGGAGTCAATCTGTTCACGCGTAAAATTCGCGGGAGCTGAAAAAGACCTTAAAGGCACAGAAAAGATTTCATCCTGCTGGCACCAACCAGCTCCTGGCCAGCCACCAGAAATCATTTTACCAGAAAATAAAGAACAAATTAGACATAGCCTACTTCGCCTTTTCGCATACGCCTTTACTGAAGGTTTAGTCGAAGCAACCGCGTCATCTACCGATGCGAACCGCAGTAAACCGGCGCAAAACTTTGTCGACGAACGCGACAGATTGTCACGAAGCTTTCTCTATGACTTGAAAGACCTTGATAAGAAAGATGCGTTTCTACGCCTCGACAAGTTTCGCAAAGCTGATCCGAAATCTTATGCAAACTACTTCTTCGCGGAAGTGATTGACAGTTACTACTGCTCTGACGAATCAAGAACGAAGTTTCAAGAGACATTCAAGAAGACATGGAAGCGATTTACTAACGAGAAAAAAGCAAATTCAGCAGTCACTCTCTTCGGAGTCCGCTAAGTTGATGACTCTCCTGCGTGTAGGCCAACAGCCACATGCAGGAGCGGCCCTGTCTTAATCTTGACGATATCCCCGTAACCCAACTCTAAATTACCGTGCTGACCATCGGTCGCTAAGATCGCTTGTGGGCATCTGTTCTCTATTTCCACATGATCAATGTCTGGGTCAAAAAGTGCGCCTTCGATCTCTGGAATCTTATGGCCTAACTTATAGAGTTCGCGGACGCGAAACTGAAAAAGCGGATCAGTCTGTGGTCTGCGTTCACCACCAGCAGCTAAAATAGCTGCGGTGCTGCCCATACCGGTCGCGAACCAAATGCCACTTGAACGGTGCGTTTCATAACGGTCACGGAAAAGAATTTTGTATCTGGTAGTCGCAGCCGGATTGGCATTTGCGTACAGGAGGTCGTTCATTACCGGAACTGTTTCTACAGTCTCCCCGGTACTAGCTTTCGTAAGCTGAGCTTTTACTCTCGATACAGCCTGCCAGAGGATGGTTCCATTCTTTAAATTTTCTACCAGAGGCTTTATCTCGCTGATGCCGGCACTACAGAGATAACCGACACTAGACTGGGACGAACGTATCCCAATCAACCTGCCGACCGATTGAATATTATGACTGGCAGCTAGTAGGGTGCCGTCTCCACCAACGGAAACCACAGCATCATAGGCGCCGTCCCAACTCCAGTGACTATCTCTCGACACCAGCCGGTAGGATATACCCTGCAGATCGAGCTGCTCTTTTAGACTTTCGAGTGTTTCATAGTGTTCATCATGGGCGAGCACTAAACGAGAAAGGGCGTCCGCAGACACCCTACCTTGACTGATATTCTCTCCGATGGCCTGACCGTGCAGCTCAAAATTTGTAGTTTTGGTAACGATCAGGATATTCAAAAATCAACCCCCGGATGGACGCGTCGAGTTACGTTGATCGATCGCGATGTATTCATCGTTTGTTTTGATCGTTTCTTTCTTCTCCATCTCTTGACGGAAAAGTTTTTCGTATGCCGTGAAGAGTGAACTGCCTTCAGCGTAAGACGCAGTAGAGGTCAGCTGTTTTTTCTTCTCAGCATTGAAGTTAGCAAGGTCAGCATTTTTGCGGGCTTTTAGACGCATAATGTAGAGATTGCCACGAACATCAACAACCGACGGGTATAAATCACCGACTTTTGTCAGTCCTGCGACCGCGTCGTTAACTTCTTGGCTGGAACCGATACCTGGCAGGTAGCGCGTGTCGGCAGCGAATTCGCCAGTAGCAGTCCAGGTAACGACTGCGGCTTTCATGGATTCATCAGCGTTGCCAGCAGTCAGGTCAGCTAGAACTTTAGCAGCTTGTGCTTTTGCGAGTTCGGGGCGTTTTTCTTTCGATAGTGTCGATTCAGCAATCGTGCGTTCAACCTCCTCAACAGTCTTAGTCACTGCAGCTTTTTTGTCTTCAACTTGAATGACGTGAAAACCGAATGGTGATTCGACAGCGCCACTGATGTCGCCTTTGTTCATTGCAAATGCTGCTTCAGAGAATTCTTTCACCATAGTTTCTTTTGAGAACCAACCGAGATCACCGCCAGAAGTTTTACCGGCAGCTTCATCTGTCATCTCTTTAGCAATTGCAGAGAAATCTGCGCCCGGAGCTTTGACTTTTGCAGCGATTTCTTCAGCACGGGCTTTAGCCTGCTCTTTGGTGCGCTTAGCCGCGTCTGGAGACGCGTTACGAGATTCTTTAAAGCCGACGAGAATATGGCGACCCTTGACTTGCTCAGGCGAGTTGTATTCTTTGGTGTTAGCAGTAAAAGTCTCTTTGACTTTTGCTTTATTCGCTTCGTCAGCTAAATATTTATCAATATCAGCAGCGTCAACTTTAACTTCGACCTTTTGAGGATCGAATTTCAAATATTCAATATCGAGCTTAGTTTCCGCTAAACGGAAATCGATCTCAGCTTGTTTTGATGAAACATAAGATGTTTCGGAAACGAAACGGCGTAGTTTCTGTACGGTAACATTTCTGCGTACTTCTTCGGTAAACGAGGCTTCTGTATAGCCATTACCATCAAGAAAACGGGTCAATTGCTCTTCAGAGAACTTGCCTTTCTCATCTTTGAAGATCTCTTCGTTGCGCAAAAGTGAGAATACTTCTTCGTCAGAAGCTCTCAGGCCGAGATCCGTTGCTTTTAAAAACAATAGGCGGTCGTCAACCAATTGCTTCATCACAGTTTTAGCAAGCTCTAAGGCCGCAGGATCAAAACTATCAGCGTACATTCTTGAATATCGATCGTAAGCCGCGCGATACGCACGGTCGAATTCGTTACGAGTGATCACTTCGCCAGCGACAGTGGCAGCCGAACCTTTAGGACCCATAACCGAAGCACCTGGATCACACACCCCGAAAAAAGTCATCGCACCAAGTGCTGCAATAAGAACTGTGTAAGTTAAAAAATTCCTCTGTAGCTTTACCTTGTCCATGCCAGACAGCGCTTTATTCTTCATCCGAAACATCAATGAATCCCCTCTCCTTGCACCACAACACGGGCTGGTACTGATGGCAATAGTTTATAGGTATGATGTAGCACAAATTGTATGGTCGTGTTAATTGAGATTATGGGTTAAGACGCAAGACGTAAAGAAAAAGTCATGAAACATTGGGCATTTACAGAGCTCGATGCGGTGTGTCTGTCGTATTTTCCTATCATAACAATGAGTTAGGAGTTACTGATGTTTAATTGGATCGCCGGAATGTTCTCTCAGGACCTGGCAATCGACCTTGGAACAGCAAACACACTTGTCTATGTAAAGGGCAAAGGCATCGTTCTTAACGAGCCGTCTGTGGTTGCAGTTCAAAAAATCGGCGCGACGACGAAAATTCTCGCTGTTGGCAAAGAAGCCAAAAATATGTTGGGGCGAACACCAGGATCGATCGTTGCCATTCGTCCACTAAAAGACGGCGTCATTGCAGATTTTGAAATCACCGAAGCAATGCTGCGCTACTTCATAAACAAAGCTCATAATAACAGACGTACTATGGTTAAACCTCGCGTCATTATTTGTGTGCCCTCAGGTGTGACAGAAGTTGAAAAACGCGCAGTCAAAGAATCAGCTGAATCCGCTGGCGCGAGAGAAGTGTTTCTTATCGAAGAACCAATGGCGGCAGCAATCGGTGCAGGTCTGCCAATCACAGAACCAACTGGCAGCATGATTGTCGACATTGGCGGCGGTACAACGGAAGTTGCAGTGATCTCACTCGCAGGTATTGTTTTCGCTAAATCAGTGCGTGTCGGCGGTGACAAGATGGACGAAGCTATCGTCAACTACATCAGAAAAAAATACAATCTGTTGATCGGTGAACGCACGGCAGAGATGATTAAAATTACGATCGGCACGGCATTTCCAGAAGATGTCCTGCAACGCATGTACGTAAAAGGCCGAGACCTTGTAGCTGGGATTCCAAAAACAATTGAGATCACCAGTGAAGAAGTCCGCGAAGCGATCAGTGAACCGGTAAATATTATCGTCGAAGCAGTCCGCGTTGCTCTTGAGCAAACACCGCCTGAACTCGCGGCAGATATCGTCGACAAAGGCATCGTCCTTGCTGGCGGCGGCGCACTCATCCGCAATCTAGATGTCTTGCTGAGAGAAGAGACTGGTTTGCCGGTAATGAAAGCGGACGATCCGCTCTGTTCAGTTGTTCTTGGCAGCGGCAAAGCCTTGGATCAAATCGATATCCTTAGTTCGGTACAACTGCGCTAACAAAAACGGTAACTGTTAGCGTTTTTATTAACAGCTGGTCCAGGAGCGATCCTGAGTGAATGACAGGTATAAGAGGTCGATAGTGACGGCGCTGATTTTAAGCGCAGTGCTTTCTCCTTTTGTGTTTTTCTCTAGCCCACTTAAATCTTGGCAAAATCCACCACGAGCGGTGGTCCTCTTGCAAGATGCGATCTATCCATTTGAATGGGCCTGGCACCGTTCAGTGCATTCATTACTATCCGGCGTTAAACGCTATGGCTACCTCTCAAATGCTGCCCATGAAAACGAAGATCTAAGGTCGACTCTCGGCTCAATGCAAAGCCGTATCATGGACTACGAAGAACAACTCTTAGAGAATGAACGCCTTCGACGCTTGCTCGGATTTGCCAATCGCTCCGAAAAATCGATGGTTGCTGCTGAAGTCATTGGCCACAACAGCCTCTCGCAGTTTGAATCCATTCGGATTTCCCGCGGTGAATCTGACGGCATCAGAAACGGCATGCCTGTCGTTTCTGCTGATGGTGTTGTTGGTAAAGTGATTCGTACCGGCTTTAAATTTGCCGACGTTCAGCTGCTAGTCGACACCGACTTTCACATCGATGTTCTTTTGCAAAGAACAAGGGTGCGAGGCGTCTTAGCAGGCGATTCCGGACGCATCAGTAAACTTCAACTACACAAGCGCGTCGAAATTCGTATTGGCGATACGCTCATCACGAGCGGCATCGTTGGAGGCTTTCCAAAAGGCCTGCCGGTTGGGCGCGTTATCCGAATTTCCTACGAAACAGAAAATGTTGCGCAATCAATCACGGTCGAACCATGGGTTGATCACCGACGGCTCGAAGAAGTTATGGTGATTCTCAATGACGATCAAGAACTAGAAAAACTTATCGAAACCGCTGGCGAGCCCTGGATCAAAGAATCCATAACTGGTGCTGGCGGGGGTTAATTTTTTGAACTCAAAAGTCACAATGGAAGAATCAACCTCGACACTGCGCGCAGCGGTGCGAGCTATCCGACCATATATGATGTTTCGTCCGTACACCGGACACCTTTGGCTCGATTTTATTTTACTTCTAGTTGTTTCCGCGCTCCACTTCACCATCTTACCGTCTTTGATTGGCAAGATCGTACTCGTCGATTTACTAACACCATGGCTTTTAACTTATTTTGTCGCAGCACCATTTAAAAAATCTTTGGTCATAGGGGCGCTCACAGCCCTGATTATGGAAACTCATACCTCTGCGCCTGCAGGCATGTACCTGAGCCTTTATTGGGTCGCTTTGGTGGCACTATTTCTTTTTCGAGTCTCTTTATCATGGCGCCATACTTTCCCTTGGTTTGTCACTTTTGCAGCCGGCGAACTTTGGATTGTGTTCTCTGAATTTTTCGTTCACAGCGTAACGCTCTCAGCCGTTAGTGTGACGCTTACCGATTTGATTGAGTACGTTGCTCGCATCGCTTTCGCTGTTGGGGCTGGGATGCTGTTCTCTAGCCGTGTGCGGCGAGAAGGCATCATGGAGGACAACCTTCTATGAACAAGATGTTCAACGAAAATCGCCGCGTCGTAGACTCAAGATTTATCTGGGCTAACGTTTTAATTCTTGTCATCACTAGCCTACTGATGGTGCGTCTTTGGTATGTGCAGATTTACCGCGGTGACTATTACAAACGCTTGGCCGAAAATAACCGTTTTCAATACATCGAGATTACCGCACCCAGGGGTATAATCTACGACCGCAACGGTAGCGTTGTCCTAGGGAACAGACCTTATTTCGATATGGTGATGATTCCTCAGTATTTAAGAGACAAAGAAACCACCTTCGCTGCCATGTCAAAGCTTCTGCACACGCCTGAATCAGTGTTTGAGCGACGCCTTCGCATGGTCAAAGGCCAACCAAAGTATTTGCCCATCAGTCTGAAACGCAACTTATCTCTGCACGAAGTCTCGATCATCCAAAATAACAAAATATTTCTTCAAGGCATTGATGTCGCTGTTGCGCCGCGGCGCGACTACAGCCCAGTGACACCTTCCCACATGGTTGGATACTTAGGTGAAATCAGCCGCAACGAACTCAATCGACTCAATGAAGATCAGGACTCGCCGATCTATAGGTCAGGTGATCTCATCGGTAAACAAGGTCTGGAAGCACGCTGGGAAAAGTACCTGCGCGGCAAAAGAGGCCACCGACTTGTGCAGGTCGATGCCTACGGACGCCAGGCAGACTTAACAGAAAAATCTGAAATCACTTTGCCGCGCGTGCCTGCTATTCCCGGCAACGATTTAATCTTAACAATCGACCTCGACCTGCAAACAGCCGCTCGCGATGCATTCAAAGGCAAAAACGGCGCGGTCGTTGTGATGGATCCTAGAAACGGTGAAGTCTTAGCCATGCTTAGTGAGCCGGGTTACGACCCGAACATCTACCAAGGTGTTTTGTCTCAGGAGAAGTACCGCTCTTTAGTGAATAATCCCTTTAAGCCATTTCTCGACAAAACCACCGGCGGTATGTTTATGCCCGGTAGTGTGTACAAAGCAGTTGTTGCTCTTGCTGCCCTGGAAGAGGGCATCATCAATCCCAATACGACCTTCACTTGCCCTGGTCACTACACCATGAACGGAGAAACGTTTCACTGCCACGAACGGCGCGGGCATGGTGTCGTCAACCTGCGCAGGGCGATGTTGAAATCTTGTGACGTTTTCTTTTACAATATTGGTGTCGAGCTCGGCGTCGACCGCATCGCAAAATACGCCGCAGACCTTGGCCTTGGCGAGAAAACTGGCTTTCAACTTAACTTTGAACTTCCAGGCTTGATCCCCACCATCGCTTGGAAGAAAAAATTCTACAATACCTCTTGGTCGCCAGGCGAAACGCCCAGTGTGGCCATTGGTCAGGGTGCTGTTCAGATGACACCGGTACAAATGGCCAATCTCTATGCGACGCTTGGCAACGGCGGCAACATCTGGAAGCCGTTCTTAGTAAAACGTGTGCTCAACCATGTCGGCGAGTCGATCTTAGTGCACGACCCAGAGCTCATTAGAAAAGTTGATCGCATCAGCCCAGCGTCTCTTAAGCTGGTTCGAGAAGCTCTAACCGCAGTTGTCATGGATCCAGAAGGGACCGGTAAAGCTGCAGGCGTTCCGGACGTCACCGTTGCAGGTAAGACCGGTTCCGTCCAAGTTGTAAGCTTAAGTAAGAACCAAACTAAGCTAGATGTCAGTATGAAATGGCGTGAACATGCGATGTTTGCGGCGTTTTCGCCAGCAGAATCACCTGAGATCTCCGTTGCTGTCATCAGTGAACACGATAAGGTCGGTGGTGGTGGTAAGTCTGCAGCCCCAGTTGCTGGAAAAATCATCGCTGCCTACTGGGATCTGAAAAAGAAAAGGGCAGCATCCAAGGCTGCAGTCAAAACCGCCGAAAAGCCCGCACAAATCAAACCTGAGTCTCTTTAGAACCCCGTTCTTTTCTATTGGGGACCCACCGTATATCTGATATTCCTTTTGCATCTAAAACCTCTGACCGTGAGGCTTTCATGCAGTCCATGCGCACCCTTCTTCAAGAGATCGCTAACTCTGGCAGCCGCGACAATCTAAACCAACACTGCTATTACGGACTCAGCGATGTACAAATCGCCACCCTTGCCAAACAAGACATCCAGACTTACAAAGGCAAAGTGCGCGAGGTTTTAAGTAAAGGTCAAGATCTCTTCATCGTGCACACCGACAGGCTTACAGCTTTCGACCGCCTGATCGCCATGGTGCCATACAAAGGTTTGATGCTGACCGAGATCACAGAGTTTTGGTTGAAAGAGGCCGCAAAGGTCGTACCAACCCATTACATCCATCGACCAGACGAACGAATCATTCAAGGCAAGAGAACCACACCCTTCAAAATCGAAGTTGTCATTCGGGGCTATATGGCTGGCAGCATGATGCGCGCCTACGAAGCTGGTGAACGGGATTTTTGCGGCGAGCATTTACAAGAAGGCCTGCAAGCGTGGGACAAGCTTCCGCAAAACATTATCACGCCAACGACAAAAGCGGCAGCATTTGAGCACGATGAAAATGCAACACCTGCTCAGCTCATCGCCGATGGTGTCGCGACAAAAGACGAATGGCAAGAAATCTCGGCAATGGCACACCGGCTCTTTGCGCACGGCCAAAAAGTTTTCGATACCTTTGGTTGGATTCTTGTCGACACAAAATACGAATTCGGCAAAACAAACAATGGCGAGATTATCGTCATCGATGAAGTTCACACGCCCGACTCAAGTAGACTCTGGGAAAAATCGACATATGCTAGCAACCTCGCTCAGAAAAAATCGCCTGATATGCTAGACAAAGAAGTCGTGCGAAGATTTCTCCTCGAACAAGGATTTAAGGGCTACGGCGATGTTCCGGAGGTGCCGACCGAACGATTGATTGGGTTGGCAGAAGTCTATCTAAACGTTTGCGAAAAACTTACCGGCAAGGCTTTAGATACAGTTGGTTTTGCCAGTCAGCCGGACTTTTCGCTGATAAACTCCCGAACACTGCCGAACAGATGATTCTCTGGCTCTATTGAGGGGCTTTGACCTAGGTGGTATTTCTTTATATAAGAAAAAACCATCTGGAGATGACCATTATGCAAATACAAAAAAAAATTCCAGCCGCCCGCTTGTTAGTTGTCTCTTCTCTTGCAAGTCTTACACTTATTGCCTGCAGTGTAAAACCAATCGCTGACGAGGAAGAGACTCCTTCGCAAAAAATTGAAATTGGAGCCCTGACTACTAACAACGAAGTCGTGGCAAAAGGGACTATGGCTGAATGGAATAATGCCGTTGCCGGTTACCCTCTCAAAGAGCAATGGAAGTACGGCATCGACTTCGCTTTCGACCTAACTCTCGATCAATCGGTGCACCTTTTCCTCGACTCCGACCAAAATTTTGACTGTAACTTCGGTGGATCCTTAATGGGACCAAGCTATTACATCCAACTAGCTGACGGCAAAGAGCTGGCATTCGATTACGAAAACAGAGCTAATGTTGCAATCTTTCCAGGTGTCGGTGACTACGACTTTCCAGGGGTTCTGCCAGCAGGTAATCATAAGCTGATTGCGAGATGGTTCTCTAACGAAGAATGCCGCATGGATGTTAGCGTTGCTGCAAAAGACCGTTTCGCACCAGCAAACAATTACGGCCCCTCAATTCAAAGAGCTGATCTATTTGGCACCTGGACGAAAGACACCGTTACTTACACATACGGCATGTCTGGTCTTCTGACAGTAACTGACGGCGATAGTATCGCCGTAGTAGAAATCACCGACTTCCCGTATCTCAATCGCTATACTGCAAAAGTCCGATCAGTGACGGGAGCAATGTCTGATTATCAAACTGGGGACGTCACATACTGCCTATACGACATCGATACAGACGTGACTCCTTCAACTATGGACATCAGCTGCAACGCGGTAGGTAACACGAGTACGCCTACAGCCAGCAGTAACCCGCTTGTTCTTACAAAATAACTCGCATGCATCGGCTTGTATCCCTGGTGCAACATTTATTGGACCAGGGCTTTTTGCAGCTTTTTCCCACTCAATGTGTAGGGTATCCCACACACCAACCAACACCGAAAATGATTCAGTTTCTATACCTCAATCGTCATTTCAATCAATTTCGAGACTTATATGACAGGACACACCTGGCACCAACCTTGCGATAGCTAATGTGAGAGGCAACGAGCCCTACGTTAGCTTTTAGCAAAAGGTGGTCTAAATGGTCGCAACGAAAAACTACAATTATAACCATTTTTCCCCAGATCATTACGACTTCTGCGAATTCGAGTCGCTGCCAATTGGGTCGACCGTTCCAGATGTTACAGTGATGAGTTTAGACGGTGAGCCGATCTCCATGCGGAGTATCAGCGGACGCATCGTCATCGAAACAGGATGCATCACCTGTCCTATGTTCATGGCCAATGTTGAAAAGATGAACGAACTGGCGAAAATATTTAAGGATACATCTTTTTTTGTGCTGTACACGCGGGAAGCTCACCCTGGGGAGCATATTCCTGCCCATGGATCACTCGAAGCAAAGATGCTTAACGCCAGACGACTAAAGAAAGTGCTGGACGATCTACGAAAGATCATCGTAGACGGCATCGAAGGGAACCTACACCGGCAACTTGGTGCACTCCCCCACTCTGCATTTGTCTACTCAGTGCAAGGAGTACTGAAATACCGTGCCAACTGGTGTGACCCAGATCAGATAAAAACTCTGCTCTCTGGGCTCACGATCAGTGGGAAAGAAGCGCCAGCAGAGGGACTGTTAGCACCGAAGATTCCACCGCTTTTCAAATCGATTCCAATTATTTTAGAATCGGGACGCAGTGCAGCATGGAATGTTATGCGGTCATTGCCCGGGTTGGTATCAGCTCGCAAGGCTTTTAAAAACCGGGTCAATCAATCAGATCCGCTTCCTGTAAGCATGGTTTAACATTCCCGTTCTTCGGTCCAAAGTCTGAGGTCGTACCTTAATTCATTGGGTATGGCCGCAACATTTTTTCTGGTTTCACTATTCTGTCAAATTCTGCATCAGATAAGATCTTCAATTTAACGCTAGCTTCTTTCAAGCTGATGTCTTCTTTTGCAGCGAGTCGGACAATCTTTGTTGCCTGATCATAACCGACGGCAGGCACTAATGCGGTCGCCAGCATCAACGACCGATTGAAATTTTGATCGAGCTTTTCAGCAACAGCCTCAATACCGTCGAGACAACGCTCTCGGAAGCTATTACAACCATCGGCGATCAATTCAATCGACTCTAGAAGAGTAAAGATCATCACCGGTTTATAGGTGTTCAGCTGAAATTGTCCACCTGCGCCCGCCATAGAGATTGTTACATCATTACCAATAACACGCACTGCAACCATAGTGAGCGCTTCGCACTGCGAAGGATTTACTTTCCCTGGCATGATTGAGCTGCCTGGCTCATTAGCTGGCAGCAAAATTTCTCCCAATCCGCAACGCGGTCCGCTCGCAAGAAACCGAATATCATTTGCGATTTTCATCAAGGCGGTTGCAGCCAATTTTAAGCTGCCACTTGCCTGCACGACTGCATCATGGGAAGCGATTGCAGCAAATGAATTGTCAGCGCTAACAATCGGTAGGCCGGTTGCATTGGCAAGCTGTTGCGCGATTTCCGCTGCAAATCCTTGGGGACTGTTAAGACCAGTCCCAACAGCGGTTGCTCCAGCTGCGATTTGAAAGAGTCCAGGCAAAGCTTGCTCGACTACTTTTTCAGCAAAGGCTACCTGGGCGGCAAATGCAGAAAATTCCTGACCTAAAGTCAAAGGTGCTGCATCCATTAAGTGGGTGCGGCCTGTTTTCATAAATGCCGCAAAGTCTTTCGCTTTTTTATTCAAGGAAACTTTTAGCTTTCCAAGTGCGGGCAGCAGCGATTCTGTCACTGCCGTAGCAGCCGCAACGTGCATTGCAGTTGGAAAGGTATCGTTTGACGATTGAGATTTGTTGGCATGATCGTTCGGATGAATCGGTGTTTTCAGACCCATTGGCAGTCCTAGAATTTCAGCCGAGCGGTTGGCGATGACCTCATTTAGATTCATATTGGTGTGGGTACCGCTGCCAGTCTGCCAGACCACCAATGGGAAATGATCGTCGAGTTTGCCGGCAATAATTTCATCGCAGACCTGACACATGGTCCGTACTTCGTTATCTGTTAACAAGCCAAATGCATGATTCGATTTTGCCGCTGCTTTCTTAACTTGAGCGTACGCTCTGATAAATACTCGCTGAAAGCGGTCTTCCCCAATAGGAAAATTCTCCACCGACCTCTGGGTCTGGGCTCCCCAATACCGATCAACTGGAACCTTGACATCGCCAAGGCTATCTTTTTCGGTTCTAAATTGCGAGTTTTTCGCCATTGAGTACTCCTTAACAGACCTGCTGCCCTATGATCACACAGACCAACGTCCGGTTTGTCATCTTAAACGGATAAGTGCTTTCAGCCAACTGACAAGGAGCAAAAAAATAGCCACCTTAGATTCATAAAAATCTAGGTGGTAAGTCGGACTAAATCAAGGTCACTTCGGGGCAGGACTTAACTTAGCAACCGCTCCGAGGAGCAGACCAACCCCAAGAGCGCCTAAAACCCACATGTATGGGTATGCTTGAACATTGGCATCAGCTCTTTTAACGCCAACTTCAAGTTGTTTGGACAGATCAGATAATTTTACTCGGATTCTGTTGAGTTCTTCAGAAGAGTGCGCCTGGAAACTTTCCGCAGCAGCTGAAATACTACTAGCTGCTCCAGACGTCAGCGATGACGTCAGCGTGGTCAAATCACGGATGACTTTGCCGGTATCGGCCTTAAGAGTTTCAATTTCTTTGTTTGATTTTCGAGTCTGCACAAAAACCTCCTGCGCTTGCACCACACTATTAATATATTAAGCGAGCGAACACTCGCGTCAGTCGATTTGCAAAACTTGGACCATGTTAGGAAATTGCTTTTTTACTATAAAGATCCACCTTTCTGATTAAAATTAGAAAAAACTGTATTGAATTTCCTTCGCCCCTCGAAGGATTATCCCTTCTAAAATTGAATTCAAACCTCGCCTTGGTTCGACCGCATTGCCCCCCCTCGAACTTCAATCGGTGAGTACCTAATTTTATTGGATAAATAACATTACCTAAGGAATGCCAAAAAAATGCCGACATGGAAGGTGTAACAGTAGGACAGAGACTTTTTAGGCTATAAGTCCACGGTACCAAAGAGTCCTATTACTGTATATATGAGGAAGCATGGCACAGGCGGCAAAAAAAATTGAAAGCCAAGTGGTACCACTGAAAGAAGTGGTGCTCTTTGTTTCTCGGGTAAACATCAGACCGCTACTTAAGCAAGAACTGAAAGCATCGGGTATTGAAACGATCTTTGCAGTTGAAGACCACGACGCCTGCATCGAACA
>CAMAXT010000080.1 GCA_945862295.1 Pseudobacteriovorax antillogorgiicola
GGTTAGCTGTCTCAGAAGCAAAGTCAATATCTTTGATTCGAGATTTCGCTGCACTCAAAGCTTCTACCTGGAGGCCGATTGCACCGTCTGTTTTCTCAAGACGGTTTTGAATCGCACCCAAGTCTGCGCGGTACTTAGCAACCATTTGCATTGCTTTATCTAGGCGATCAATCGACATCTGTGCTCCACCCTTGGAGTCAATGCGTGTGCCTTCTGCATTCTGAGTATTACCGATACCAAGTGAGCCTTCGCCTTCAGTGAAAGCATTGAGGTCGCTCATATCGATACGAATAACGTTGATCGGATTATGTGCTTCAAGAGAGTCCGCGTTTGGCATGTAGTCTTTGCCAACTTGAACTTCGAGAGGAGAAAAGTTGTGATCTTCTCGCATTTCTTCCGGAATTTCCGCTTTACCAGTCAAGAGCCTTGTACCATTGTACTCGGTTCCGATTGCGATGCGGTCGATTTCGTCTTTCAACGCGAAGAATTCTTGATTCAAGTAGTTCCGCTCTCTTGTACCAATGGTATCAGATGCGGCTTGAATGGAGAGTTCGCGTAGGCGAATCATAATGTTGTTAATCTCGTGCAGACCGCCTTCGGCGACCTCAACAAGAGATACACCGTCATTGGCATTTCGACGTGCTTGGTTTAACGAGCGAATGTCAGCTCGTAAAACTTCGGAAATCGCAAAACCGGCCGCATCATCCGCGGCTCTGTTAATACGGTAACCTGAAGCCAATCGCTCAGTTGCTTTACCAATCTCAGCAGTCGAGTTTCCCATATGTCTTTGGGCGATCAGCGACTGGACGTTGGTACGAACACGTAGTCCCATGAAAAATCCTCATTACGAAAAAAGGAAAGTGTGGATCGTAACGAAATAGCAGAAGCTCAGAAGTCACATACTGTCTTGATTTTGAACTCTATATTTTAAGAATACTAGATTTCCGTCAACTTTGGAAGATTTGAGGACCAGCTTCACAGGCGCTGGCAAGGCCGGCTTCACAAAATCGACTGCACCCCCTGATGCTAAAATAACGGGGCAAAGTGTCAGGAATAACTCATCAACACGCTGTTCTTTATAAAAAAGAGTATTGAGAGTTCCAACCCCAAGCAACAATACAGTTTTTTTGCCATTTCTTTTCAATTCATCAAAAAGGATCTCCACGGGGTTTTTGCCCGCAAAAATAATTTTCTCAGCGCCGTAAAAGTAGTTGTGACCCGGCAGAATGTCGCGGCTTACTAGGGTTACAGGAATGTCATTTTTGGTTACCGAGTGGCCTTCGGGGAAACCAGCATTTGTAAAAACGTACCAGTCGGGATAATTTCCATCCGAACGTTTTGTATCTATCAGTCCATTTTTTTCAACCGAACCTTTGCCAACAATCACTGCATCAGCGCTTTGTATAGTTTCGATTAAGAACTCGTAGTCAGCATCACCACCGAATCCATATGACTGCCTATCCACATCTGTCTCACCTGGATAGCGGGCAGTTGCTCCATCTAAACTAACAGCCATTACATTAATGATTCGCATAAACTCCACATAAGAAAAGGGTCAGGTGCGGAAATTATCCAGCATCTGACCCTTATCGCAAACACCCAGCACTTTTTAGTGAACGAGCATTTGATTTAATTCGGTTTCAACATCTAAAGAATCGCGTGAACTTGCCGCGCTGATTTCAGCGACGAGCATAGTTAAAGCTTTGTCCAACATCTTCTTTTCGCCGTAGGACAATTCTTTATCGCCACGTAGAGAAGACAAATCGCGTAGGACTTCGGCAATACAGCCGACTGAACCAGTACTTAACTTGTCGTTGAATTCACGGTAACGACGGTTCCAAGTGGTGTGAGACACCTTTCCTGGTTCCTTCAATATAGAATAAACCTTTTTGATCTCTTTGGTAGAGACCAAACCGCGCATACCAGCACGTTCACAACCCTGGGTTGGAACCATCAAGGTCGCACCGCTGGACAAGATCTGAAGTACGTAGAAATCCTGATTGACGCCACCAATCTTTTTAGACTCGATTTTTTTGATGACACCAACGCCGTGGGCAGGATAGACCGCTTTGTCACCGACATTAAAAACCATATTTGTCTCCCAGTCTCAAAAGGTTTGCTCTCGCCGGCACTCTTGTGTTCCTTGAGTCAGCTTGATCGTGATATCAGCATGGGACAGGAGCGATTCAAAGAGGACAACATGTTGCGCAGAGCCGGCGACCAGCCGAAATATGGCTACCTAGGGGGGTTTAGACCCGGGGCAGAACATCAAGGCCAGAATAGACTTTCAATTGATAATCTATCAAATTTTAATAAAATGTCAATTGGTAAGTATAGAAATTGCTAAAAATTCCAATCGGTTTAGTTATTACGGCGGGTTGAGTCTCTTAGCATTCCTTCATGAATCATTGCCTCAAATGCTTGCTTTGTATTAAAAAATCGACTAAACAAGGGAGCTTACTGAGCGACCCTCATAGCTTGCACTGCATGCTGGTTATGGATTTCGTGTCGGCTACAGACGGTTTTAAAAGGGAATTCCTTTACAACATATACCTTTATTTATTGCACGGAGACAGAACATGGCTTTGACCACTTCCCAAACTGCGGAACTCGTCAAGAAATTCGGACGCCACGAAAAAGACACCAGTTCACCTGAAGTACAGATTGCGCTTTTGACATCAAAACTCACATATCTGAATGAACACTTCAATTCGAACAGCAAAGATCACCATTCACGTACTGGTCTTATGAAGATGGTTGGCCGTCGTCGTCGCCTTCTTGAGTACCTCAACCGCACAAACAATGCTTCCTACACCAAACTCATCGGTGAACTCGGCATCCGTAAGTGATTCTAAATTAGTCTTTATATGACGCGCTTGCGCGCGTCCTTATTGGTAGCAGGGCCTATTGGGTCCTGCTATGATGCGTTTAATGTTAAAAAATAAAAAAAGTAGTAAGGAAGTTGAATGAGTGACATCAGGGAAGTAACAGTTGGCGATAAAGTAATTAAGTTCGAGTTCAATAAATTCGCGAAGCAAGCGAATGGTTCAGTGATGGTCTCCTGCGGAGATACACAAGTACTCGTAACAGTTTGTGCCGCCAGCTCACCAAAAGAAGGTCAGGACTTTTTCCCCCTAACAGTAGACTACCTCGAGAAGTTCTACGCAACCGGCCGAATCCCAGGCGGATTCGTCAAACGTGAAACCAGGCCAAGCGATCTCGAAGCACTAACAAGCCGTGTTATCGACCGCCCGCTTCGTCCGTGCTTTCCGGAAGAATACATGTCTGACACGCAAATCGTGGCAACAGTCGTATCTTACGATCCGAAGCACCACCCATCATCATTGGCTCTTATCGGTGCTAGTACGGCATTGATGATCAGCGACATTCCATTCAATGGCCCTGTAGCTGCACTTCGTATTGGCTTCCAAGACGGTAAGTACATCTTAGATCCAGACGTCACCGCAGTAACAGATCTTGACCTCAACGTTGCTTGCAAACCAGACGCAATCTTAATGGTTGAAGCTGGCGCCAATTTTCTTAGCGAAGCGCAAATGCTTGACGCCATTAACCACGGCCACAAGTTGATGAAACCTCTCTTTGACATGCAGCTCGAAGTACAAAAAGCTTTCGGCGTACCAAAAAGAGAAGTCGCGAAAAAAGTCGTCGATACAGGCCTTGTTGAGAAGATCAGAACTTCCGCAAAAGCTGACGTATCGAAAGCATTCGCAGTCTCTGATAAAGGCGAGCGCAGCAAGGCTCTTAAAGACATCGGCAAGAGTCTTTCAGCTAGCTTGAATCCAGACAATGACTCAGCTAAAGCAAAAGAAATTTCTGTGTACTACGAAGATCTGAAATACAACATGATGCGCGCTCAAATTCTTGACGAAAAACGTCGAATCGGTGGTCGTGGCTATGCTGATATCCGTGACATTAAGTGTGAAACCAAAACACTTAAGCGTCCTCATGGCTCTTCACTCTTCCAGCGTGGCGAAACCCAAGCTTTGGGCATCGTGACTCTCGGTTCTGGTGAAGACGAACAGCGCGTCGATACGATTCAGTTCAATAGCACGAAAAAATCGTTCATGTTGCACTATAACTTTCCTCCATTCAGTGTTGGCGAAGCACGTCCATTGCGTACACTCAGTCGAAGGGAAATGGGCCACGGCGCATTAGCTGAACGAGCTTTGATTCCAGTTATTCCTCCAGCAAGCAAGTTTGGTTACACCATTCGTCTTGTCTCTGAAACTCTTGAATCAAACGGAAGCTCGTCAATGGCTGCTGTCTGTGCAGGTACAATGGCGATGTTGGATGCCGGCGTGCCGATTAAGGAGCCAGTTGCAGGCATCGCAATGGGCCTCATCAAGGAAGGCGACAAATACGCTATTCTTTCTGACATTCTCGGCGACGAAGATCATCTTGGCGACATGGACTTTAAAGTCTGTGGGAGCAAGTCTGGAATCACAGCATTGCAGATGGATATTAAGATCGGTGGATTGACTCAAGAGATTATGGAAAAAGCCCTCGCTCAAGCGAAACAAGGCCGTACCCACATCCTCTCAAAAATGGAACTCGCAATCAGCACTCCAGGAGAGCTCAGCGAATACGCACCACGTATTTTCCAAATCAAGATCCCTAACGACCGTATCCGTGACCTAATCGGCCCGGGAGGTAAGACTGTTAAGAAGATCATCGCTGATACCGGTGTTAAAATCGATATCTCTGATGATGGTATGGTTAGTATCGTTTCTCCTGACGTGGCGTCAGCAGAAGCTGCAAAGCAAGCGATCCGCGGTATCACAACCGATCCAGAAATCGGCGCGATCTACCTCGGGACAGTTAAGAAGATTATGGACTTCGGCGCATTCATCGAAATCAAACCAGGAACTGAAGGCCTTTGCCATATTTCCGAACTTGAAGATGCACGCGTAAATAAAGTCACTGACATCTTGAACGAAGGCGATGAAGTCATGGTTAAAGTCCTAGACATCGACCGTCAAGGTAAAGTGAAACTCAGCCGCAAAGCAGCTCTCAACAAGAAACCTGAAGTCTGAGAATAAGATAGATTAAATTGCTAATGCCTCCGATAATTATCGGAGGTATTTTCTTTTTAGGGGACACCTCTGACCTTTATAGCAATATCTCCAACAGATGACCGCGTTGCATGGGGCGGTAGCAACGGTATATTTCAACTCACAACTATCAGTGGTCAGGTGTAGTTTGAAACGCGAACTCCATCCAAGATCAGAGCTGTTACCAAGAAACCGGTCGCGCAGGACGAACTGGCGACCCAGCCACAGCTTGGAAGGTTTGCGGTATTCAAGACTATTTTCAAGTTGCTTTCCTCGGATCAGGTTCAGCTAGAACCTTTTTTGGTTTGCTCAGCTCTAAACACTTTTAGTCGTTCACGTACTTCCGGATATTTATTTGCTAAGATAGCAGCGGCGGGAAGCCCCGCATTTGTTGCACCAGCTTTGCCAATGGCTAACGTCGCAACTGGGATTCCGCCTGGCATTTGCACAATTGATAGAAGCGAATCAATACCTTTTAAATTTTTAGGTTCCACGGGTACCCACACGTACCTCTGACGCGCAAGAACTTGGCCGCTACTATTTCAGTCTTGCGTCTAAGTGCAATACAGCTGTTTCAGCAGGGTCTCGCGGTCTGGTATGCACTGCTGGGAGCAGCGATAGTGCAATACCGAAAAAAATATTAGATGGATCGGCTATAGTATCCTATCTTTCAACAGTTGAAGAATGTTCGTCATCTCTATAGTAGCCTGTGTCGTAAGACCGATTAAAAAGTAGTCGACAAGATACGAATCAGGGCCAACAAAATGCTGGCCGAATTTTCTACTTAGACACTCTTTTAGAACCTCATAACTAGCTAGGTTCGGTACAGAAATCGCGTAAAACGCGATTTCTGTACCGAACCTATCCTGAACGAAGTGAAGGATCTGGTCCGCGTCACCCAAAACTTCTGCAAAACACCTATTCCGCACTAATAAAATCCATCATTACCGCCTATCACCCACAGTCACATGCGGCCCCAATACTTTCAGGACCGTTCGATGACAGTAGTGTAGGTGCTCACGTCAACTCAACCGTGCGATAGTTGCCAAATTGTATGCAACAACTGCGCTCTTGACGTAAGAATGAAACCCACGGCGTCCGCTCCACATCGCCTTTGCCATCCCAAACGCCCGCTTCAGTACCGAAATGATCCCCTCAATACCGGCGCGAAAATTCCGCAATTTTTCAAAAACCCAGCGGCTCTTTACCATCTCCTCGATCTTGAGTCCGCATGGTTTCGAAAAACAGACGTCTTTGACGCCAATTTCCTTCGCTTTTTCGACGTTAACTTGTGACGCAAAGCCGCCGTCGGCGCTCGTCTGGCGGGGAGCCTTGCCATATAACTTTTTCTGGTATTCCAGAAGATCCATGAAAAGCGCCGTGTCTGATGGGTTGCCATCCTCGATACGACAATCCAAGACAAGCTGACTCTCACCAGCTGTCAGAAAAACTTTGTGACCGAACTGTACTTCGCGCTGACCTTTCTTGATGATGTCGGTATGAGGCTCAAAGATAGAGACTATCTTTTCCTCAGGAGGCAATTTCTTACCTTTCAACACTCTTTGATCGGCCTGGTTGATAACCTGTGGGAAGAGGGACGTAATGTTCCGCAGTCGTTCGATGTTAGTTGACAGTTTGTCCTGCAGCCGCGGGGCCGCTGTTTCCAGCTTCTGCAAAGATTCATCGAGACGGCGTGCCACCTTCCTCGACATCTTGATCAGCTTTCTATAAAGCGGTTTTCTAGCGTCAGCATTCTTGGAGTCGGCAATTTTGATGACCAGTGCCTTGGCATCCTTGCGGCTGCCGGTGAAATAGATTCCTGAATTCGGCCATTTTTTTCTGATCTTAATAAACTCCCGCTCGATTACTTTTAGACAGTCCAGAAGAAGCCGGGAATCCGTTGGATAATGGATGTTTGACTCGACCACAGTAGCATCCATGCGAACGGTCTGACCGGACTCGATTTTTTTATCCGCCGCATAGCGAATTATGACTTCATTGATCCTCGTCCAGGTTTCCGGGGAAATTCTGCGGATGTTCGCTTGAAGACATGAATGGCTGTAGGTCTCGTCATAATCTAAGCCGACGAACGCCCTGGTCATTTCGGAGTCAGCGCATTGGATTGCCAATTCTCGGTAAGTCCATTCGTTCATCTGTTTAATAATCGCTGACCGTAGAACCTGCTCAGCTGTCATCCCTTGCGCACCAACGGCTTTAGGGTTCCGGCCGTTGAGAAGATCGGACTGAACCCAATTCAACATCTCGGGGTCATCGTTAAGGACTTTAGAAACGGATTTCAACCCAGCCGTGAACTTATGATTTGGCCATTGACTAAAAAGGCTACATTGGCGATGAAAGAGTTTGCGCATCTTTGACTGGACCTCCGGCGTAACTGACTGATTTGTTTTTGATAGAACTAATTCATGTCAAATTACGCGGAAAAAATCCAGATCAAAGATGCGTTTTGTTTTTATCTATCAATCAGTTACATTTCTGTACCGAACCTATTTAGCAATCGATGGTAAACCGATCTACGAACTAAAAAACTTTTCAGTTGAGATAAAACATTAGACCTGATGTCGTGAAGAATGCGTACGTGTAGGCAGGACACTCAGACCGCCATCTTTCGTGAATATCTCGATCGTTATTGAGTTTCCATTCATTGCGGACTCGGCAACCATTGGTAGGAATTTTGAAGCAATTTTCGCACTAACCATAGCTTGGCTAGAGCAGTAATTTAGCAATTTAGCCCGCTTCAAGTAACATTTAAGCAACTAAACACTAGTCCCAAACCCGATACGTGTCCTTTTGTGTGAGTTGAGATCAACTTATAGCTGTTTTGAACGCGTCGCTTCCAGTTCCTACCATCAATCGATGTAGATCACGTTCTCATAGCCATAAGGAGTTGCGGGATTGTCGAACTCAAAGGAGTTCTGCACCAGTTTGGGTGGACCCAGAGCCGGTGGGTCATATTCTATATTGCTACGCTTTAGATACCTGGCTTTATCAGGGTCCAAATGCTGGGATTGGCATTGTTTTGATAAATCAACCGGGCATCAACCTCGATATCGGTGTTAGAAGCTCTTTCCTTCGCTGGGAGGATCGCTACGATCAACAAGGTGCGCGAAACATGGCGATGACAACAGCAGGTGTACACTTACACCTTTATCCCGCACAT
Source organism: Pseudobacteriovorax antillogorgiicola (assembly GCA_945862295.1). GTDB lineage: Bacteria > Bdellovibrionota_B > Oligoflexia > Oligoflexales > CAIYRB01 > CAMAXT01. The sequence continues at coordinate 8,251 of CAMAXT010000080.1, forward strand.
TGGAACGGCCGTGGTTCCGATTTAAATGGGAATTTCTGGTTACACATGCCGTTTGAAGCCACTCGCGTTCTGATGGAGCTAGGACCAAGACTGACGATAGAGATTTTGCGTGCAGCGACGCAAATCCGTTAAGGGGAATGGAGGAATGTAAGGAATGGTGTCAGTCACCTGATACTCTAACTCGCTTTATTGTTCGCCCGTAACATGACGTCTTTAGCTTCCTGGCTACGTCCCATGTTCATATAGAGTTGACTCAGTGTCATAAGAAGCGTTGGATGATCGCCGACTTTATCGAGGGTCTGCTCTATTCTTTTCGCAGCTTTTTCTGGGCGATTCATTTGAATACATGTTTGCGAATAAACGACAATGGCCGACTCTGGCCGTTCAGGACCGATCATACTTTGTTCTAACCAGAAAAGTGAGTCTTCAAGTAGGCCGAGACGGCGGAAGATCATGCCGATGCCGTACTGAGATTTTCGGTCATCATGTTTTAACGCTAGAGCTTTTCGGAAAAAAATCATGGCCTCTTCGTTAGAGTGCCCTTTCCATGAGACAAACCCTAAGCCTCGTAAGCATTCAAGGCTTTTGTCATCAATCCTCATCCCTTCGGAATAAGCATTGGTGGCTTCGTTCATTTCGCCAAGCCCGTAAAAGACATCCCCACGTAGCTGGTTCCACTTTACGCGATCACCTGAGGTTTTCAGGCCGATGATTTTGCATTCTTCTAACGAAATGAGTGCATCACGGTCTTTTCCTGCTTGGAGCTGAGCTTTCGCTTGCACAAGTAGGTTATGAATCTGATCACCAGGACCTTTATGACCAGCAAATACTTGCTGCAACGATTCTTTGAAACGCTGGCCTTGAATACTTAGGTCGAAAGTCTCGTAACAACGTCTTTGAGTTTGTAGGCGTTTTCGGTCTAGAAGAGCAGGCTCCAACAAAATAGTTTGCAGAATGGCAGCAATTGCTTCGGGAGAACCATCGGCGCAAACGAAACCGGCATCACCAGATAGCTCCGCTCCTATCGATCCTGAAACCACTAGAGGCACAACGCTACACGCCATTGCTTCAGCGATGTGCGACGGCATGTCAGGTAGATAGTCTCCTTTGTTCATTTTGGGATCAAAGATGATATCGGATGCACAGTACATGTCTTTTAGAAAAGGCTCACAGTCTTGGTGGAGAAACATTGCGTGTGCGCCAATTCCAAGGTCAAAAGATTTATATTTAAGATCTTTCGCTTGTGATCCGTCGCCAGCAATCAGCAGTTTTACATTGCGTGAGCCGAAGGTACCCCGTTTTTTTACCAAAGCAAATGCTTGCAGAAGAGACAAGATGTTGGTCCATGGCTCTAGAGCAGCGCGCACTAAAATCACGGTTTCGTTTTCCTTCAGCCCGATATAATTTCGAAACTTCTGCCTTGCCGTCGAATGGTACTTAAACCGGTCAAGATCGATCGGGAGATTCACTCTTGAAATTCTATTGCTCGTTACCCCATCAACAACCAAAGTATTCGCAGCTTGGGCGGTAGTTGGCCAAAAAATATCAGCCTTCTCAATAACATCATGTTGCACAGCTCTGATGTTTTGGTAGCCTTCGTAGAAAAATGGTTGGTATTCGTTCACAACTATACCGCACGGCACACCTAGCTTTCTTGCGATGCGAACTGCCTGGAACGTAGCGAGTTTCGACGTTTCAAAGCTGATAACAAAATCGCTGTTATCCAGCTGCTCTTCCAAATCTCGCATGTACCCCGGCATCTCGTGGATGTTATCGAAGACTTTCATCTTCAGACCAGTGCCGTGGTTATTAATCGTATGAGGATTATTAAGCACAAAAACCGTTGGATCAAAATCTTCCCGAAGTCCTTCAAAAAGACCGAGTAGTCGAGGTAATCTTAGATCACCGGCAACGATTGATACTTTTGGTTTTCTATCCATACCCACGTCCTATTTTTCTCAGTCTCAGTGACTGACTGCATTTGAAGCCTTAGTTATCGCGCCAGCTGGTAAACTTTTTATCTGAAACTTTTGTTTAAATGGTGTTTTCAAACCTTCACTATCTGCAAAAACACCGAAGCCAATCTCCGCCGTCTGAACATCTTTCGCTGCCTTCAGTTCAAAGCTAATGACTTTAGTTTCTCCCGGACCAATGGCGTCTAATTTCTTGAGCGTATCCTTCAGGGCAATTTGCTTTCCTGCGAGGTTCATAACAGACACGGTCAAATCATCAACAGCGCTTTCACCCCGGTTGTAGAACGTGACCTGAAGCTTCGCCGTTTCGCGGCACTCGAGAACGCCTTCAATCTTGCCACCAGATTCCTCTACCAAATCTACATGCGCTTCTATTTCCGAGAATGGTTTAGACCTAACTTCAATCCAGTAGTCAGACACAGCTTCCGGACTTGGCCAGCCGTCAGCTCCCACGCCAATGCGCAATTGTATAGGACCTACTTCAACATTTTTAGGTAGCTGAAATGCCAGCGTACCAGTCGCTTGGTCACCGCCTGGAATACTGCCGATGAGGTACTCTCTAGTATCGAGTACCGCAGCTTCTGAGCGGACAAAAACCGAAAGCCTTGGAACGCTGGTTAGTCCACCGTTTTTAACAGAGTACTTCACGTTAATGCGGTCTCCTGGTTGAACCTCTTGGTACTGGACACTATCAACAACAATTTCAAGCTTGGCCGCAGTATCAGATTCAACGGGTTTTTTGCTCCAATTGAGTTTGTGTGTCTTCATCAGCCATTCAGAAGTTTTATCGTCCCAGCTATTTAATTTTCCCAAAAGGTGAGGACCGGCAATTCCGAGCCAATGACTTGACCGCGCCGTTCCCGGTAGCACTTGATCACCGTAACTTTTATGGACTTTGTAAAGAAGGTCGGTCGCAATCTCTAGTTCTCGGTCCTCTTTACGATCATCAAACTCAGTCTCTACGCGGTTAGAACTTAGATAATAGGCTTTCATGGCAAATTTCGGCGCGGCATAGTCAGTGCCGCTCACCGACGATTCAAGGTGATTGCGAAGGAACCGTTCGTTCCGGTACCGGTAGCTTCCTAAGAGGTTTTCATTATTTTCGCTTTGGAAAACTGGTTGGAGCCATACATCAGGAATAATGCCAGTGTTTTGAATGGAGCGGCCAGACGGCGTGTAGTATCTGGCGATTGTAAGTTTCAGAGCGCGTTCGCCCGGAAGTTCAAAGATCGTTTGTACCGAACCTTTGCCAAAACTTGGTTGGCCAATGATAACCCCGCGGCCGTGATCCTGAAGGGCACCAGCAACAATCTCACTTGCTGATGCTGAATCTGAATCGATTAAAACTGCCAGAGGGAAACCAACTTCGTCGAATCCACTGCCGGCTGATTCAATTTCTTCTCTACGCCCTTTTGTCGAAACAATCACACCTTTTTGTAAAAACAGATCTGCAACTTGGACTGCTTGATCGAGCAAACCACCCGGGTTCGCGCGCAAATCTAAGATAAGGCCATGCATTTTACCATCGTTCTCAGCACGGAATTTTTTTATGCCGCCTAATACTTCTCGCGAAGTTCGAGACGAAAAGCTTTCTATAACCAAGCGAAGAATTTTTACTTCAGGAGGAGCTTCAACTTTGTGAGACGTCACCGAATCAACCTCGATCACTTCTCTTTGCATCGACATATCAGCAGGTGATTCTGCGCCGTCCCGAAGCAACGAGAGCTTAACTGCTGTGCCTGGCTCTCCACGCATATATTCGACGAGTTCATCAAGGGTATGGCCATAGGTGCTTTTACCGTCAATCCCTAGAATACGGTCATAGCGCATAATTCCGGCCCGTTGTGCCGGACTGCGCGGGAGCGGCTTAATAACCGTCAGAAGGTTGTCTCTTATACCGACCAAAACCCCCAATCCACCAAACGAACCTTCTGTACCCTGGCGAAGTTCTTTATAGGACTCAGGACTTAAGAGAGCACTGTGTGCATCAAGCTGAGTAAGAACGCTGTTTAAAACGTCAATGGAAGCTTGCTGAACACCAGCAGCATTTTCCTGATCGGAGTTACTACCAATATGATTTGAGAGCTCAGAGGAAATCGAGGTTAATGTATCGATTATTTCTTGATAGGTCGGGGGATTTGAAACGGTGAATTCTTTGCGACCAATATCTGTTTCTATCCAAACGTTTCCTGGTGTTTCACCTGCCTTGACACCCGGGATAGTATTCATCGACTCGACGGCTACTGTTAGCAGGGCAGAGTTTTCGACCCTTTTCGAATCGACATAGTAGCTTTGGACAATGGAGAGAATTGAATCCATCAAGAGGTTGTTACTGATATCGTAACTCTTGCGAGCACGCTTTTGCGTTGGTTCTATTTTTATGGATGCCATCGTTTTGGCTGGTGCAGAACGTAACTGGTAGTACTTAAAACCAAGATTGACTGTCAGTGCCAATAACAAAGCGGTCATAGGCAAAAAAAACCAGTTGTAAAACCGCAGACGTTTCTTCGGGTCCATCATCGGAATCTTCCTTAGTAATCTGTTTGTTATATCGACAGAAAGGCCGATTCTTTTAATTCAGGGGTGAAAAAGTTGCTTAGCTCCAACCTCTGTTTCTTGCGCCACAGACGCCTCAAGGCCTGTGGCTATGTGACTGGTCGAGAACTTTCAAATGGACATCAACCATTCAAAATGACTAATAAAATTTAGATAATGTGTTCGTATGCCCGCATTTTTTTCTAATTAAAAACAAAAATCGTCCGAAAATACAAAGAGAACAAAACATTGCCCGGTAAGGACTACGGGGCAGCGGGGGATAGGATGCACGGACGAGGCAAAATTCTTGGCGCAAAGAACATAAAGAACCGAATCAGCAGTTCCCTCGAATGGATGCTGGGGAGCGTTTTAGGTTTCGTCTTATTATCAGCCCAAGTCGCAGCGATACCATTATCTGCGTTAAAAGAGCTCGAAGTTAGGACTTGGACTGCAGACGAAAGTGAACTCCACAAGATCGAGCAAGAGCTTGTGAAGGTCATGCAGCGTGAACCAGACTCAGCCTATGTTCATCACCTGCTGTCGCACTTGATGGTGCGGATCTATTCAAAAAATCCTGGCGACATGTACATCCTTAAACAAGCAAGCGACCTTGCCCAGCAAGCGATCGACCTTGAACCTTCATTCTCAGGCGGCTACGCCTCTTACTCGCATTTGTTAGATCTTATGGGAAATACTGATGGTGCACTGAAACTGATGAAAGATGCTGAAGGAGCAGGGATCGAAGCGAACTGGCGCTTCTATTTAACGCGTGCTCGGTTAACGGCAGATGAAAGTCCAACCGACAGAACTCTTAAT
>CAMAXT010000081.1 GCA_945862295.1 Pseudobacteriovorax antillogorgiicola
TTCGATCAGAAAACAGAGCGCTATTGGAAATGTACCTTTTCAGGTCGTTAGAGGCTAACCACCTAAAAACTGATCTGAAACTGCGGAGGTGGCAGGTCCGGAAGGCATTTAAGTAAGCCAAAAGCAAAAAGAAAAAAACAAAAGATCAAATGGAAAAGGTGAGTCAAAACTTGAAAGTTGACTTCCGACACCTTCATTTTTTTCTTTTTGGCTTTAGCCTGCGGCAAGCAAAAAAAGTCCCTGGTTACACCGATGCATTCGGGTAACCAGGGACTTTTTGTTGCTATCAAATGTCTTGATCAATATCAGTGACCTTCGCGTTTTGCACGAGGTAGTCCATCGCTTTTTCGAAAACCATGTTCTCGCGAACGCGTGCTTCGAGATTCTTTCGAACGGCAGCCAAGCGTTTTGGATCGTCGATACCAAATTGAGCCGCGACGCCATTTACGCGCTCAGCAATCTCAGACTCAGACGCTTGCAGGTTCTCTTTTTGAGTAACATGCCAGAGGATAAGTGTGTTTTGAGTGCGGCGTTTTGCAGTTTCAATGAACGAATTGCGAAATTCTTTGTTTGCTAGAGCGGATTTACGCTCGTCTTCGTTGCCGAAGCGCTGTTCGTTGATCAGACTATCGATCACTTGGTCAACCATTGCTGGCGGAACGTCGAAAGGATTCGCAGCTAGAAGCTTATCAAGGATTGCATTTTCGAGTCTTTGGCGACGAAGCTCGTCAGCGCGGGTACCTAAGTGTTTTCTGATATCAGCGACCAAAGCGTCTGAACTTTCGAAGTCGAGTTCTTTCGCGAAGTCGTCGTTTAACTCGGGAACGTCCATGTGTTTTAGATCATTGAGGGCGATGTTGAACAAGACGCTCTTGCCAGCAATAGCTGGATCTTGGTTTGTTTCAGGAATGTTAATCGAGACAGTTTTCGATTCGCCAACGCTCATGCCGATGATTGCTTTTTCAAGGTCTTCGAAGATTTCGTTTTCGCCGAGATTAACAGTCATTTCACTTACGTTCATTTGCGGTAAATCGTTACCGTCGACAGAAGCAGTGTGAGAAAGCGCAGCCAAATGGCCGACCGCAGCTTTTGTTCCTGCGTCAGTGCTGCGAGTTTTTGCTTGGCGACGACGAAGCATTTTAACTTCGCGGTCAATGGTTTCTTCTTTGACTTTGAATTTCTCTACTGAAACTTCAACGCCTTTGATTTCTGGAATGTCAATTGTTGGCATAACGTCAACAACAGCACTGAAGGCGAAATTTTCGTTTTGTACCGGCAGTTTATTTGAATCAACTACAGGCGCAGCAATTGGTCGAATGGTTTGTTCATCGAGAGCTTTGAATAAATGCTTATTAACTAGATCTTGATGAACGTCAGCAGAGACGTTGCCACCATAGAGTTTTTTGATAACATTGAGTGGAGCTTTGCCTGGACGAAAGCCCTGGATCTTTGCTTTGCGCTGGATTTTTTTCAGAGCATTTTCAAAGGCTGAATTCACTTCTTCAGAAGTTACTTCAATTGATAGGCGGTACTGAACTGGGTTGATTTTCTCGACAGTGGACTTCATGTGTCCAAACTCCCTGTAATTACAATTTGTTGGATCGTAATGAGATTGGGTGATCCGGTCGCGGCAAGCTAACAGAATAAACTAGGGGTGTCAAACCTCAAATGGAATGCTATATTCCATGGTAACCATCCGGATTTGCAAAACTATCCGGGCAAAAATACCGTTCGAGATGGAGTGGGTGATGGCTAAGTTTTGGTTCAAGGTCTTGATGCTAGCAGTTTGTCTAGGCGGCGTAATTGCTGCGCAAATGTATCTTTCCGAGGTCGGTCAAAATGGTTCGTTGCAGTCTGCATTTGATGATCCAGACCGCGAGATTCCGCCCCTGGAAGTTGAAACTGAGTCAATCCAAGCAGTGAATGATCAAGCAAAAGAAGATAGCAATCAGTAATGAGTTGAGTTTTTCAAGACAGTCTTTCACGACAGGTTAGATTTGAAAAGCAAGGCGATTGCCGAGTGGTAACGAACGAAGTTAGTGATGTCTTTCTTGTTGGTTCTTAGACCGAGTCCTGAAGAAGTCTTAACAACTTTTACGTCTTCGCTGCCAGTTTTATCAAGCAGCTTGATTTCCTGCTCCCATGACGCCGTATTCAGGCCGTCTCTTTTTCCTTCTTTGATCAAATCCTGAATAGAGACATTTGAAGTATCGTATGGAGCTGCAGCTGTCATGCGTTCAAGTACTCGCAGCATGGATAGAATGGTGTCACTTAAGTATGGTTTCGCAGGTTTTGTCGCAATGAAATTAGCAATGAACGTTGCCAATTGGCCGAGAATGGCGCGGTTTTGACAGACAATGACGACATTTTTATAGCTATCGGTTCTGGTCGAGATGATTTTTTCTCTTGCTAGCACGTCAAAAAGGATTTTTACTTTTTCGGCGTCTTCATTAAAAAGTCCGACAAGTGTTTTCTCCGCAATACCTTTTTGCAGCACAACATCCTTACCATCTTTTTCGCCGTCTTTAGCCCACAGTAAGACCAAAACATTGAGAATACGAATGACTGACTGAAACGGCATGCCTTTTACAACAGCAATACCTTCTAGCTTTTTTAGGCGGTCGTTTGTTTGGCGAAGGCGTGTTGATAGGGCAGTCATTAGACCGACGAACCATTTTGGAATCTGTTTCATCAGTTTATTGAATTCATCAGTTGAAATCAGAGTGACCTCCGAAGGCTGGGTCGCCTTAACTGACGCTGAACGCGGCGAACCATCGAACAGAGCCATTTCACCGATCATGCCACCTGCTGGAATAGTGGCCAACATGACTTGCTTACCATCTTGCTCCAAATAGACCACAAGCTCGCCTTTACGGATTAGATACATCCCATCGGAGTTATCTCCCGCTTTGAAGAGAACCTGATCTTTGGTTAAAATTTTGCTGCTACCTGCCAATTAAACCTCTAAATTCAGCGCTGTTGACCGACATCCGGGTCAACCGTTGAATACTCGTAGAATCAATGTTGGTATCGGAGATTTCCCGCGTACCGTTAGTTACCAGCCGATAAATCGTCCGTTCAACAAAGAATAAAGTGCTGAGACCCCAGTCATTGTTAGCGGAAGTTGCAAATAAACCAATTTCTTTAATCGTTAAGAATTCCCAGTGCGCAGCGCTCTCCTGCCTACTGTCCGGTGTTTATCCGGTTTTATCCGATCCAATCCTACCTATTCACCTATTATTATGATGTAATCGGAGACAAAAATTGATCGAGTTGATTGCGATGGAAAAAAATAACTTAACGTTCCGCGAAGTGACGGAACAAGACTACGCGTTTCTGATCGCCCTTCGCAGAGCAACGATGAACCCTCATTATATCAAAATGGGAAAAACTCCTGACGAACAAATAAACGCTCAAAGAGTTTTAGATCACTATGAGTCCACTCCCATCATAGTTTTAGAAGGCGTAAGCGTTGGTATGGTGAAAGCGTTTAGCGAAGGATCTGACTGGATTTTGTCGCAGATTCAGGTCAAAGCGGACTATCAAGGTCGCGGCATTGGCACTGCGGTCGTAAAGCAAATAATAGATACAGCACCTGAAAATACCAAGGGCGTCAGATTGAGTGTCCTAAAAGGCAACCGAGCGATAAAGCTCTATCAGCGCCTCGGTTTCAAAATCGCGGAAGAAGGCGATAGTTTTTACCGCCTTCTTTTCCAACTAGATTTAAGTAAAAAGTGACTTGCCACACTTTATCAGTAGGTAGGTTCATCGAAGGATTCAAGGCGTTCTTTCAACGTTGACAAAAAGCGGGCTCCCCCTTCACCGTCGACGACGCGATGATCAAAGGTAAGTCCAATCTGGACAAGTGGCCGCACTGCAATCATATCGTCAATAACAACTGGACGTTTGATGATAGCGCCGATGCTCATGATCGCAACCTGTGGCTGGTTGATGATCGGAGAAGAGACGATGCTGCCAAACATACCAGGATTGGTAATGGAAAAAGTTCCGCCTTGAACGTCGTCAGGGGTGAGTTTTTTCGAGCGTGATCTAACGACTAAATCATTCATCCTACGAGCGATCCCGACGAAGTTGAGTTCACCCGCTTTTTTGATAACTGGCACGATCAGCCCTTTTTCTAAGGCGACCGCGACACCCATATTGATGTCATCCTTCCAAAGAATATCGTCGCCATCGACACTGACATTGACGACAGGATGATCTTTGATGGCCTGTACTGCAGCCCAAACGAAGAACGGTGTAAAACTTAAATTAAAGCCTTCTTTCTCTTGAAATGCTGCGCGATGTTTCTCTCTCGCTTGCACAACGCGGTGTAAATCAATTTCAAAAATCGTCGTGACATGTGGGGATGTTCGAACACTGCGAATCATATGATCAGCGATAAGTGAGCGCATCTTGCTCATTTTTTCGCGGCGAACAGGCACGCCTTCCAAAGTTTCCAGTTGATCAGTTTTCTTGGTCTCAAGACGGCCGTGTTCTAAATGCGCCGGACCAGAAAATGCTGCGGGTTGAGCGAAGTGCGAAAGGGGCGCTACACCTTGTTTTAAAAACGCTTCAATATCGGGTTTTGTAATGCGTCCTTGAATACCAGTACCAGAAACGTATGCGAGATCGACGCTGTTAGATTCGGCGATTTTTCGGACCAATGGCGATGATTTGATTGGTCCGGAATTTACAACTGAAGTTGAGCGTGGTTGAACTTGTGCTTGCGTGGCAGTTTTTTCTGACGGCGATGCTTTGTTACCTGCCTGCGCAACTTGCGTCGTGGTAGCAACTGCTGGCTTATCTTTTGCCGCATGTCCTGCCGAAGATGCTGCAGGTTTTGCTGCTGATGCGCTTACAACCGTATTTTTATCGCCGCCGACCCACGCAATGGTGGCATTGACAGGGATGGTGTCGCCTTCTGTAGCTAGTAGTTCTAGGAGAAATCCAGCCGCAGGAGACGGGATCTCGGTATCGACTTTGTCCGTCGAAACCTCAAGCAAAGGTTCGTCCTTTTTTATTTGGTCGCCCTTCTTTTTTAACCATTTTACCAGCGTGGCTTCGTTGATGCCTTCGCCCATAGACGGCATTAATATTTCGATTTGTTCAGACATATAAATCCCGAAAAGTCAGTTAAGGCTTTGCCTACCAATTACATGTGAATTGCGCCGCCGACAGCAACGTGTGCTGCTTCCATAATGGTTTCAGAGATTGTCGGATGCGGGTGAATCGTATGCGCGATCTCATCGATCGTTGTTTCAAGGACTTTACCAAGTGCAAATTCGGCGATCATTTCCGTCGCCTTAGCACCGACGATGTGTACGCCAAGAAGTTCGCGGTACTTCGGCGCGTAAATAATCTTCACGAAACCTTCGGTTGTGTCGTCAATCTTCGAACGAGCCATGGGAGCGAACGGAAACTGAGCTACCTTATATTCGATTCCCGCCTTTTTAAGTGCGTCTTCCGTTTTCCCGACGCTGGCGATTTCAGGATAGGTGTAAATTGCGTTTGGATTGTTATCGTAGTTGATCACCGGCGCGTGGTGCCCAGCCATGATTTCCACAGCGTGGATAGCTTCTGCTGATGCCGTATGCGCGAGCATCGGAGTCGGGATGATGTCGCCGATGGCGTAAACCCAGTCGGTGCTTGTTTTATAGTGTTCATCGACCGGGATAAACCCACCTGGATTCGTTTTAATGCTGACAATCGAAAGGCCGATATCTTCCGTCACTGGCGCCCGACCAACTGAGATTAAAACTTTTTCAAACTTACGTGGCTCTTTCCCTTCAGTGGTGACAAGTGCATGGTCGCCCTTGTCTTCAACTTTTGTCAACTTCGTCGCTGTTTCAATCGTGATGTTTTGTTTTTTGAGGTATCGAACGAGGTCTTTAACAGTATCCGCATCTTCTGATGGAAGAATTTGCGGCGCGAGTTCAACAATGGTCACTTCACTGCCGAAGCGGCCGTATAGAGAAGCAAATTCGGTACCAACAACACCACCGCCAACCACGCAGAGGCTTTTCGGCACCGTTGTGAGTGAAAGAATATCATCGGAGTTGATAATTGCTTTGCCGTTTGATTTGGCAAAAGGAAGCTCGCGAATACGTGAACCCGTAGCAAGCAAAACAAACTTGGTGTCTAGTGTTGTGACCTTGCCATCTTTATCGGTGACAGTGATTTTATTTTTACCAGCGATGCGGCCATGGCCCTCAAAGCTATCGATTTTGTTTTTCTTCATCAGAAAACGCAGGCCTTTCCGCTGAACGTCAACGATTCCCTGCTTGCGGTCCATGATCCGTTTCCAATCGAATGAGACTTTACCTGTCTCAAAGCCGAGGTCGTTCGCGTGTTGCAGTTTTACCCAGGTTTTTGCTGATTCAAGCAGGGCTTTGGTTGGAATACAGCCCCAGTTGAGGCAAGTGCCACCGAGGTGCGGTTCTTTTTCAATGAGAGCAGTTTTTAGGCCAAGCTGAGCCGCGCGAATAGCGCCGACTTCGCCTCCAGGTCCAGAACCAATGACAATTACATCATATTTAGTCATTCACACATCTCCTGCAGCAAGTATCGGTAACAGCTGGTTCGGACCAGCTGCCAAATCAACGTCTTTGAAAGCGGCAGTCTACCTGAAATCTAATCGTTCGTCATGCTTCTAAATTGGCTAAAACAACCTGATATAATGGCAGAAATAGGGTATACTGTAATGGTGGGCGCCATTGTGCCGATAAGGAGAGAGATGACCAAGCCGGAGGGCAAACTTATGGGTAAAGTCATTCAATTTCCCGCTAAGACCGCTTCTGATTCAGACGCTGCAAAGCTGCTGAAAATCGCAGATGAAATCGATTCTGTGATTCTGAGAAATCTCGATATAGGTATCGTGGACGCCCGCGACATCGCTGGCCTGCTCGCACACCGACTCGGGACTTTGATGAGACACATGGATCAAAAAGACAAGCTCTGGGATGTCTGCGAAAAAGTGTTGAAGACGCAAGCCGTCATCGACTGATGCGGGTTAGTCTTTAGGTTCATCCAGCCAGGACAGTAGCTGCGCCTGCAGCTTCTCTATTCCCTTATTTTTCAGAGTTGAAACCGCCAATATTTGGTGGACAAACATGTTTTTTGCATCCAGCAAAGACTGAATTTTATTGACGGCCTTTGCCTGTTCGGACTGATTCAGTTTGTCACATTTTGTCAGAACGACCGTTAATTTGTATCGGTTCGCATTCCGACCCAGCCAATCCACCAGCTCGATATCTTCTTCGTCGAAGTTTCGGCGAATGTCACAAAGAAACAAAATCTCGCGAAGATTTTCTCTCACCAAATAGTCGCCCATGAGTTCTTCCCATGGTTTTCTGGCCAGGCGCCCAATCGCTGAGAAGCCATAACCAGGCAAATCTGCAAAAATCAATTGCTGTTCGCCCTTAGTGGTACCGAAAAAGTTGACCATCTGGGTCCGGCCAGGCGTGCTGCTTGCCCGGGCAAGGTTCTTTCTATTCAGTAAAGCATTGAGAAGGCTGGATTTTCCACAGTTTGAGCGTCCGACGAATGCAACTTCGGGCCAATCATAGTCAGGAAGCTGTTCCGCAAGGGCGGCGCTGGTGATATAGGTGGAATTCATTACCGAACCTTTATGCTTGCGACCAGTGACATCGGTCGTCTTAGGTGACCTCCCGTTGAGATCTTCGTAGGTGACCTCTACACGGGCAGATGACGGTAGGCAACAGGAACCTGACACAATTGGGGCAGACGTGGGATCCATTCAATTATTAAACGATGACGTGATTAATAAAATTGCCGCTGGGGAAGTCGTAGAGCGACCCGCAAGCGTCGTTAAGGAATTAGTAGAGAACGCCATCGATGCAGGTGCCAGACGTATTGAGGTCCATTTAGAGCTCGGCGGAACAGCCTTACTTTCAGTCTCAGACGATGGCCGCGGCATGGACCGGGCTGATGCAAAAGCTGCGTTGCAAAGACACGCGACCAGCAAGATCGCAAACACGGATGATCTATTCCAAATAGCAACAATGGGGTTTCGCGGCGAAGCTCTAGCGTCTATCGCTTCAGTGAGCAAGTTCACTCTCTGTACCGTTCAACGCGGTGCTGACCAAGGAACAAAAGTCGTCGCCAATAGCGGCTCCGAACTTGATGTCCATGATTGGAATGGCCCGACCGGCACAACAATTACTGTCGAAAACCTATTTTACAATGTGCCTGTACGCGCCAAATTTCTAAAATCGCCTGGCACTGAATATGCCCAGTGCTTAGAACTAATCCATGCGTTTAGCCTTTGTCACCCGGGTATTGGTTTTACACTTAAGCACAATAATAAAGAGCAATTTTCTGTTCCTGCTTTAGAGGTAGGATCAGAAGGTGTTTTTGGTGAAGCTGCGCTTTTAAGCCGCGCAAAATCTGTCATTGGCAAAGACGCAGCATCTTTAGTTTATGTTCAAGATGAATCCCGCTTCGGCAGTGTCGAGGCATTGGTCTCACCGCCAGGAATTGAAAAAGCCACCGGCAAGCATCTTTTCCTTTTTGTGAATAGGCGCTGGGTAAAAGATAAAACTGTGCGCTACGGTGTCATGCGCGGCTATCACACGCACCTGTTAAAAGGTCGCTATCCAATCGCTATTGTCCATTTGCAAATGGACCCAACGCTTGTTGATGTCAATGTTCATCCGGCAAAAACTGAGTTGCGTTTTCAATATCCTTCTGACGTGCAAAGCCTTTTAGCGCAAGCTATTCGCAAGGGTATGCGCAACCCCGTTTGGACAAGTCCAGCTGGAGATGATGCTGCCGTTGCGACTGAGCGTAGTATGTCCTTTCAAACCGATATGGCGACAAGATCTTATAGTCCTAGTGAGTCTTACCGCTCATCGTCGACCACCACCATCCAATCTTTTGGGGGCCAAGGGCCAAAATTTGGTGCAGGTCGGGATTTTTCTTCTCCAAGCATATCTGGTCCAGAAGATTTGGAACGCATGCTTAATAGTCCAGAACGGTCACAACCAACCGAGGCGGAACATGATTCATCAATCATTCCATGGGAAGATCTGACCTACGTTGGCTGCTTCGCGAATTGCTATCTTCTGTTTTCTGATGATCGCCGGATGCTGGCTGTTGATCAGCACGCCTTCCATGAACGTATTTTGTATGAACGTTTGAAGAAAGATCGGAACCTACTGAAGCAAACTCAGCGTCTTTTAATGCCGGAAGCTATTGATCTGCGTCCTAGCCAAGTAGCATTCTTAGTAGCCGAAAAAGACTCTTTGGCTGCAAAAGGCTTTTGTTTCGACGTCGAAAGCGAGAGCTGTATAGCAGTCACCGCTGTCCCTTCAATCCTTGCAGGTAAAGACCTTGTCGGTGTGATCGCCGAGCTTGCTGGTGATCCCTCTGATTTAGATACAGCAGGTGATTATAAAAATCGCTTAGATAGTACCGACCTAGTGTTAGCAACCATTGCTTGCCACAGTTCGGTACGCTCCGGTGAACATTTGACCGACGATGATTTAGCACTTCTAATCAAAGAAGCTGCTACTGTGGATTTCTACCACAACTGTCCGCATGGTCGTCGCGTGTTTCGCTGGTGGAGCAAAGGCCAGGTGGCTCGTTGGTTCGACAGGTGACAAGAGACTGCCATGCCTGAGTCTGCTCACTACATCGTCATAGCCGGTCCGACGGCTAGCGGCAAATCCGCTTTAGCATTAGCTCTCGCTGAACGCATGTCAGGTGAAATCGTTGGTTGCGATTCGGTACAACTTTACCGCAAGTTTGATGTTGGTTCGGCCAAACCAAGCGCAGACGAGCTAAGTCGCGTATCTCATCATTTAGTCGATGTCCTAGATTGGCATGAGGACTACGACGCAGCTCGTTACGCCCGCGACGCGCGCTCAGCCATCAACGATATTTTAGCTCGTAGAAAAATTCCTATTATTGTCGGTGGAACGGGGCTTTACTTGCGAGCTCTGTTGCAGGAAGCCTTCCATGATGACTTGCCGAGTGATGAAGGGCTACGGGCCGAGCTGCAGACCCAATCCTCCGTCGATCTTTTTCAGCGATTAAAAGACTGCGATCCTAAGCGAGCAGGAGAGATTCATCAAAATGACCGCTTCCGCATTGTTCGCGCACTAGAACTTAATATACTTCTTGGTGGACCTGTTCACGAAAAGACTAGCCGGCAAATAGACGGGGCATCGAATGCTGAAGCGTCTATATTTATCCTTGATCCTGTTAGATCGGTACTGCACGATCGCATTGCTCTTCGCACAAAACAAATGCTTGCTGGGGGACTGCTCGATGAGGTGAGCAACCTCATTAAGTCAGGAGTCAGTATTACCTGTAAACCAATGGAAAGCATCGGCTACAAACAAGCAGCTGCTTTTTTGAGTGGTCAACTTGCTGAGGAGTTTTTGTTTGATCATATCGCTGCAGCAACGCGGCAATACGCAAAGAGGCAGTGCACGTGGTTTCGTAAGGTCAAAGAAGGGCAAACTCTACCGCAAAACGCTGCACTCGAAGAGCACCTCAGGCTCATTCTAAAGAACATACCTCCCAAGGCATAACTCCGTGCCGTCTGCTATTAGGACGTCCGAATGTTAAGCCAAGATCCCGGCTCAATTCCCGGACAAAACTAGTCAAAATTCCAACAAAATATAAATAATACTGATGTTTCGCGGACTTAAAAGTTGGCATTCGGCTTGCTTTATAGACTTCGCCACAAGGGTTTGGGCGCAAAAGATTGAAGCAGGAGTATTACCAATGAGCTTTTCGAAACAAGAGTCACCCGACGTTAAGTCCCCGAGCTATTCAAGAATCGTAGAGAGTGTGGTTTCGTTTGTACTCAACAACTTCGCAGACGAAATCAACCTTGATGACCTTGCGAGAGAAGCTGGTATGACTCGCTTCAACTTTTGCCGCCGTTTTCATAAAGAGTGCGGCGTCCCGCCGATGCGCTGGTTGTGGAACTTCAGAACAATCTTAGCTGCTGAATTCATTAATTTAGATCCAAGATGGTCCCTAACAGATGTTGCCTTTTCCTGCGGTTTCTCTAGTTCGGCTCACTTTTCTAGATCGTTCAAGACGATGTTTGAAAAAAGCCCATCCAAATACCGCAAAGATCTCTTAGAACTTCGTGGCGCAGGATTGCCTAGAGTAAGTGCTGAAAATAACAAAGCAGGCGAAGCAGCATTTGACCTACTGTTCACCAATAACGAAACTGTAGTACGCCGCGCCGTTGATACAGCTCTAGCGAATTCATAAGAATTCAGTCTTTTTTTTAAATAGAGAAACGGTTATCCGAAAGAATTCAAAGCGTACATGATGTTATGAGTCGGTTTATTGTATTGCAAATAAGATGTCAGAACTTTTCTGGCGTCTTTTTTTCGTCCAACAATTCCAAACCGACGAGCTAGAATTAACGCAGCGACTTCTGGAAAAGAATCTGCTCCACCGACGATGGTGGAGGTTTGCCGGATGTTTTTAGCGTTCTGTTTTACTACGTTGGTCTCTTGCATGTGTTGTCTCCCTGATGGTTGTTCAAAGTTGTAGTCGTTGTTGTTCAGAAATTTAAGCGAAAGAAAGAGTCCTGAATATTCAGGACTCCTAATTTATTAGATATTAGAAGCTGCTTTCAAAGCCAATGAGCATTGATTTGCTCTTTAGTTTGCTAGCCTTCTTTGGAGTGAGATCGTTAGTTGAGCCTTCGTTTTCCAGCTCTTCTTCTGAGATCAGATACTCAAGAACAGGAGCAAACTCCTGGTATTTGTCCCATTTTAATCCAAGCGAACCACGGCGTGCGAAAGAAGCGTACCAGGCACGGCTACCGCCGTTCACTGAGCCGGCTTCCATTGCTGTGTATGATCCAAAGCCAAGCCCGCCTTTAAAGTACGGCTTTAGATCGTAAGGAGCTGGGTACCAGGTCATTAGCTCGGGGCCGAAACTCCAGTGGTCAGCACGGTTGATCGTGCTACCGGTCTCTTTGATACGGAGGTTCTTGTGTCCAATAAAAACGCCGAAGGTTAAGGGAACCTGCGGAGGGAAGTAATCGAATTGAAAGGATGCAGTCACTTCGCTCGTGCGGTAGTTACCGGTTAGACCTTCGCCACCATCAAACTTGCCTTCCGACGTACCAATTAGCAACTGGCTGTGGACGTAGCCGAATGCTATCTCAGCACTAGTTAACAGATATGCCGTAGCCGCCAGCGACGCTAACAATTTGGAATAGGTACTCTTTTTCATATTTGTCCTTTCAGGCGGCTTTTTGCCGCAAACCCACTTTAATGCAAGTGCCGCTCTGGTTATTGACCACAATTGTTAAGGATTTTTGGAACATTTATGTGGCATTAGTTTATTTTGATGAACTCAAAGTCCTCGCTGACGTTTTGAGGAACTAAATCCATCAAATTGTCTGGACGTTCTTCGTAATCCATACTCAAAAATAGGTTTCCGTTCTCTCGCTTTTCGAAACGGTCGTAGAAGCCTTCGAAATGGATCCGCGTTCCGTAGCATTCGCGGTTAGTAATGTTTTGTGAAACATCGACCGTCCAATTTTGCAACCCGCAGACCATCTGCTCATTAAGTGTCTTGATCATATTTTCGTTATGATAAGTCCAGTACGTGTGTTTTAAGTCGTAAAAGACGTCGTTCAGAAGCTGCTGGCTGTAGGAATTGGCATCTTGGCTGATAAAGAAAAACGATTGTCCGGTATAATGACTTGTGGATATTAATTTTTGGCAAGCATCGCCTTCGTAAGTCAGAATTGTACGCCAGACTTGCAATTTTGTCGGTATCTGGTTGTGATGGGGGTGAGCTGCATTTGGATGGTTCGCAATGCCACCATAAGTATAGAACTGATTGTCGTAGGTAAAGCGGCGGCGATAAGTACTGCTATCGCTTTCTTCGCTTTTGATGCAGGGACCATCATAGGTACCGTTTAGCGCTGTCAATTGTTCTGCTACCCTCGGTGCAACCGGGACATCAAGTTGAGCGTAGAGTCTTTGGTGTAAGTAAAAAGCTCTACCGATATTTGTTTTTGCTTTGTAGTCGTCCGGGTTACCTCGCGCTAAAACTACCGAAGGCGCACCTTCGTCTTCGATGACGAGGATTTGTGTTTCGGATTTAGGCTGGAGATCAGTTTCGTTGAGATCAGCTTTTGCACCTTTTTCAAGCACAATTGCTGCCTTGTCTTCGTCTTTACTGCAATCCGGTTGATCGGGATTCTGGCATGGACTAATAATTTTACTTTTATCCATAGAAACTTTTGATGCGCTGACTTTT